>JANNSG010000017.1:0-25975 GCA_031402355.1 Pseudorhodobacter sp. | reverse complement strand
GCCTGTCCTTGATGTAAGGGGCCTCAAAACGGTATTCATGACCCGTGGTGGCGGGATTCACGCCGTCAATTCGGTCAGCTTTCATTTGCAACCCGGTGAATTGCTGGGTGTCGTCGGGGAAAGCGGATCGGGCAAGTCGGTGACAATGATGTCGCTTCTTGGGCTGCTGCCGTCGCCGCCTGCCGATGTCTGCGCTGGCGAAGTGCTGCTTGCTGGACGCGACCTTCTCAAGATCAGCCAGGAAGAATTGCTTTCGGTGCGCGGGGCCAAAATCGGCTTTATCTTTCAGGACCCGATGACCAGCCTCAATCCGGTGTTCACCGTCGGCAACCAGATCTGCGAACCCCTGATCAAGCACCTTGGAATGACCAAGGCCCAAGCGGAAACCAGGGCCGCAGAATTGCTTGATACCGTTGGCATCCCCGATGCCCGCAAACGGCTGAAAGACTATCCGCATCAGTTTTCCGGCGGTATGCGGCAGCGGGTGATGATTGCCATCGCATTGTCTTGCAACCCTGATGTGTTGATAGCCGACGAACCGACCACGGCATTGGACGTGACCATTCAGGCGCAAATTCTGGAACTGATCAAGGAATTGCGGACCAAACTGGGAATGGCCATCATCTGGATCACCCATGATCTGGGCGTGATCGCAGGCATCGCCGACCGGGTGATGGTGATGTATGGTGGCCAGGTGGTGGAACAGGCCCCGGTGGACGAGCTATTTGCCGACCCGCGTCACCCCTATACTCGCGCCCTGTTGCGGACCATTCCCGCCATCAGCGGTGCCCGCTCGGCCCGCCTTGAAGTGATCGAAGGCCAACCACCCATCATCACGGCCGTGCCTGCGGCCTGCGCTTTCCGCGGGCGCTGCGCCCATGTGTTCGACCGCTGCCAAGTCGAAAACCCTGTGCGCCGGGCAATAAGCAAGGGCAAGGTGGGGTATGGCCATGACGTGGCCTGCCATTGGGAACCGGAGGCAGCACATGCTGGATGATGCAAGCCCGGCCCAGGGCCGGACGAAATTGGTATCCGTGCGCAACCTGAAAAAGTATTTCCCCATTTATACCGGCCTGCTGCGCCGCCATACCGGCGATGTCAAAGCGGTGGATGACGTCAGTTTCGACATTTATGAAGGCGAGACGCTGGGCCTTGTTGGTGAAAGTGGCTGTGGCAAATCCACTGTAGGGCGCACTTTGCTGCGGCTTTACGAAGTCACTTCCGGGTCCGTCGTCATAGACGGCGACGACGTGGCCAGCCTAGACGCCGGGGCACTTCGGATGATACGCCCCAAGATGCAGATGGTATTTCAGGATCCACAGGCCAGCCTGAACCCCCGGATGACTTTGGCCGCAATCATCGGCGAACCGCTTGATGAGCATACCACCATGACCAGCGATGAAAAATTAGCCCGGATCTATGAACTGATGGATGCGGTCGGGCTGAACCGGCGTTTTGCCAGCCGCTTTCCGCATGAATTTTCCGGTGGCCAGCGCCAGCGCATCGGCATCGCCCGCGCGCTGGCGCTGAACCCCAAGTTCATCGTCTGCGACGAACCGATTGCTGCCCTCGATGTGTCGATCCAGGCGCAAGTGGTCAATCTGCTTGAGGATTTGCAGACCAGATTGGGCCTGACCTACCTGTTCATCAGCCATGATCTGTCGATGGTGCGCCACATCGCCGACCGGGTTGCGGTGATGTACCTGGGCCAGATCGCCGAGCTTTCGCCCCGCGACCAGCTCTATTCCAACCCTTTGCATCCCTATGCGCAGGCGCTGCTTTCGGCGGTCAATGAACCTGATCCGGTGCGCGCCAGAAACCGCCAGCGGATTATCCTGAAAGGCGACATGCCATCGCCGGCAAATCCACCGGCGGGCTGCAATTTCTCCACCCGCTGCCCGAAGGTCTTTGATCGCTGCCGCAGCGAAGAACCCAAACTGGTCAACGTGGCACCCGGGCGACAAGTCGCCTGCCATCTCGTCCCCGCCATAACACCGACAGCCGGAAAAACCGGCGAACCAGAGGCCAAAGAGCACAATCAACAAGGAGTAAACTTATGAAATTCAAGACAGCCCTACTGGGGGCCGCCGCAGCCTTTGTGCTTGCGCCGGCCGCCCATGCCGAACGCGGCACGGATGGCGAGGTGAAGCTTACCTTCCCGCAAGCCGTGTCCATCGTAAATCCCTACCTGTCGGGCGGCACCAAAGACCTTCTGGCTGCCGGGATGGTGGTAGAACCACTCGCCACTGTTGATCCCAATGGCCTCCTCGTGCCACGTCTTGCCGTGGAAATCCCGACGCTGGAAAATGGCGGCATTTCGGCGGATCTGACATCGATCACCTGGAAGCTTATTCCAGGCGTACTGTGGTCTGACGGGACACCGGTCACTGCCGATGACGCCATCTTTACATGGCAGTATTGCACCCATCCAGAAGGCGGCTGCAGCCAGGCGACGAAATATGAAGGTGTGGCTTCGGTCGAAGCGGTCGACCCAAGCACCATCAAGGTGACCTTCACCGGGCCAAAGCCGAACCCCTACACCGCCTTTGTCAGCGGGCTTTCCCCGATCCTGCAAAAAGCGCAATTCGAATCCTGCCTTGGCGCTGCCGCACCGACCTGCACCGATGCCAACAACATGCCGGTCGGCACCGGCCCATTCAAGGTGGTCGGCTTTACCGTGAATGACACGGTCAGCATGGAAGCCAACCCGAACTACCGCGATCCGGCAAAGCCTGCCTTCGCGACCGCCGTGATCAAAGGCGGCGGCGACGCCGAAGGTTCGGCCCGCGCCGTGATGGAAACCGGCGAATTCGATTACGCCTGGAACACCCAGATCCCGCCGGATGCACAGGCATCGATGGCAGCGGCCGGCAAAGGCCAGTTCGTTGTGGCCTTTGGAACGCTGGTGGAACGTGTCGAGATGAACACGACCGATCCGTCTGCCGATCTGCCGGAAGGCGAGCGTGCAACAGCCAAGCATCCCCACCCGATCCTGTCGGACATCAAGGTGCGCACGGCGCTGTCCAAAGCCATTGACCGCTCGATCTTGGTCGAGGTTGGCTATGGCGCGGGCGGCAAGCCTACCTGCAACATCATCCCCGGCCCCGAAGGCTGGGCATCCGACAACGAAGGCTGCATCGCGCAGGACATGCCAGGTGCCATGGCGCTGCTGGAAGAAGCCGGCTGGACCGACAGCGACGGCGACGGCATCCGCGACAAGGACGGCAAGAAACTGTCGATCCTGTATCAGACCACCGTCAACCCGATCCGTCAGGATTTCCAGGCGCTGATCAAAGACTGGTGGACGGAACTTGGCGTGGAAGTTGAGTTGAAGGCTATCGATCCGGGCGTGTTCTTCGGCGGTGATGCGGGTTCACCCGACACCTTCCAGAAGTTCTATGCCGATGTCGAGATGTACGCCAACAACTCGGAAAGCCCTGATCCGGAAAGCTATCTGGGCCAGTACCAGTGCAAAAACGCACCATCACCTGAAAGCCAGTGGCAGGGTGAGAACATCAACCGGTTCTGCGACCCGGCCTATGATGCACTTTATGCCGAGTTTGGCACCACCACCGAACTTGCCAAGCGCCAAGAGATCGCAAAAAAGCTGAACGACATGGTCACCAAAGACAGCATGACCGTGATTCCGCTGGTGCATCGGGGCACGCTTTCAGCGCATTCGAACACGCTTGGCGGTGTGCAGATCAACGCCTGGGACCTCGAAACCTGGAATACCGCAGACTGGTTCCGCGTAAAGTAACCCAGCAAAGGTGGGGACGGGCTGCTTGCCCGCCCCCACCGGCAGACCGCGGATGGGCAATCTGCTCATCCGTATCTACCCCGTCCAAGCTGATCCGAGGCAACGCCGCGCATGCTCAATTACACGCTTCGCAGGTTACTGCTGGCCATCCCAACCCTTCTGGTCATCAGTCTGGTCATATTCTTGCTCGTCGATCTCGCCCCCGGATCGCCGATGTCCGAAATTCCGCTGACTGTACCGCCTGACGTGCGCCAGAAGATGATCGAGGCATTGGGCGCAGATCAGCCGGTCATGGTGCGCTATATTTTGTGGCTCAGACAGTTTTTCTGGGTTGAACCTGCCAGTCTTTTTGACAGCTATTTCGGAACCCATCTGGCCGGGGCGGAACAGCGCATTCTGTCCTGGCAATCACGCAGCCCGGTTTTCACAATCATCGGCCAACGCATTCCGCAAACCCTGACAGTGATCGGCACAGCCTATCTGGTCGGCATTGCGATCGCCCTGCCGATTGGCATCTATTCGGCCTACCGGCAGTATTCCTGGTTTGATCAGGGTGGCACGCTCTTCGCGATGATCGGCTTTTCGGTACCCACCTTCTTTTCGGGCACCCTGTTCATCATCATCTTCGCGGTTTGGCTCGGATGGTTTCCGACCAAATACGATACAACGCTTGCGGTGACCGATTGGGAAAGCTTCGTGAAGCAGATCAAGCAAATGGCCTTGCCCGTAATGACACTAGGACTGGCAAACGCCGCCGCCATCAGCCGCTATATGCGGTCCTCCATGCTCGAAAACATGGGGCAGGACTATGTCCGAACTGCCCGCGCGAAAGGCATGAGCGAACGCACCGTTCTACTGAAACATGTGTTGCGCAACTCGATGATCCCGGTGGTGACCGTCATCGCACTTGGCATACCGTCGATTTTTGGCGGTGCGATCATCACCGAAAACCTGTTCGGCGTGAACGGCATTGGCGCCGCACTGATCGGGGCCATCCATGCCAATGATATTCCGATGGTGCAGACCCTGGCCTTTATCTTTGCAGTGCTGATCGTACTGTTCAATCTGATCGCCGATGTGCTTTACGGCCTTCTAGACCCGAGGATCCGGTATGACTGACGCCAGCGCCGCAGCGGCAAAACCGGCCAGCCAGTCGAAGGCGATTTGGCGGCAATTTCGGACCCATCGCGGGGCCCTGTTTGGCCTGATCGTTCTGTCAATCTTTGTCGTTGTTGTTTTGCTGGGCCCCTATCTCTGGATCCCTGAAAAGCTGAACGTGGCACAAGCGATCAAACTGAAGAACCAGGGGCCCAGTTTGCGCTTTCCTCTTGGCACCGATCAGCTTGGCCGTGACATGCTGGCCAGGATGATGCTGGCGGGTCGCATTTCGCTGGCCGTGGGTTTTGTCGCGATGATCATCGCCATTGTTTTTGGCACCTTGATCGGTGTGCTGGCTGGCTATTTCAAACCCCTTGACGGGCCGTTGATGCGCCTGACCGACATGTTCCTCGCCCTGCCATTGATCCCGCTTCTGCTGGTGCTTGTGATGCTGTTCCGCGACCGGATCGCCGGGTTGATCGGTCCCGAATTGGGAGCCTTTGCGCTGATCGTCTTTGCCATCGGCATCACGTCCTGGATGCAGGCCGCCCGCATCGTGCGCGGCGAAGTGCTGGCGTTGAAGGAACGCGAATATGTGCTGGCCGCCCGGTCCATCGGGGCTATTCCGCGCCGCATCATCTTTCGTCACATCCTGCCAAACGTCGTCTCTCCGGTGATGGTCGCCGCAACCCTTGGGGTGGCCGAGGCAATCATCACGGAATCGGTGCTGTCTTTCCTCGGTCTCGGTTTTCCGCCGGATTTCCCAACCTGGGGCCGCTTGCTGTTCGATGGCCTGTCCTACATGCAGATTTATCCCGAACGGGTGATCTGGCCCGGCCTCGCCATTTCGCTGACCGTGCTGTCGGTGAACTACATCGGTGACGGCATTCGCGATGCGCTTGATCCGCGTATCAGAGGGCGGTGATCAGGCAATGTGGTTGCGGATGCGACGGACCATCAACCAGACGCCAAACACGACGAGCGGGGTGAGTATAGCCATCGACATGCCATGCGTCAGGCCAAGACGTTCTGTCAGCGGATAGGCGACATAGGCCGCCAGATTGACGCCGTAATAGCTGATCGCAACCGTCGACAACCCTTCCACCGTCCGCTGCAGACGCAACTGCAGATCGGCCCGCTGGTCCATGCTTTTCAACAGTTGCTGGTTCTGTGCAGACCGTTCCACATCAACCCTTGTGCGCAGCAATTCCGCCGCCCGCTCCGCCCGTTCCGCCATTGACCTGAGCCGCCCTTCGGCCGACTTGACCGTCCGCATCGCAGGGTCGTAGCGCCGCATCATGAATTCGCCAAAGGTTTGTCGTCCCTGCAGCCGTACCTCGCGCAGCACTTCGATGCGTTGGTTGACAATGGCCTCATAGGCGGAAGTCGCGCCAAAGCGGAACGAAAACTGCACCGCAAGGCTTTCAAGTTCCGCCGATATGGCAAGCAGGTCATGCAGCGCTGCCTCTGGCGACGCCCCCACCGTATCCAGCCCTGACACAAGCGCCGAAAGCCGGGGGTCCAGCGCATTCAGCCGCGACGTCAATTGCCGCGCCCGCATCAGGCCAAGCATCGACATCGCGCGGTATGTTTCGATTTCACAGAGGCGCTGAACAATTCGGCCAACGCGGCGTGCGCCGGTGCCAGGGCGCACGAATACCGCAAACCGCATATGCCCCGCCGGATCAATGCGAAAATCGCCTGCAACGACCGCGGCCCCGTCCACCACCGATGCGCAGGCAAGACTTTCCGGCACAAACCAGTCTTCCAGTTTCGCCAGCACCTCGGCTTCGCTTTCGGGCAGAATTTCAACCCGGATCAAAACCGAGGCAATCCGTTTGCCCGGGCTTTGCGCCAGCCAATCCTCTGGCAGCACCTCGGCTTCCACCGGATCAAAGGCCCGGTCAGACAAGCCCTTGCCAAAGGCCGAATAGGTCACAAATTCGGTGTGACTTTCCCATTTCAGATCATCCCGACCGATGGCGCCTGAAAAATGCGTGGCACCCGGCTGCGGGTGGACAGAACCGTGACGATCCAGCAATTCCAGCAAATGGGCGCGGTCTGCCTCACGGCTGCGGTTTGCAGCGTCCAGCGGTTCCTTGATGGCCACATAGACAGCATGGCAAGGCACATCCAAAGACGGAAAGGGCCGGGCGTGCAGCTCATTCACCAGAGCGTATCTCAACGGGTGATCTTCGATGCTAGACATATTTATTCCGTTTGGTGCTTTTCTATCAATCTATGCGGCAAACACAGTTTGTAAACTGCAATGCACACGGCAAGAAGCACTGATAGCCTAACCTTCGAAGGTAAGCGCGCGAATTGGGGCGGATGCCGAACGATAGATCCGATAGCCTAGACCGCTGCGCCACCACCCGCCCTGTCTGTCACTATAACACCGACCGCAGGTTTGCCGCGAAACCCGGTCCAACCAAAAAGATCGACCAAGATATCGGCCACAAACCCTTTGGAACCTGGGACGCGTGCGTCAAGCCCACGAAAGCACAGCCGCGCAACAATCAACATGAACAAGGCGGCAAAGACTACGTCCGACAGGAAATGCCGCCCCGTCGCAATCCGCAGGCCTGATGCCAATACCACCATAGCGCCCAGTCCGGCGTAGACTGCGAACCGCCATTTTGTTGGTGCGCCGCGTCCGACGCACAGACCTAAAACTATCCCCATTACCGCAGCTGACGCCGCCTCGCCCGATACAAATGAACAGTTTTTTACACATTGACCTGCAAACTCAAACGGCGGGGTATATAGCTTGTCTCCGCCGAACTCTAAGATTGTGACCGGCCTTGCCCGACCCCAATTCTGCTTCAATATGACATTCACCAAAACGCCCGGCCCCAGAAGATAGGTCGCTGTTACAAACGCCCAAAACCGCCATGGCGTTCTTGCGCACTTGCCGCGAAACAGACTTGCGCACAACATCAAAGCCGACAAGATCGCCAGCGCAACGCTGGCCAGCCAGATCGGAATTCGCACCTGTTCGGCCAGACTGTTAGATGACAACCAGAACGTACCGTCCAACAGAAAAAAATACCTAGAAACAGCAATGTCGATCGATGGCCAGACAGCAAATAGAAGATGGGCTGTCGCCGTCACGGTCAGCATCCGACGCAGAGTTTGATCGTGCAAGATGATCGCCGCCCCGCTTTCTGATTTCTTTGATCCCTACCTCATCAATTCGTGAAACGGTTTTCTGACAAAAAACCAACGAACAAAAAGAAAAATCGCGCCCGGCAAGACGAGGTTAATCTGCACCAGTGCGAGAGATCAGTCGATCATCGGCAAAAGCGCATCCAGCGATTTCTTCGCATCGCCGTAGAACATCCGCGTGTTTTCCTTGTAGAACAGCGGGTTCTCGATGCCAGAATACCCCGTGCCCTGCCCGCGCTTGGACACGAACACCTGTTTCGCCTTCCAGCATTCCAGCACCGGCATGCCTGCAATCGGGGAATTCGGGTCCTCTTGTGCGGCCGGGTTCACGATGTCATTGCTGCCGATCACGATGGCCACGTCGGTTGACGGAAAATCTTCGTTGATCTCGTCCATCTCCATCACGATGTCATAGGGCACCCGCGCCTCGGCCAGAAGTACGTTCATATGCCCCGGCAACCGCCCTGCAACCGGATGAATGGCAAAACGCACGGTCTTGCCCGCCGCGCGCAATTTCCGCGTCAGTTCCGACACCGACTGCTGCGCCTGCGCCACCGCCATGCCATAGCCCGGAATAATGATGATGCTATCGGCGTCATTCAGCGCCGCGGCCACCCCTTCGGCATCAATGGCAATCTGTTCGCCCGTAACTTCCATCGCCGGGCCAGTCGTGCCGCCAAAGCCGCCAAGGATCACGCTGACAAACGACCGGTTCATCGCCTTGCACATGATATAGCTCAGGATCGCACCGGAAGAGCCTACCAGCGCACCGACCACGATCAGCAGGTCATTCGACAACGAAAACCCAATCGCCGCCGCCGCCCAGCCGGAATAGCTGTTCAGCATCGACACGACCACGGGCATATCCGCGCCGCCAATGCCCATGATCAGGTGATAGCCGATGAACAAAGCCGCCAAGGTCATGCCGAGCAGCGCTAAGGTCGATCCGGTTTGCAGATAGACCAGCAACAAGACCAGTGACACCGCCGCCGCCGTCGCGTTCAACATATGGCCGCCCGGCAACTTTGTGGCCTTGCCGTCCACTTTGCCCGCCAGCTTGCCAAAGGCAATCACCGATCCGGTAAACGTCACCGCGCCGATGAACACACCAAGGAAGGTTTCCACCCGCAGGATCGACACTTCGACCCCGGACTTATGCGCAACCACCGCCGCAAATCCATCCAATGCCGCCCGTGCGGCCTCATCCAAGCCAGCCACCCGCACCATCTCGATATGGGTGTTATAGCCGATGAACACCGCCGCAAGGCCGACAAGGCTGTGCATCGCGGCCACCAATTGCGGCATTTCCGTCATCTGCACGCGCTGTGCGACAACCCAGCCGATGGCACCGCCTGACGCGATCATGATCAACGATATCAACCAGTTGCCAGACCCCGGCCCGTAAAGCGTGGCGGCAACGGCCAGCGCCATGCCGACGATCCCGTACCAGACCGCGCGCTTTGCGCTTTCCTGCACTGAAAGCCCGCCCAGTGACTGGATGAAAAGAACGGCTGCAACAACATAGGCCGCCGTGGTGAATCCATAGTCCATGCTTCCCGCTCCCTTACGACTTCTGGAACATGGCAAGCATGCGCCTTGTGACCATAAAGCCACCGAAAATGTTGATCCCCGCCATGAATACGGATGCCGCAGCCAGGATTGTGACCAGCCAGTTGCCCGACCCGATTTGCATCAATGCGCCCAGAATGATGATCGAAGAAAT
The DNA here is from genome assembly GCA_031402355.1 of Pseudorhodobacter sp. Lineage (GTDB taxonomy): Bacteria > Pseudomonadota > Alphaproteobacteria > Rhodobacterales > Rhodobacteraceae > JACMNW01. The sequence goes on along the minus strand of JANNSG010000017.1, from coordinate 16,226 downwards.
CGCGTTGGTGATGGCCATCAATGGCGTGTGCAAGCTGTGAGACACGTTCCAGATCACCTGCACGCCGACGTAAACCGACAGCACGAACACGATGAAGTGCGACATGAAACTTGCCGGTGCGTAAAGCCCCGCCAGCAGGATCAAGCCGCCGCCGATCACCAGCATGCCGACCTGAGATTTCGTCTGCGCCTTGAACGCCGCAACCTCTGCCGCCCGCTTCTGCTCCAGCGTCAGTTCAACCGCCTTAGGCTTTGGCTTCGATGCAGCAATCGCCGCGATCTTTGGCGGCGGTGGCGGGAAGGTCACCGCCCCCGCATGGGCAACCGTGGCCCCCCGGATCACGTCATCTTCCATATTGTGGTTGATCACACCGTCTTTCTTTGGCGTAAGGTCCGTCAGCATATGCCTGATATTGTTGGAATAAAGCGTTGATGCCTGTGCGGCCATCCGGCTAGGGAAATCGGTGTAGCCAACAATCGTCACGCCATTGTCGCTGACGATCTTCTGGTCCGGCACGGTCAGATCGCAGTTGCCGCCACGCTCAGCCGCAAGGTCCACAACCACTGATCCGGGCTTCATCATGGCCACCATATCGGCAGTCCACAGCTTTGGCGCAGGCCGACCGGGGATCAATGCCGTGGTGATCACGATATCCATTTGCGGCGCCAGTTCGCGGAATTTCTTCAGTTGTGCTTCCCGGAATTCAGGGCTGGACGGGGCCGCATAGCCCCCTGTTGCCGCGCCATCGGTCTGGCTTTCGGCAAAATCGAGGTAGACAAATTCCGCCCCCATCGATTCAATCTGTTCGGCCACTTCCGGGCGTACGTCAAAGGCATAGGTCATCGCCCCAAGGCTGGTCGAGGTGCCAATCGCGGCCAAGCCCGCAACCCCTGCCCCCACGATCAGCACCTTGGCGGGCGGCACCTTGCCTGCCGCCGTCACCTGGCCGGTAAAGAAGCGGCCAAAGTTATTGCCCGCCTCAATCACCGCGCGGTAGCCCGCGATATTCGCCATCGACGACAGCGCATCCATCTTCTGCGCGCGGGAGATTCGCGGCACCATATCCATCGCCACAACCGTAGCACCACGTGCCTTCACCGCCTCCAGCAAATCGGCGTTCTGCGTTGGCCAGAAGAAGCTGATCAAGGTCTGCCCTTGGCGCAGCAGCTTGACCTCTTTATCCTCTGGCCCGCGCACCTTGACCACCACGTCAGCGGCCTTGAACAGGGCGCTCGCAGTCTTGACCACCTCAACGCCCGATGCCGCATAAGCCGCATCCGAGAACCCGGCGCGCGTCCCGGCCCCGGTTTCGATCACGCAGGAATGCCCCAGCTTGACCAATTGCAAGGCCGAGTCGGGCGTCATCGCCACGCGCGCTTCGCCGTCAAAGATTTCTTTGGCTGCACCGATTTTCACTGTCTCATCCCCCGTCTGGTCGCCGCGCATCCGCAGCAGTGCCATTTGCAGCCCCTGTCATAGAGACGCGCAACAATATTTCAAAGGAAACCTGCGGGCTTGCAATGCCTAGCCTGCATAATTCGCGAATTTCGCTGAAACTTCACAGCCAGCGACGCACTTTTTCGGCCCACTCGTCAAATTGCGCCCCAAATCCGGCACGCAGGCCTGCTTCTTCGCCCAAGATAAAGCGCCGTTCAATGACCGCGACAAATGCCACCACCCAGAAAAGTGTACCCAAATCCCATCTCAGGCCCAATCCGGTCAGGATCAGCGCATCCGCCACATAGATCGGGTTGCGCGACAATTGATAAACCCCTTCAGTGATCAGGACACGGGCCTTTTCGCGCGGCATCACTGTTGTGCGGGCGCGTCTGAATTGATGCAATGACGCAATCATCAAACCGCCGCCCCCTATGATAAATGCTGTCCCCAACCAATTGCCCAGCGCGCCAGCGTCCCAAATCGGAAGAAACCGCGATTGCATCCAGGCAACCGCACCAAACAAACCCAGCCATGTCGGTGGGCTTTCCCATTGGCGTAGCAATCTTGATACTATCGGACGTGTCATGGTGCCTGCTCATTTTGTGACGCTCTATCTTTTCAGGCCCACCCGCCAGATGCAAGTCATCAAGGCCTCTGATCAGGCGTATCGACGGCCCCCTTTGAAGCCTTGATCGCACCGAATATTGCCTGGTCATTTTAAGCTTGAAATTTATGCGCCGCGCCGTATTGATCATTGCGCAAGCAACCGCCAAACTGCCCCGACAGGAGCGCCAATGACCACCGATTTCGCCGCCACCCGCGCCATGTTCGATCTGCCGGAAGGTGTCATATATCTTGACGGAAATTCCCTCGGCCCCTTGCCCCGCGCCGCCACCGCCCGGGTCGCGCAGACAGTTACCGCGGAATGGGGCAAACTGCTGATCACCGGCTGGAACAAGGCTGGATGGATGGATCAACCCTCCCGCGTTGGTGACCGGATTGCGAAACTGATCGGCGCCGAGGCGGGATCCGTCGTGATGGGCGATACGCTGTCAATCAAGGTCTACCAAGCCCTTGCCTCGGCGCTGGACATGAACCCGACCCGCCGCGTGATCTTGTCAGATACCGGAAACTTCCCGTCCGATCTCTATATGGCCGAAGGGCTTTGCCGCACGCTAGGGAAAGGCTACACCCTGCGTCTTGTCGCGCCCGAAGACCTTAGCAATGCCATTGACGAAACCGTTGCCGTTACTCTGATTACCGAGGCCGATTACCGCACTGGCCAAAAGCACGATATGGCGGCATTGACTGCAAAAGCCCATGCCAATGGTGCGCTGACGGTCTGGGATCTGGCGCATTCCGCAGGCGCCTTTCCGGTCCAACTGGCAGATTGTCGCGCAGATTTCGCTGTTGGCTGTACCTATAAATACCTGAACTCCGGCCCCGGCGGCCCGGCCTTCATCTATGTGGCCCCGCGCCATGCTGATGCCGCCCGCCCTGCCCTGTCAGGCTGGCTGGGGCACGAAGCGCCCTTTGCCTTCGACACTGGCTACCGTCCGGGTGCCGGAATTGAGCGGATGCGCGTTGGCACGCCACCGGTGTTGCAATTGGCCGCACTGGAAGCCGCGCTTGATATCTGGGACCATGCCGATATCACAGATGTGCGCACCCAGTCGCTTGCCCTCACTGACCGCTTCATTGCCGGGGTTGAGGCCGCCTGCCCCACCCTTACCCTTGCCACGCCGCGCGACCATACCCTCCGCGCAAGCCAAGTCTCTTTCCGCCATCTAGACAGCTATGCCATCATGCAAGCCCTGATCGCGCGCGGTGTGATCGGCGATTTTCGTGCGCCGGATATTTTGCGCTTCGGTTTCACACCGCTTTACATCAGCCTCGCCGACGTTGACCATGCAGTGGAAATCCTGGCGGATGTGATGACAAATGCCCTTTGGGATGCGCCGGCTTATAAAGCCCGCGCGAAAGTCACCTGAGGATGACGGCTTTTTCTGTTCTCAAATATCCCCGCCGTAGGCATCGGCCTTTGCAACATCTCACGCCTTCGATCGCCGCACCCAGGAATTTTCCAAAATTCTTGTCAAAATTCTTCGAAGAATTTTTCCGCGCCCTGTGCCGTCCATCGGCCTGGGCCTGCCTCTGGCGTGTGCTTGGGGCCGCCTCTGTGCTAAACTGCCGCCCAGTCCAGCGCTCTGCCTGACCTCTCGCACAAGCGAGGGGCATATCCCTTGCACGAAACGGAGCAACCGATGTCCGATCCTACCCCTCGTTGCCCGATAGATCCCGCCGATGACGGCGCCGAGATGTCGTTTGACGGCCGCATGTCCTATAGTGACTATCTGCACACCGATGCGATCCTCACCGCCCAACATCTGCTGACCGGCGCGCATGATGAGATGCTTTTCATCATCCAGCACCAGACGTCCGAGCTTTGGATGCGGCTTGCCCTGCACGAACTTGATGCCGCCCGCCGTGCCATAGCTGCAGACCGTGTGCGCGAAGCCTTCAAGATGCTGGCCCGCATCGCCCGCATATTTGAACAGCTGAACAACGCCTGGGACGTGCTGCGCACGATGACACCTGCCGATTATACCACCTTCAGGGAAGGATTGGGCCAATCATCCGGCTTTCAGTCCTGGCAATACCGCTTGATCGAATTTGCCGTGGGCAACCGCAATGCTGCCATGCTGCGCCCGCATGCGCACCGCGCCGATCTGATCGCAAAACTGCACACCGAACTCGCGCGTCCGTCGCTTTATGACGAGGCCCTGCACTACCTTGCGCGCCACGGCCACCCTGTACCCGCCGACGTCTTGACCCGGGATCTCGCGCAGGGCTGGCGGGTCAACGACGGCGTGCGCGCGGTCTGGGAAGCGGTCTACCGTGATCCGCAAGCCCATTGGGAGGCTTATGAACTGGCCGAAAAACTGGTCGATTTTGAAGATTACTTTCGCCGCTGGCGGTTTAACCATGTGACCACAGTCGAACGCGTGATCGGCTTCAAGCGCGGTACCGGCGGCACATCTGGCGTGTCCTACTTGCGCCGCATGTTGGAAACAGAGCTTTTTCCGGAACTTTGGCACTTGCGCACCACGCTTTGATCAAGTTTCATCGCTTGCCCCCCTTGCGCAAATGCCCGGAACTTGTGCAAAACAATGTCGTTTACGGGTAATGGCGCCCGATTTTGCAGGCAACAGGATCATTCAATGATGCGGCGTGGGTTTAAGACACTCTTGGCATTGGCAGTTTGCAGCGGGCTTGCAGCATGTGTCCCTGTCCCGTCCACAAATGGCGTGGGCCTTGCCACACCGCCCGTCGGCAAAACCGATGATGCGGCCTATGTCGCCCGCAAAGACGGCGCGTTTTCAATACCAGCTATTCCGCTTGAAAAACTGCCCACTCAGTACCGCCGCCAATCCGTCGCCTTCAAGACAGATGAAGCCCCCGGCACCATCATCATCAACCCCGGCGCGCGGTATCTGCATTTCGTCACTGGCAAGAACAAAGCCATCCGGTATGGCATTGCTGTCGGCAAGGCCGGCTTCGAATGGTCGGGCGTCGCCAACGTGACGGAACGCAAAGAATGGCCCACCTGGACGCCACCTGAAGAAATGATCGCCCGCAAACCGGAACTGATCAAATGGGAAAAAGGTCAGCCCGGCGGGCCAACCAACCCGCTTGGTGCACGCGCGTTGTATTTGACCACCAACGGCGTTGATTATGGTTACCGCATCCATGGCACTCCGGAATGGCAATCCATCGGATCTAACGCTTCATCGGGCTGTATCCGGATGATAAATCAAGATGTGATTGATCTGTTCTCCCGTGTGCCTTCTGGGGCCAAGGTCATCGTGCTGAATGCCGATGGGTCCATGCCAGTCGGCCTGAAGCTGCCGCCGCCCGCACCGAAGATCAAAAAGCCCGTCGTCGCAGTTGCAGCGGCAGAGCCGGTGATGCCCGCCCTGCCAACCGCCCCGCCACTGGACGCCGCCTTGATCGCAGCGCCCCCTGCGGCTGTGCAGCCCTCCGTTTCGGCACCTGTCGCAACTGCACCAGTGTGCGCCGTGCCGCTTGTTGCAGGTGTTTGCCCAAAACCAACACCCTAAGCCGGCCTATAACCCCCTCGCGCAATGTGCCGAGCGGTTGGCGGCTCAGACCAACCACCGCTCGTAGTCGCTGACCAGCAGATGTGTCGGGTCCACGTCTTCCTCGATATCCGCAAAGCGGCCAATCGGCTCGCGAAAGATATTGTCGGTGACATCATCGTTGACGGTTGAAACCTCACCGATCAACACATCGCCGCCTTCCCCCCAGAACGCATGCCAGTCGCCGGGCATCAGGGTGACAGACTCGCCCGGCGCCAGCCTCAGCTTGTCTCCGGGCGCAAAATCCAGCGCGATGCCGTCGCAAATCACCCGCCCGCCGCGATCATAGGCAAAGGCACCCGCATCATCCGATCCATAAAGCTCCACAACCAATGTAGCCCCGCCCCGGTTGATGATATCTTCGGCCTTGATCACATGGGTGTGCATCGGTGACAGTTGATCCTGACGGCTGATCAACAGCTTTTCGGCGTAACACATGCCGCCACCGCGCTGCAGATCGGCCAGTTGCCCGTTGCGCAGGGTGAACAGAAACAGCCCCATCGCATCAAACCGCCCCTGCCCGTAATCAGTGATGTCCCAACCCATGCGGCTTTCCACGATCCGGGCCGTATCGCGGCGCGCCTTGAACTGATCCGGGTTCCAATAGGCAAAGGGGGGCAAAACAAAGCCATAGTGACGGATCATCTCATCCGCCGCGATCATGATGTCATTGACTCGTGATCGTTTCATGGCTGCCTGTCCTTACCCGTATTTGCCGCAACTATAACGTTTACGGAAGGCGCCCTCAAGACAGTTTTCTGCCAGAACCGCCACGTCAGCGCGGCCCCCGCGCCAAACAGCGCCGCCCCAAAGCCAACCCAGACCCCGGCCGGGCCAAGCCAGCCTGACAGCACCCATCCCAGTGGCAGCCCAACCCCCCAAAACGCAATGATCGACACGATGGCCGACCACCGGGTATCCGAAATCCCGCGCAGCGCCCCAAGCATCGTCGATTGCACACCGTCAGCCACCTGCATCACTGCAAAAACGACAAAAATCGTGACCGCAACCGCAACTACCGCCGGGTCATCCGTGATCATCATCGCGATTGTGCGGCCAAACACCGTCAGGATTACAACAGCCGCTGACAGCCAGATCATCGCAATCGTCAGACCCGCAAAGGCCACGGCCCGCAGCCGCGCGGCCTGCCCTGCACCCAAGGCCTGCGCTACAACAATCGATACCGCCCCGGCTATGCCCAAAGGCACCATGTACAACAATGCACCAACCGATTGCGCCACTTGATTGCCAGCCAACGCCACAGCGCCGAATGTGCCGATCATGATCGTACCCAAAGACTCGGCCCCGGTCTCCGCAATATACATAGCGCCAAGCGGCATGCCCTCGCGGGCAACAGACGCCATTTCCGCCCGGATCAAAGGGCGGCGCAACCGGGTGCGGCGCAGGCTGGGGGCACGCACCCACCAGATCCAGGCCACCGCCAATGCCACGCTTTCGGCCAGCAACGACCCCATCCCCGACCCGGTCAGACCAAGCGCCGGCACCGGCCCGATCCCCCAGATCAGCGCATAGTTCAACGGCACATTCACCACCACAGCGACAAAGGCAAATCCGGTCCCCAGCCACGGCCGCCCAATCGCTTCGAACGCCGACTTGAACACCAGCAGCACCGAAAACGGGATCAACAGCAGCGCCATCGCCGCCCAATAGCCCGGCATTACCGCCAGAACCTCGACCGGCTGGCCCAGCAATGGCAGCGCGAACCACAAGGTCGCCATGATCCCGGCTCCCGACAACCCCGCCAGCGCCCCCAGTGCCAGCCCATTGCGCAAGATCAACGGGATCGCCCGCCCATCGCCAGCGCCGTAAGCCGCCCCCACCCGCACCGAGATTGTCTGCAGCATCCCATAGATCGCCGCATATAAGATGATTGCCACTGCCATCGTCAGGCCAACCGCCGCCAAGGGCACCGGGCCCAATGGCGCCAACATGATCGAATCCGTCACACCCAGCAGCGTCGTCGCCGCCAGCCCTATGACAATGGGCACTGACAGTGCCAGGATACCCGGCACTTCCGACCTGATCGCCGCCCAGTTCATCTTGACACCAATGCAATTTCACATACGCTTCGTATGGTTCAGTTAGGAGCATACGGCCCGTATGTCAACTCGCATAAAGACGCGTCAGGACGCGGCCCAGGCCACGACCGAACGCCTGCTTGCCGTCGCACTGCGCAGCTTCGCCGAACAAGGCTTTCATGCGGTTTCGCTGGATGCCGTGTCAGCCGAGGCCGGTGTGACGCGCGGCGCATTGCATCACCATTTTACCAACAAAGCCGGGTTGTTCGAAGCGGTTCTTCGGCAAATTGACCGCGAACTTGGGGTCGCCATGCAAGAGGTCTGGGATGCCGAACCCGATCCTTGGACCGGGTTCCGACGCTGTTTCCATGTCTATCTGGATCAAGCGTTGCGCCCGGATCGGTCGCGCATCCTGTTTCAAGATGCACCCGCCGTGCTGGGCATGAAGGCCCTTGATATTCTGATGGAAAGTGGCTTTGGCGAAACGGTCAATGACCTGCAAGGTATCATGGCGGCTGGCCATATCACCCCGACGGACCCCACAGCCCTCGCCCATATTCTTCATGGGGCTGCAATCAATCTTGCGTTCTGGGTGGCTGAGGGCGCTGCGGATGAAGATCGCATGGCGCGCGCGCATGCCACCATGGTTACGCTCTTTGACGCGATGACCTGCTCAGGCTGACTTTTGCAGGCTGCTTTGCCCGGCCCATGCCAGTGCCGCAGCCCCAAAGGCCGCAAACAAAGGCCGCGAGACCGGATCATCGCTGGCGTTCCATTCCGGATGCCATTGCACCGACAGCGTAAAGCCCTTTGCATCGGCCACATAAATTGCCTCCGGCGTCTCGTCCGGTGCGACCCCGTCAATCACAATCCGGTCGCCCGCCCGCGCAATGCCCTGCCCATGCAAAGTATTTGTCATCACCTCGGGCACCCCCATCAACCGGTGAAAAGGCCCGCCGTTGGCAAACTTTACCGCGTGACGCAGGGCAAATATTTCCTCCAGTGTGCCATCGGGCGGCATCCGATGGTTCATTCGCCCCGGCAGATCACGGATCTCGGGGTGCAGAGTGCCGCCCATCGCAACGTTCACTTCCTGAAATCCGCGGCAAATGCCCAGGAAGGGTTGCCCGCGTTCAACGCAAGCCCGCACCAACGGCAAGGTTATTGCATCGCGGTTGCGGTCAAAAGCGCCGTGTCCCGGCGTTTCATCCTCGCCGTATTCCGAGGGGTGCACATTCGGCCGCCCGCCCGTCAACAAGAACCCGTCACACAGTTCAAGCAATTCTGGCACCGAAACCAGGCGCGGATCGGACGGGATGATCAACGGCAAACATCCCGATACATCTGCCAAAGCCTGCGCATTCATCGTGCCGCTAGCATGTACCGAATAGTTTTCGTTCATCATGCTCATATTGCCGATGATACCCACAACAGGCCGACGCGAAGGATAAAATGGCATAGTCACCAACCAGAATTTCAACCACTCACTTTTATCTTACAGGGAAAATGTGGCCCCGTGAAGGCTTCAGCCTGACACTGACCTGTGCGGTGGCGCGCAGTCGCCACATTGGCGGGCATTTCATCCGCTTATTGGTGACGCGACAGCACAAACAAGTCCGGCCGCTCGGCTACAAAGGGCTCAAGCACCAAAAGCAACTGGCGAAGATGTAGCCTCGTCGCGGTGCGCGCAGCGGCTGGATCACGCGCCTCCAGTGCGTCGACGATGGCCTGATGTTCAAGCAAAGTCGCCTGCACCCGGCCAGGTGCCGGCAAGACCAGCTGCCGCGCCCTGTTGACATGGACCCAGGACGTTTCCGACAGGCTGGCAAGCCTGCGAAACCCGGTGAACGACAAGATAAGTTCGTGCATCTGGGCATCCATCTGGTGGAAGCCCTTGAAATCGCCATCTGCGATCAGGGCCTCTTGCACGCGCAAATTGCGACGCAGTTGCACGACCTGACCATCGGTAATGTTTCGCGCCACCATATCGACCGCAGCCAGTTCCAGCGCTTCGCGCAAGAATGCCCCTTCACGGATCTCGTCCATCGAAAATCGCGCGACGAACGTCCCGGCTTGCGGCACGACATCGACCAGCGCTTCCCCGGCAAGCCGCGCAACAGCCTCTGCCACCGGGGATCTCGAAACGCCCAGTTCGGCACAGATTTCAGGCTTGCGAAGTATTTCACCGGGTCGGTAAGTCAGCGTCAGGATGGCATCTTTCAAAGACAGATAGACTTTCTGCGCCAATGATCCGCCAAACCTCTCAAGCGACCGAAGCGGGCGGCGGGGCAGGTTTTCCTCTTGCGGCGGTGGGGGTGCAGCCTGTAGCATACTAACATGTTAGCTGGGGCAGACGCCCTGTCAAGCCGCAGCTCGGCCCAAGCACATTGGCCATAACTGGTAAGTTGACCTATGACAACGGATCGTTTCTCCACCATTCGTCTTCATCAAGATGACAATGTAATTATTGCCCTGAGAGATTTGGCGAAAGACGATACGGTGGCCGATCTCGATAGTCCGCTGGTGCAACCGGTTCCACGCGGGCACAAGCTTGCAGTGAAACGGATTGCAACCGGGACGTGTGTGTTGCGCTACGGACAGATTATTGGGGTTGCAACGCAAGATATCCCGGCGGGTGGGCATGTGCATGTCCACAACCTTGGCATGGGCGCACATGATCAGGATTACGCCTTTTCTACCGATTTGCGTGCCCTGCCCCAGATCGACGGTCCGCGCCATTTCATGGGGTATCACCGGGCCGATGGCACAGTCGGCACTCGCAATTACCTTGGCATCCTGACATCAGTCAATTGTTCCGGTTCCGTCGCGCGGTTCATCGCAGAGGCCAGTGATCGGGGTGGCTGGCTTGCGGATTTCCCAAACATCGACGGCGTGGTGCCGATTGTGCATGGCACTGGTTGCGGCATGTCGGGCAAAGATGAGGGCTACGATACCCTGTTTCGCACCCTGCAAGGCTATGCCCGCAACCCGAATTTTGGCGGTATCCTGCTGGTTGGTCTTGGCTGCGAAGTGCTGCAAATCCCTGATTTGATTGGCGCGGGCCGGATGCGGGCGGATGGCAACTTTCGCTATATGACCATTCAGCAAACCGGCGGCACCCGGCGCACGGTTGACCGCGGCATTGCCGTCTTGAAGGAAATGGCGGCTGTAGCGAACCAGGCCGCGCGCGCCCCCGCCGGCTTGGAACATCTGATGGTTGGCATGCAATGCGGCGGGTCTGACGGGTATTCCGGCATCACGGCGAACCCCGCACTAGGGGCTGCATCCGATCTGCTTGTCGCACATGGAGGAACCACGATCCTGTCGGAAACCCCCGAGATCTACGGCGCGGAACATCTGCTGACCCGCCGCGCAGTGACGCCCGAAGTGGGTGCAAAAATCGTCGAACGCATCCGCTGGTGGGAAGACTATACGTCACGCAATGGTGGAGAGATGGACAATAACCCCTCGCCCGGTAACAAAAAAGGCGGATTGACGACCATTCTGGAAAAGTCATTGGGTGCTGTGGCAAAGGGTGGCACGGCCCCTTTGATGCAGGTCTACAAATTCGCAGAACCCGTCACCGAACGCGGTTTTGTCTATATGGACAGCCCCGGCTATGACCCCTGTTCCGTAACCGGTCAGATCGCGTCCGGGGCCAATCTGATCGCCTTCACTACGGGGCGCGGGTCGGTATCAGGCTACAAACCCACGCCCTGCCTCAAGCTTGCCACCAACACCGAGATGTATGACCGTATGGCCGAAGATATGGATATCAACTGCGGCGACATCATTACGGATGGCGTGTCGCTGGAGACAAAAGGCCGCCAGATTTTCGAACTGTTCTTGCGCATTGCCTCGGGTGAAGCGACCAAAAGCGAAGCCCTTGGGTTTGGCGGGGCCGAATTTGTGCCTTGGCAAATGGGTGCTGTGATGTAGCGAAGGCTGCCAGCAGGTGCATTATTTTAATGTTCTGCACCAGGTATCGTCTACAACTTATTGTTCCTGAATGGATATTTAATCTCAATTCTCCGCCACATGGCGCAAAGACCCTATTGCCCTATCCCCCAGACTGACCGCCCACGCAGCCCAGCTTTCTAGCTTTTTACTGCGGGTCTGTGACCAAGACCTGCGATGATCGGGGCCGTAATCCCAACACCGAGGCCAGATACTTGGACCAGAATATTCGGGTTCTGCGGCAGCAAAGTATCATGATACTTTCTTGTAATACCAATGATTTACCGATTGAAGTTAACGTGCAAAACCCACGATTTCACCACGCCTGCCAGCTAACCTGTGGCTTGCGGGCAATCATCCCTGCTTCGGCGCGGTTTACAGCGCCGGGCGTATCGGCGATAAGTCTGTTAAATGCTTCGATCATTTGGGCAGGTTTGCACGGATATCCGGAAAATGCCGGGCACCGATGCGCATATCAAGCCGGACCGCCAAAACAGAAGCGCCACGAAAACAAACGGTTGTGTCCGCCATGCTGCTTTTGATCGATAACTATGACAGCTTCACCTACAATCTGGTGCATTATCTGGGCGAACTGGGTGCAGATGTGCGGGTTGTGCGCAATGATGCGCTCGATGTGCAGGCGGCAATGGCGCTGCGGCCAAGCTCTATCGTGCTGTCGCCTGGTCCTTGCGATCCCTCGCAAGCGGGCATCTGCCTGCCCTTGACGCTGGCTGCTGCCGAGGCGGGCATTCCGCTTTTGGGGGTTTGTCTGGGCCATCAGACCATTGGCCAGGCCTTCGGCGGCAAGGTCGTGCGGTGCAAAGACATCGTGCATGGCAAGATGGGAGTGATGCATCACGCCGGGCGGGGCGTGTTTCACGCTCTGCCCTCGCCCTTTTTGGCGACCCGCTATCATTCGTTGATCGTTGAACGCGCCAGCCTGCCCGATTGCCTAGAGGTGACCGCCTGGCTTGAAGATGGCACCATCATGGGCCTGCGCCATCGTGACCACCTGATCGAAGGCGTGCAATTCCACCCTGAATCCATTGCCTCTGAACACGGCCATCAGTTACTGCGCAACTTTCTGGACGCCGCCCAAGCGCGCGTTCATGCATGAGCGACATCCTCAAGCCCCTGATCGGTATTGCCGCAGACCGCCCCTTGACCCGGGCCGAGGCAGAAGCGGCGTTTCTTGCCCTGTTTGAAGGCGCGGCAACACCCGCCCAAATGGGCGGCTTCCTGATGGCTTTGCGCACACGCGGCGAAACGGTGGATGAATTTGCTGCCGCCGCGTCGGTCATGCGGTCAAAATGCTTGGCCGTGCGCGCACCTGCAGGGGCAATGGACATCGTCGGCACCGGTGGCGATGGCAAAGGCACGCTGAACATTTCCACCGCCACCGCCTTTGTCGTGGCCGGCGCGGGCGTTGTGGTCGCCAAACACGGCAATCGTAACCTTTCGTCCAAATCGGGTGCGGCGGATGCGCTTACCGAACTTGGCCTCAACGTCATGGTTGGCCCCGATGTGGTAGAACGCTGCCTGAATGAGGCTGGCATCGGCTTCATGATGGCCCCCATGCACCACCCGGCCACCCGTCATGTCATGCCGGTGCGGGCTGAACTTGGCACCCGCACCCTGTTCAACATCCTCGGGCCGCTGACCAACCCGGCAGGCGTCAAACGCCAGCTGACCGGCGCGTTTTCCGCCGCCCTGATCCGCCCGATGGCAGAAACCCTACGCGCGCTGGGGTCGGAAAAAGCGTGGCTCGTGCATGGCGGTGATGGCTCGGATGAGCTGTCGATTTCCGCAGCATCCCATGTTGCGGCACTGGAAAACGGCATCGTGCGCGAGTTCGAACTGCACCCTGCCGAGGCAGGGCTGCCCCTCCATCCGTTCGCCGCCATCGTCGGCGGCAGCCCTGCCGACAATGCCGCGGCATTTCGCGCACTTCTGGACGGCGCGCCCGGCGCCTACCGAGATGCCGTCTTGCTCAACTCGGCGGCCGCATTGATAGTGGCCGACCGTGTGACCGACCTCGCCGAAGGCGTGGCCATGGCCCGCGCCTCAATAGACTCCGGGGCCGCAAAAGCCAAAATCGACATCCTGCGCCGCGTGACCAACGCCTGACCGGGGGGCCAAAATTTTGCGAAAAATTTTCCCCCCTCCACCTTCGCGCGATGTCTTTCTTTCCCATCGCAGATTGGCTAGGCACATCATATGAGTAACATTTTAGACCGCATCAAAACCTACAAGCTGGAAGAGATTGCCACCCGCAAGAAGGCGCGGCCACTGGCATCCGTGGAAGAGGCCGCCGAGGTGGCCCCGGCCCCGCGCGGTTTTGCCCGCGCCTTGCGCATGGCCGCGAATTCCGGCTATGGTCTGATCGCTGAAATCAAGAAGGCCAGCCCGTCAAAAGGCTTGATCCGTGTCGATTTCGACGTCCCCGCCCTGGCAAAAGCCTATCAGGAGGGCGGGGCCACCTGCCTGTCCGTGCTGACCGACACGCCGTCTTTTCAGGGTGCGGATGCCTTTCTTGTCGCCGCCCATCAGGCAACCCGTCTGCCCTGCCTGCGCAAGGACTTTCTTTACGACACCTATCAGGTGGCCGAAGCCCGCGCGCTTCACGCCGATTGCATTCTCATCATCATGGCCTCGGTGTCCGACGCACAGGCAGCAGAGCTTGAGGCCGCAGCCACTCATTGGGGCATGGACGCGCTGATCGAGGTGCATGACCGCGCCGAACTGGACCGCGCCGCCTTGCTGAAATCGCCGTTGCTGGGCATCAACAACCGCAATCTCAACACCTTCGAGGTGACGCTTGATACCACCCGCGATCTGGCCCGCCGCGTGCCCGAAGGCCGGTTGATCATCGCGGAAAGCGGTTTGCACCAGCCATCTGATCTGGCGGATCTGGCCCGTTATGGGGCGCGATGCTTCCTGATTGGCGAAAGCCTGATGCGGCAGACAGATGTGGCGGCAGCAACCCGCCATATCCTGTCGGCGCCGTTTCTGGCGCAGGGCGGCACCTGATGGCTGACCCGGCCGATCTCAGCCATTTCGACGCGGGCGGCAATGCCCATATGGTCGATGTGTCGGACAAGGCCGTCACCTCCCGCGTGGCCGTGGCGCGTGGCGTGGTCGAAATGACGGCGGGCACTCTCGACATCGTCCGCAAAGGCCTGGCCAAGAAGGGCGATGTTCTGGCCGTAGCCCGGCTTGCAGGCATCATGGCCGCCAAGAAAACCGCCGATCTTATTCCGCTGTGCCATCCTCTGCCGATCACCAAGGTGGCGCTGGATTTGTCGCTTGATGATCACCGCCCGGGTGTCATCATCACGGCAACCGTCAAGACCACAGGCCAGACCGGGGTGGAAATGGAGGCCTTGACCGCCGTCAGCGTAGCCTGCCTGACCGTCTATGACATGCTCAAGGCGGTTGAGAAATCCATGTCCGTGACCGATATCCATCTGGTCCTGAAAGACGGTGGCAAATCCGGACGATACGAGGCGATCCGGTGATATCGGTCGAAGCAGCCCTTGCCGCAGTCATCGCCCTTGCTGCCCCCTTGCCCAGCCAGATTGTCCCGCTGGCGCAGGCCAGCGGCCGCTACATGCCAAAGCCTGCTTTCGCAAAACGTGACCAACCGCCCTTTGCCGCCTCAGCCATGGATGGCTATGCGGTCAACGGCACGGCCACCCCCGGGGCCCGTTTCACCGTCATCGGTGAGGCAGGTGCAGGACATGCCTTTGAGGGCGGCCTTGCGCCCGGTCAGGCTCTGCGCATTTTCACCGGGGCCCCGGTTCCGGACGGGGCCACGTGCGTGGTCATCCAGGAAGACGTAATCGCCCACGCCAATCAGATCACTTTGGGCGGCAAGCTTGACGCGGGCACCAATATTCGCCCCGCAGGTCAGGATTTCCGCGCCGGTGACAGCCTGTCCCCCCGTTTGCTGCGGCCAAACGACATTGCCCTGCTGGCCGCAATGAACGTGGCCGAGGTTGCTGTCACCCGTCGCCCCGTGGTCGCGATCATCGCTACGGGTGATGAGTTGGTGATGCCGGGCGACGTGCCGCGCGCCGATCAGATCATCGCCTCAAACAGCTTTGCTCTGAAGGCGATGGTGGAAGACGCAGGCGGCATCGGGCGGATGCTGCCCATCGCGCGCGATACCGAAAGCGCGCTCAGCATGGTTCTGGAAATGGCGCTGGACGCTGATCTGATTGTCACCATCGGCGGCGCGTCGGTGGGCGATCATGATCTGGTTGCGGCGGTTGCCGCCGATCTCGGGATGGAACGGTCGTTCTACAAGGTTGCGATGCGGCCCGGAAAGCCATTGATGGCCGGCAGGCTCAATGGCATGCCGATGCTGGGCCTGCCGGGCAATCCGGTTTCGTCCATCGTGTGCGGCCATCTGTTCATGCTGCCTGCCATACGCGCCCTTCTGGGCCTGCCCGACCCTGCCCCCCGCCTGATGCAGGCTGCTTTAGCCTGCAATGTCGCCGCCAATGGCCCACGTGCCCATTACATGCGCGCCCGGGTTGAACCGGGAAACCCGCTGCCCGTGATTGTGCCGTTCGACCGTCAGGATTCGGCGCTATTAAGCGTATTGGCCAGCGCAAACGCGCTTTTG
>JANNSG010000016.1:0-6578 GCA_031402355.1 Pseudorhodobacter sp. | reverse complement strand
GATAGTCGTCCTGTGCGCCGATATGCCAAGATTTCGGCACTGCAGCAAAAAAACCAAGCGCGTCTGCCTGGGGCTTGGCATTTCCTTCGGCAATAAAACGTCGCCGATAAGCGCCCGAGGCGTCAAACTTTTCCGCCTGCGTTGCTGGGTTGAAGATGCGGAAATAGGGCGATGCATCCGGCCCCGATCCCGCAGCCCATTGCCAGCCCATCGCATTGGCGGCCGGGTCCCAGTCGGTCAGGCAGTCGTCAAACCACGCCATCCCCACCCGCCAATCGGTCATCAGATGCTTGGTCAGATAGCTTGCGACAATCATCCGGCCCCGGTTGTGCATGGTGCCCGTTACATACATCTCGCGCATGGCGGCATCGACAAATGGCTCGCCCGTCATGCCGCGCCGCCATCGCTCCGCATCCGGGTTATCGCCGCGCCAGGGAAAGGCATCCCATTCCGGGCGCCAGTTTCCGCTCAGAATATGGGGTGTGTGATGCAGCAGATGATAGGCGAACTCGCGCCAGATCAATTCTTTCAGATAGGTTTCCGCCCCGGCACTGCCACCCAGCCAAACCCGCATCGCTGCATGCCAAACATGGCGCGGACCAACTTCGCCCAGCGCCAGATTTTGCGACAGCCCCGATGTGCCGGGTCGATCCGGCAAATTGCGCGCGTCCGAATACTGGTCAATCGGCCCTTCCAGAAATGCCTCCAGCTTGGCCTGCGCCGCGTCCTCACCAACAGTTTGAAACGGCAAAGCCACCGCCGCGCCGCGCCGCATCGCCCGGCCCAACTGCCATTCGGCCAACACATCTGACGCAGGCCAAACCAAAGGCGGGCGCAAAACATTTGGCGCGGGTGCCGCCGCCCCAACATCCCTCTCCTTCACGCTGCGCCAAAACGGGGTGTAAACCCGGTAAAAGCCGCCCTGCCCCGTTTCAACCGTCCAAGGCTCATGCAGAAGATGGCTCGGAAAACTTTCCGCAGCGATGCTTTTCGCTTTCAGCGTAGCCTTGACGCCTGCATCTCTTGCCTTGGATGCCGGATCGTATAGCCGCGACCACATTACCCCCTGCGCACCAGTTTCAGAAATCAAGGCCTCAAGCACTGCGATCGCCGCCCCGCGACGAAAAATCAAGCGCCCCCCCAATCCCACAAGCCGACCCGAAAACTGCGCCAAAGACAGCCCCAGCCGCCACTTTGCCGCAGCCCCCAGCGCTTCGGTTTCGGGGTCGAGAATGAACACCGGGATCAAAGGCCGTCCGGTCGCGACCGCCGCCGTCAGCATCGGATGGTCCCCCAGCCGCAAATCACGCCTGAACCACAAGATCAGCGGGGCAGTTGTCGTCGTCATCACTCTTTCCCTTCACCCAGGAGTCATGGTCCCTCGATGTGTCGGTCAACTAACCCGCAATCGCGCAAGTCAACCTACCCGCTTTCATTTTGGTCGGAAATATCCTCGGGGGGTGAATTGGCGCAAGCCAAGAGGGGGGCAGACAGCCCCCCCCGTCGCGGCCTTTCAAAGCCCGCCCAAAGCCCGATTCAAAGCTCTTTGTCCAGCGCCGCAATCAACCGCGAGACGTCCTCGGCGCTGGTGTAATGCACAAGGCTCATCCGCAAGACGCCAAGGTTCAGGTCGACGCCCATCGCCTGCAACGGGCGCACTGCGTAAAAATCGTCGCCAAGGCAATTGATCCCGTGCTTTGCCAGCCGTGCTGCAACAGGCGCCGCCGCTCCGTGCAGCGCCACTGCCACCGTCGGCGCGCGGTCGCGGGCCAGCCTTGGCCCGATCAGCCGCAGATCATTGCGCGCCGCCAGATACTCCAGCAACGGCCCTGTCGCCTCAATCTCTTGCGCCCGCATCAGATCATGCACCGCCGCGTTGCGCGCCAAAGGTGTCGCATCCCCTGCCCCGAAATGCTGCACGTAAAGCGCGTCGATATAATCCGCCATGCCCGCACAAGCCGCAATCTGCGCGTGATCCGGCCCCGACGGCGTGAAGCGTTTGTAAAGGGTATCCGCGTTGAACCAATGGCCCTGCGCAGGCAAAACCGCGCCAAATTCGCGGGTGATTGTCATGATCCCCTGATGCGGCCCGTAAGTTTTATAAGTCGAGAACAGATAGACATCCGCCCCCAACGCCCGCACATCAGGCAAGCCGTGCGGCGCGTAACTGACGCCGTCTACACAGGTGTAAGCGCCCGCGCTGCGTGCCATGGCGCAGATTTCGGCAACCGGGTTAATCTCGGCCACCACGTTGGAACAATGCGGAAAACAAACCAGACGCACGCGGCCATCGCCCAGCAACGCCGCCAGATCACCCAGATCAAGATGCCCGGTCTGCGGGTCAATCTGCCACTCTCGCACCTCTATCCCTGCATCGGCCAGACGCCGCCAGACGCCTGAATTTGCCTCATGGTCCTGATTGGTCACCACCACAGTACCGCCCGTTCCGGTCAACCATTGCCGCACGGCCTGCGACAGCACATAGGTATTGGTGCTTGTCGATGGCCCGAACGACAGCTCATCGGTGTCTACCCCCATAAGTGCCGCCAGCCGCACCCGCGCCTCGTCCATTTCCTCGCCGCCAGCCTGCGATGCCGGGTAGGGTGAATAAGGCTGCACCTTTCGTTCCGTGTAAAACCGGTGCAGTCGGTCCACCACCTGACGGCAGGGATAAGACCCGCCCGCATTTTCAAAAAACGCCTGCCCCTTGGTCAAAGGCGCTTCAAACGCCGGAAACTGGGCGCGCACGAAAGTCATATCAATTTTGGTCATTTTATTCCTATGGGTGACGACGTTTCGCTATTCCAGCAAGTCAGGCATCAAGACCAAGGCGCTGTCCAATGGCTTGACACCGGCGGCGCTAAGCAGGGCATGAACCTCGCCCCGACAGTGCACCTGCTGTACAAAGAAATGCGTGATGCAAACGGCCATCGGACGCGATACATGCCGCTCGGCGGATTTCGAAATCCAGAACAACTCGCCGTCAAGGGCAGCTTCTTCAAGACTGGTCGCCCAGTCCAGAATGCGGGTATCGGTCTGCGCCCGTTCAGCACGGTAAAGCTCCCAGTCGCGAAACTGCATGCCGCTGGTTGCCTGCTTGCCATCTGGTGGCGCACCGCCATCAAACCGCGCCATCCAAACCCGGTCTGTCCACAGCAGATGTGACAGTGTTCCGCCGATTGATCCGTGCGGAGCGCCCCGGTCGTCTTGCCGGGCTTTCGGGCCCAGCGTGTCAGCCGCCGCAATTATCGTGCGGTTCTGCCACAAGTTATACCGCGCCATGGTACGGCACCAATGCGGGCTGATCATGATGACTTCGGTCCTGCACAACCGACCAGCCTGCGTGCCCGGGCCCGCAAAACCAACTGAATTGCCGGAAATGTTATTTTGCACATCGCCTACGTCCCTTGTCACCCAACGTCCTCTACACCATCCTTAATAGGTGGTTGAGCAAGCGCCAGAGCTAATCTAGCCTATTTATCACGTCCGTGTCCGTGGGGGGACACGTTGCCAATACCTTAAGGGAGCAAAAATGAAACGATCCACCCTCTTGTTGTCAAGCGTCACAATGGCGATTTGCGCATCTGCGCCCGCCATAGCCGGTGATGCAGACCTGACCGTGTTCGATTGGGCCGGTTGGGAAATTGAAGGTCTGAATACATCCTACATCGCCAAGAACGGCGAGATACCAACCTACTCGTTCTTTGCCGATGATGACGAGGCTTTTCAGAAAGTCTCCTCAGGCTTCAAGGCTGACACCGTTCATCCCTGTTCGCAGATGATCCCAAAATATCGCGCTGCGGATCTGATCGAGCCCTGGGACATCAGCAAGATCCCGGAATACGCGAATATCGCACCAAGAATGCTCGCCTCCAAAGATTTCGTGGATGATGCAGGCGTGTGGTTCTTGCCAACGGACTATGCCTACACGGCAATCGCCTACAATTCCGAAACCGTCCCCGCCGAAGACGTGGCCTCGCTTTCGGTGTTCCTCGATCCGAAATATCAAGGCCGCATTTCGCTGCCCGACAATACCGATGATGTCTGGTCGCTGGCCTTGCTGGCAACCGGGGTTTCAGACTGGACCAATGTTTCCGATGACCAGTTCGCCGCCGCCGCCGCCTGGCTGCGCGAAGCCAACGCCAATGTGCGCGCCTACTGGTCCGATCCGTCGCAATTGACGCAGCTGATGGCGTCGGGCGAAGTCCAGATTGCCTGGTCGTGGAACGATTCAGTCGCACTTTTGCGGTCCGAAAACTTTCCGGTCGGTTTTCAGCGTCAGCCAACCGAAGGCGTTACGACTTGGTTTTGTGGCCTGGTGAACATGAAGGACGGCGCTGGCAGCGAAGACAAGGTCTATGACTTTGCCAATTCGCTTTTGTCGCAGGAGTCGTCGCAAGTGCTGCTCGATACCTTCGGCTATGCCCATTCGAACGATGCCGGCATGGCAAAACTTGACCCGGCAGCACTTGAGGCCGCTGGCGTCAGCCCGATCAGTTCGACCCTGCTGCCGCAAGTCCCGATCGACACCGCCATGCGCGACCGGATGTTGGCCGAATTTGAAGACATCAAGGCCGGATTTTAAGGTCTGACTTTACGTCCGGAAACGCCCGGCGGGGAAGCCTGCCGGGCGTTTTCATTTGTCCCATGCACGGTGCCTGTGGGCAGCGCAGTTTTGCCATCAAGGCGTCACGCCTGCGCCCAAAATCCGCCCGGTACTCCTGCGATCCGTCGCGTTGAACCCCACCCAAGGCGCTCAGATGCTTCGTTCCATTCTCTTGGCCCTCGCAACTGCGCTCCGGATTCCGGTGATGATCCTCTGTGCGGCATGGATGATCATCAGCGTCTTCATGATGGCCAAGGGTTTCAAGGAAACCCCCGGCGACATTATCCTGGGGCTGCAAGGCGTTGGCCTGATGCTTGCCAGCATCGCCGTCTTTCCCTCTCGCCAGCATATCCTTTACCGCCTGTGGCTGAAACGGCAGGCGGTCGGACATGTCGAACCACCGCGCCCCGTCTCGCGCTCGACGCAGATCGCCCGCTCCACGGCCGTCGTCTCCGCGACCATTGACGGGCCCGCCGCGCTCTATGACGGCCGGGTGCGG
Source organism: Pseudorhodobacter sp. (assembly GCA_031402355.1). Classification (GTDB taxonomy): domain Bacteria; phylum Pseudomonadota; class Alphaproteobacteria; order Rhodobacterales; family Rhodobacteraceae; genus JACMNW01. The sequence goes on along the minus strand of JANNSG010000016.1, from coordinate 1,473 downwards.
CTTGACTACATCGTGCCGCCGCCACAGCCCGACAGGGTCACCAGCTGGATCGGCGGCCTGCCGAAACTGTCAGCCCATGCCGAATGGCCGCGCACACCGGACAGCCCCTTTCTGTTTCTGGCCCAGATTGCACTGGCCGATCTGCCTGCGACCATCTGGGGCGGGCTTGGTCCCCGGACGGGCAGCCTGGCCTTCTTCACCGACCCCGACAGCAATTTCCAGACCGTCTCGATCCTGCACGTCGATGGCCTTCTGTCCGAACGCGCTTATCCGGCTGAACTGATGGTCGCGCAGTATTACCCAATCCTTCGGCGCGGGGCCGGCCGCAAATTTCTGGTGGGTTCGCCGGACGATAAGGCTCTGCCATTGACGAAATGGCCGGTCCGCGCCTTGGACGTCGCGCATGATGAAGATCTGCCACGGCCCTATTTCAAGTATCGCGACACTGCCAACGCATCCGCCTTGCTGCGCAAGTCATTGTCGCTGTCGAACCCCGCTTTCGTGCCTTACAGCTGGCCCACCCTTATGTCGCTCATCTCCACGCTGGTGATAAAACTGAACGGATCGGTAAGCGATGAACGCCGGGCCGGAAAGGCGGACGACCTTCATCTCAAAAGTCAGGCAGAGCGTAGCGAAGCCGCCAAGGTTCTGATGCGCTTGCGCGATGGCCTGAAACGGCGGGCCAGAGCTCAGGAGTTTACCCCCGCGCACTGGGATGAAGTGGTCAACGAGTTGTCGAGTATTCAGGTGCGCTGGATCGGCAAGGTCAAGAACCAAACGACGGGCGAGGCCGAATATGCCCTGTTGCCGCCCGAACCCGTGCTGCAGCGCCTGCCGCTGGACGAGCACTACATCGCCTTCGAATACCTCAGCCGGCAGGTCTATGCCGCCGACCCGGACCGGCTGCCGCCCGTGGTTCGCGCGGCGCTGGAACCAATCTGGCAGCACGATGCCGCTTTCGAGGTTGGCGCAATGGGCGGCCAGATCAACCTTGCGGCCTATGTCACGGCGGGGCGCAGCGACTTGGTCTGCTTGCTGGAACTGCCCCATAGCGAGTTGGTCGGAACCGTCTGGCACGACCTGTCTAGCTTTGGCATCTTCATCGACCCAGAAAGCCTGGTCGAAGGCCGCTTTGATCGCGCGGTGGGCGAGGTCACCGAGATCTGACGCCTTGTTGCCCGCCCCGGCAGCACCCTTCCCTAACGCATCCCTAACACCCTTGGGCAACCTTCTGAAATCCTTGGGCTTGTAAGGGCAACCTGACCTGAGACACCCCACCTTGCGTCGCCCCGCCCCTGCCCCTATATTCAAAGTGCTCCGGGCAACCGGAACTATGGCGATAAACGCACCCGTAATACGCGGCTCGGACCCGGGGGCGGTACCCGGCGACTCCACCAAACTACTCCTTCATTGGGGGCGGATGGGGTCGAAATAGGATCGACGAACGTCTAAAGGGGCCAGCTTTCGCTCGGT
>JANNSG010000015.1:0-6098 GCA_031402355.1 Pseudorhodobacter sp. | reverse complement strand
GGGTTGCAAATTGGCGCCTCTGTGTTTGGCCTTTGCCTGTTGGTGCGGGGCATGGCAAATACGCCCGACGGTTTTGGGCAGGACGACGGAATGCAACACGCAGAAATGGTGACTTTTGGCGGATCGGGGCTTGATCGCGCGGCTGAACTTCGGGGCAACGCCGATGCGATTGCAGACCTTCTGGGGCAGGGACAGGTCCTGGCAGTTTGGCGCGGAAAACCGCTGGTGGCCAATTGCGACCAGCTGGCTTGGCTGCCTGCCGGGCATCCGGTCCTGGCCTATGCGGCGGACGGTCCGATCTTTCTGGGCAAGGACGGCGAGATACCCTGTTTTGCCGCCGATGTCTCTGCCTGGTCGCCTGAGGCCGGGGCGCAGGGGATAGAAGCAGGCTTTTTTGACGCGTCCGTGCAAACGCATCCGTCTTTGCCATCGGATCACGGTTTTACCGAACTCAGGGGCGTCATGGTGGCGCTGACCCCGCGCGAGGCGGAACTGGCGGCGACGGCCAAGGCCCTGTTGCACTGGCATCGCAGCCACATGTTTTGTGCGGCTTGCGGGGCGCGGTCGCATATGCGGATGGCCGGTTGGCAGCGCGGTTGCCCAGACTGTGGGGCGCAGCATTTCCCGCGCACCGATCCGGTGGTGATCATGCTGGTCACACGCGGCAATCAGGTTCTGCTGGGGCGGTCACCGGGCTGGCCGGAGGGAATGTATTCGCTGTTGGCAGGTTTTGTCGAACCCGGAGAGACCATTGAGGCAGCAGTGCGCCGCGAAGTGCACGAAGAAGCCGGTATTGCCGTCGGGTCCGTGGGCTATCTTGCCAGTCAACCCTGGCCCTTCCCGGCCTCGTTGATGATCGGATGCGCGGCAGAGGCGCTGTCATCGCAGATTGTCATCGACCCTGCCGAACTGGAGGCTGCGCTCTGGATCAGCCGCGAGGATATGATCACCGTCATGGCAGGGGACCATCCCGTGGTTAAACCATCACGCAAGGGATCAATCGCTCATTTCTTGCTTGCCAACTGGCTTGCGGACAGGCTGGAATAGCAAGGGTGCGGGGGCGGACGCACTGGCGTTCAGTCGCCCGTCTGGCAGCGATGGGAAGGCCGTGAAATTTGAAGCTTACGACGCGACAGGACATTGAAGCACCGGCCGCTTTCGTCTTCGCGGCTTTGCGGGATTTTGAGGCCTGGGAACGATTGGCTTTGCGGCGGGGCGCAGACGTGTCGCGCACTGACACGCTTCATCAGGTCGTCGCAGGCCTGTCCTGGATGATCAAATTCGACTATCGCGGCAAACAAAGACGCATCGCCCTGCGGCTGACGCGGATCGAAACCCCGGTAAACCTTGCCTTTGCCGGAACCGGCGCATCACTGGAAGGTCTGGCGGGTCTTGATCTTATGGCGCTGACAGCGCGGCGGACCCGGCTAAACGTGACACTGGATCTGCGGCCCAGAACCATCGGCATGCGATTGGTGATGCAATCCATGCGCCTTGCCAAAAGCAGGGTCAACCGGCGGTTTGCCGACCGTGTCGAACAAGTTTGTTCGGAAATAGAAGCCCGGTATCGCCACATGCCAAAGCCCTAGGGCGCATGATCGGCGGTTAACGCCGGCGGTCTGCCGGATAGACGCCAAGTACATCGAATGCCGACGTGAAATAGGCCAACTCTTCCATGGCCAGACGGACGTTTGCGTCGTCCGGGTGGCCTTCGATGTCTGCATAAAACTCGGTTGCCGTAAAGGAGCCGCCGACCATATAGCTTTCCAGTTTGGTCATGTTCACCCCATTGGTGGCAAATCCGCCCATCGCCTTGTAAAGCGCCGCAGGAATATTGCGGACGCGGAAGGTGAAAGTGGTCATCATGGCCCCGAGCCCACGGCGGCTGTGATCGGCATCGCGTGACATGACAAGAAAACGGGTCGTGTTGTTGGATTGGTCTTCGATCTGGCGCGCCAGAATGTCGAGGCCATAGATCTCGGCTGCCAATTCCGACGCAAGCGCCGCTTCTGCGCGGTCGCCCAAAGCTGCCACATCGCGCGCGGCGGCGGCGTTGTCTGTCCAGTTCAAGGTGGCAAGGTTGTTGTCTTTCAGAAACGTCCCGCATTGGCCCAGCAAGATAGACATGCAGCGGACCCGTTTGACGTCAGCAAGCTTGGCTCCTTTCACGGCAAGAAGATTGATGTGCACCCGAACAAAAGCTTCGTCGATAATATGCAGGCCACTTTCGGGCAGCAATCGGTGCACGTCGGCGACCCGGCCATATGTCGAATTTTCCAGACCCAGCATCGCCAAATCGACATCGCCGCTGCGGCACCGGTCAATTGCTTCTTCGAAGGTGGCGCAGGGAACAGCTTCCATCTGCGGCCGGGCCTGACGACAGGCCTGATGGGAATAGGCGCCAAGTTCTCCCTGAAAGGCGATACGACCGGGCATCTGGTGGCTCTCCATCCGAAAAAGTCCCCTCAAGGGCGATTGGTCGCGCTACTACACCTTGAAACCCATGGGGGGAAGCGGGTAGATAGCCCAGCATCAGACGGCCAAGGGAAGTGCTTCATGTTCGACACAATGACAATCACGAAAGTTCTGGGCGCGGTTTGCGGAACAATGCTGATCTTCCTTCTTGGCAAATGGGCGGCCGAAACCCTGTACCACACCGGACCGGTTGCGCATGGCGGTGAAGAGGTGGCCCAGGCCTATGTGATTGACACCGGTTCGGCCGAGCCAACTGACGGCGCTGCCGAAGAAGGCCCACCCTTTGCCGAGATCTATGCCGCTGCTGATGTCGCCGCTGGCGAAAAGGTGTTCGCCAAGTGCAAAGCCTGTCACAAGGTTGATGGCAACAACGGAACCGGCCCTTATCTGAACGGTGTGGTCGATCGGGCAACGGCGTCGATTGCCGATTTCGGGTATTCGGACGCTTTGCTGGCGATGGCGGGTGATGCCTGGTCAACTGACAATCTGAACGGCTTTCTGACCAACCCCAAAACCTATGCTCCGGGTACAAAAATGGGCTTTGCCGGGCTGGCCAAAGTCGAAGACCGGGCAAACGTGATTGCCTATCTTGCGTCGATCAAGTGATTGGGTGAACCGCTGACAGACAAAAGCCGCCTCTGATCGGGCGGCTTTTTGCGGTTTTGGTGCCGGGCCCATCACGCAAATTCAACTTGCCAACGGCAGGCATCAATTTAGCATCACGCAGATGGCCGGGACTAACGGCGAATAGGCAGGGAGATCGGAATGCGGCAGTCGGGTACCAGTGGCAAGGCGGCAGCGACTGCAAGATTGCAACCGAGATCTGGGGCGCTGTTAGGCTGGATGACTGCCGGGTTGATGATTGTGTCGCTTGCCGGATGGGCGGTTGCGGCACGGGCAGAGACGACGATTGTCTCGCATGGCATTTCGACCTTTGGAAATTTGAAATACCCCGCTGATTTCAAACATCTGGATTATGTGAACCCCGATGCCCCGAAGGGCGGCGAAATTTCCCAATGGCGCCCCGGCACGTTCGATTCCCTGAACCCCTATTCGGTGAAAGGCGTGGCCGAGGCCTATTCCAGCATTGCCTATGAAGGCATCCTGACCGGTACGGCGGACGAAATCGGATCGGCCTATTGTCTGATGTGCGAGACGATGGAATATCCCGAAGATCGATCCTGGGTGATTTTCAATCTGCGCCGCGACGTGAAATTTTCCGATGGCTCGCCGATGACGGCCGAAGATGTGGTGTTCAGCCACGAGCTGTTCGCCGCCAAAGGGATCGCGGAGTACCGGGCGGTGGCCAACGAGAAATTCCAGACGGTCGAAATCCTTGACCCTTACCGCGTGAAATTCACCTTTACCCCCGGCACGAACATGCGTGACATGCCGGCCCAGGCGGGTGGGTTGACGATCTTTTCCAAAGCCCACTATACGGCAAACAACCAGGATCTGGAGGCCTCTAGCCTGAAGCCATTTCTGGGAACCGGCGCTTACGCGATGGACAGTCTGAAGCCGGGCGCCCAGGTGATCTACAAGCTGAACCCCGACTATTGGGCAAAAGACCTGCCGCTGGGCATTGGCCGCAACAACTTTGCCGGTATCCGGGTCGAGTATTTCGGCGATGATACCGCCGCGATGGAAGCGTTCAAGTCCGGGCTTTATACCTTCCGCAATGAAAACTCGTCGAAGAACTGGGCCACAGCCTATGATTTTGAAAACCTGACCAATGGGTCCGTTGTCAAGACCGAATTGCCCGATGGCAGCATTGCGTCAGGGCAGGCATTCCTTTTCAACCTGCGCCGGGAAAAGTTTCAGGACCCGCGCGTGCGTGAGGCGATCGGGTTGATGTTCAACTTTGAATGGTCAAACCAGACGCTGTTCTACGGGCTTTATGCGCGGATCAATTCGATCTGGGAAAACACGGCTATGGCGGCTGTCGGAGTGGCCAGCCCGGCAGAAACCGCGATCTTGCAGCCGATGATTGATGAGGGGCTGTTGCCTGCGTCAATCTTGACGGACGAAGCGGTGATGGGGTCTGTTTCCACCCCGGACAAGGCGCTGGATCGCGGCAATCTGCGCAAGGCGTCGGCGTTGCTGGACGATGCCGGTTGGCCCGCCGGTGATGATGGCATGCGGCGCAATGACAAGGGTGAGCCCTTGGTGGTCGTGTTTCTGAATGCCAGCCCGGCGTTTGACCGGGTGATCAGCCCCTATGTAGAAAACCTGCGCGCGCTGGGGATTGATGCTTCGCTTGACAATGTCGACCCCGCCCAGATGAGCGAACGCACCGACCCGCCGAATTTTGATTTTGATATCATCAGCGGCAATGTGGTGAACAGCGGCTACGAGCCTGGAGGCGAGCTGAAGCAGGCCTATGCGATGGCGACGGTCAACAATTCCAGCCGAAATCGGGCTGGTTTTTCGCATCCGGCGGTGGAAAAACTGCTGAATATGGTTGAAGCCGCGAAGACCCGGGCAGACCTTGATGTGGTCGTTCAGGCGTTGGACCGGGTGCTGCGCGCCCAGCGGTTCTTTATTCCCGAATGGTACAAGAATGTTCATTCCGTTGCCTATTATGATCAGTATGACCATCCCGAAACCTTGCCGCCCTATGCGTTGGGCGAGTTGGATTTTTGGTGGTTCAACGCGGAAAAGGGTGCAAAGCTGAAGGCCTCAGGCGTGCTGAAATAGCAAATGATAGCCTATATTTTCCGCCGACTATTGCTGGTGATCCCGACATTGTTCGGCATCATGGTGATCAATTTCGGGCTGACCCAATTCGTGCCCGGCGGGCCGTTTGATCAGATCGAGGCGCGGCTGGAGGGCGACGGCGATGTGATCGGCGCCGTGACAGGTACCAGCAATGACGAAGCGGGTACGGATAATGCGGGCATCGGCGACGACAAAGGCGGCTATGTCGGCGCGCGCGGTCTGCCGCCCGAATTTCGTGCCAAGCTGGAAGTGGAATTTGGCTTTGCCCGGTTCATCTGCCCCGAAGGCTATAGCGGAACGACTGCGCAGCAGGCCCGCGACTGCGAGAAGGAAATGATCCCAGCGGTCCAGCGGTTCTTCATCATGATGGGGAAATTTGTGCGCTTTGATTTCGGTGAAAGCTATTTCCGGTCGGCGGGTGTGCTGGAACTGGTGGCCGAAAAAATGCCGGTTTCAATTACGCTTGGGCTTTGGTCGACGCTGATTGCCTATCTGATCTCGATCCCCTTGGGCATTCGCAAGGCGGTGCGCGACGGATCGGCGTTTGACAGCTGGACCTCCGGCATCATCATTGCCGCCTATGCCATTCCGGGGCTGCTGGTAGCGGTCTTGCTGCTGGTGCTGTTTGCAGGCGGATCCTACTGGAAGATATTCCCGCTGCGCGGGCTGACGTCGTCGAATTTCAGCGAGTTGTCGTTGATCGGCAAGGCGGCTGACTATCTGTGGCATATCGCTTTGCCGGTGTTCGCTTCAACCATCGCGTCTTTTGCGACGCTGACGCTTCTGACCAAGAACAGCTTTCTGGATGAGATCAAAAAGCAATATGTCATGACGGCGCGGGCCAAGGGGTTGCCGGAAAACCGGGTGCTTTATGGCCATGTGTTCCGCAATGCGATGCTGATCGT
>JANNSG010000014.1:0-4466 GCA_031402355.1 Pseudorhodobacter sp. | reverse complement strand
CGCTGTTTTGGCGGCTGCCGCTTTCGCCGATGCCACGGGGGCTTTGGGTTTTGCGGCTCGCGCGGGCTTTGCCGCGGGCACGGCCGAGGAAAACATCGCAGCCGGTCCGTCCGAGGCTGCGGCTTTTGCCGCCTTTGCAGGCTCAGCGACCACAGCCGCAGCCATCGCTGCCCCTGTCGCGTCGCCGCTATCGCCGCCGGTTGCATGATTTGGGATTGCCCGTTCGGCTGTCCCCCAATTCATGCCCAGGATCAAGCCAACCAGAGCGAAAATCACAAACCCCACAAACCCCGCCTGGGTATAGCTAAAGTGACCGATGATGATGGCAACCGCTGCCGCAACCAGCCCCGCTGCAGCCGCTATCAACCAACCACCCATCGAAGGGGCGCCTTTCATTTCCGCATGCTTCATCTGTCCCGTCTCCCTCTCGGCCCTTTTTACAAGGGCGTTGCTATACCACTTCACTTACTGCGGCATTTTCCGCCCCATTGCCGTCTCATGGTTTTTGCGAGGCTGCCAGAGCCTTTGCTTGCTCAACCCATTTGTCCCTGCTTACCCGGCCCTTGAAACCCTCAAGATTGTCATCAACCCAAGCGATTTCTGCGTCTGTCCAGGCGGCAATCTGATCGAAGTGAAAGTAGCCCAGACGATGACACAGGATTTCCAGTTTCGGCCCTATGCCGACGATGATTTTCAAGTCATCCGGCCCAGTTTTTCTTGCGGCTTCAAGCGATTTTGGTTTTTTAGCGACCGCCGATGTCGGTGGCACCTCGGCTTTGGTAACCGGTTTTGGCCGCTGCCCCTTTTTGGTCGTGGTTGTCTGAACTTGCGCACCCAACCATGGCATCGTCAGCGGCACTTCGCTGCCGTCGATGCGGCGCACGGTATCGGCCAGATCAACCGCCGCTTGCGCCGACGCATTATACTGCCTGCGGCCGGAATCACCCGTTTTCAAGGATGTCAGGCCGGACAAAGGCTCAGCCGCATAGCGCCCGTTCTGCGGGCCCGGCACCGGAACCTCGCCGTTGCTGAACCGCGCAATCAGGTCACGCAATTTGGCAGGCGTCAGGTCTTCGTAGTAATCCTTGCCGATCTGCGCCATCGGCGCATTGGCGCAGGCACCGAGGCACTCGACCTCTTCCCAGGAAAACTTGCCATCGGCGGACAGGGCGTGTGCCTTGGGATTGACCAGTTCCTTGCAGATCGCAACCAGATCTTCGGCCCCGCAAATCATGCAGGACGTGGTGCCGCAGACTTGGATATGGGCAACTGATCCGACAGGTTGCAGCTGAAACATGAAGTAAAACGTCGCCACTTCCAATGCCCGGATATAGGCCATCCCTAGCATATCGGCGATCTGTTCTATGGCGGGGCGGCTAAGCCAGCCTTCCTGTTCCTGCGCACGCCATAGCAATGGGATGATGGCGCTGGCTTGGCGACCTGTGGGGTATTTGGAAATTTGACCATTGGCCCAAGCATGATTTGCCTCAGTGAAGGCGAAAGACGCGGGCTGGACGGGGTGCAGGCGGCGTAGCATTTAGCGGTCAATCTCCCCAAACACGACATCCATCGTGCCGATAATGGCAGCCACATCGGCCAGTTGGTGCCCTTTGCAGATGAAATCCATCGCCTGCAAATGCAAGAACCCCGGCGCGCGAATTTTGGCGCGGTAGGGCTTGTTGCTGCCGTCGGCCACAAGGTAGACGCCGAATTCGCCTTTTGGGGCCTCGACCGCCGCGTAAACCTCACCCGCTGGCACATGGAAGCCTTCGGTATAAAGTTTGAAGTGATGGATCAACGCTTCCATTGAGGTCTTCATCTCGGCCCGGTTTGGCGGTGTCACTTTGCCACGCGCCAGAACATCGCCCGGTTCCACCCGCAACTTCGCAATAGCCTGACGTATGATCAAGGTGGACTCTCGCATTTCCGCCATCCGGCACAGATAGCGATCATAACAATCGCCGTTGACGCCAACGGGAATCTTGAAATCAAACTCATCATAGCATTCATAGGGTTGGGCGCGACGCAGATCCCAAGCCAGACCAGACCCGCGCACCATGACACCGGAAAAACCCCATTTCTGGATGTCCTCTTCTGTGATCACGCCAATATCGGCATTGCGCTGCTTGAAGATGCGATTTTCGGTCAAAAGTCCGTCGATATCATCCAGTACACGCGGAAATTCGATAGCCCATTGATCAATATCGTCGATCAGTTGCGCGGTCAGATCCTGATGCACGCCGCCGGGGCGGAAATACGCCGCGTGCAGGCGTGCGCCACTGGCGCGTTCATAAAAGACCATTAGCTTTTCGCGTTCTTCAAAGCCCCAAAGCGGCGGGGTTAACGCGCCCACATCCATCGCCTGTGTAGTTACATTCAAGATGTGGTTCAGAACCCGGCCGATTTCGCAAAACAGTACCCGGATCAGCGACGCACGACGTGGCACAACGGTGCCGGTCAGTCGCTCAATCGCCAGACACCAAGCATGTTCCTGGTTCATCGGTGCCACATAATCCAGCCGGTCGAAATACGGCAGGTTTTGCAGATAGGTGCGGCTCTCCATCAGCTTTTCAGTGCCGCGATGCAGCAGGCCGATATGCGGATCACAGCGTTCGACAATCTCGCCGTCCAGTTCCAGGACCAGTCGCAAAACACCGTGCGCTGCAGGGTGTTGCGGACCGAAGTTTATGTTGAAATTGCGGATCTTCTGCTCGCCCGTCAAGGCATCATCAAACTTGCCGTCCATCATGCCAAACCCTCATTCATATTCGCGCGCCAGACAGCGGGGATATTCTGAAACGCCGCTGCGACGTAGTCATATTGCGGCCTGAGAAATGCAAGTGCCCGGTGTCTGGCCGCCGCAGACATATCCAGTGGCAACCCAACATGCACGCGCCTCGCAAAATCGGCTTTCTCGCAAGCTATGCCCAAAAAGGCAGACAGCTTTGCTACGCCTTGCGACGTCATCAGGTCTTCGTAAAACAGGACCAGCAATCGACGCGGATCGAACACCCGTGCCAGTTTCGGCAAGATTGCAGCGTAGTTGCCGCGCGCCACAATTCCCTTAGCCTCACCTGACAGATCTCCGCTTGCTATCCGGTCCAGCAGGTGCGCCGCTTCATTTGCAAAACTTTGCAGTGCCGATCGTTTGGCGATCATCCGCACATGGCTCCAAAGACGCTCAAGCGGATCGCGGATCAGATAGACAATTCGGACATCCGATCCAACCGCCAGCAGAGCCTTGAGTTTCGGCATCGGCATCAGCGCATAGCCGGGCGTCACATCGCCGACTACATGTCGAGACTCTATTCCACTTTCCATGTACTGCCGATAGGCGGGCAGATTTATTTCACGCTTACCAAGGACATCCTGCCAGTCTCGCAAATCGGCAATCCGCTGCGCCTGCCAAGGACTGTTCTGGCCAGATGCGTCCATTCGGGCTTGTACAAGCTCCATCGCCTGCGCGCCTTCCCGCAGAGCTTTGTCAAAGTGTTGTGGTTCTGACTTTGAGAAGTAGTGCAATTCCTTGATCGATCGCAAATGACATTCCGGATGCTGCGACAGATGTCTGTGCAACCATGTCGTCCCGGCTTTTGTAGCACCGATGCAAAACATGTACGTAGGCTCCGGTTTCACTGATCAAGCCTTCTTTTCGTCGCCGGGAAGGATGTAATGTGCGCCTTCCCAGGGGCTCATGAAATCAAACTGCCGGTATTCCTGAACCAGACTGACCGGTTCGTAAACCACACGCTTTTGCGCGTCATCATAGCGGACCTCGGTGTAGCCGGTGGTCGGAAAGTCTTTGCGCAACGGATGGCCGCGAAAACCATAGTCTGTCAAAATCCGCCGCAGATCGGGATGCCCGGAAAACAGAATGCCGAACATGTCGAACACTTCGCGTTCGAACCAATTCGCGCTTGGATGGATCGCCTGCAAGGACGGCACCATGTCATCGGTGCGGGTGGCCACTTTTAAACGGATGCGGTGGTTTTTATACATCGAAAGAAAGTGATAGACCATTTCAAACCGCGCCGCGCGCGCGGGGTGATCAATCGCGGTGATGTCTACAAGCGTGGTGAAACGGCACATTGCATCGGATTTCAGAAATTCGACCATGCTTTCCAGCTGCGACAGCGGCACGGCAACAGTCAGTTCGCCACGCGAAACGTCTACCGACATAACCGCGGCGGGACGCTTTGCCTCGATGTAGCCGCCAAGCTCAGCCATTGCGTCCGACATTGCGCTGCTCCTTACCGTGTAATTGTGCCAGTGCTGCGAATTTTCCGCTGCAACTGCAAGATCCCATAAAGCAGCGCTTCGGCTGTGGGTGGGCAACCGGGCACATAGATATCAACCGGCACAATCCTGTCACAGCCCCGTACTACAGAATAGCTATAGTGATAATAGCCGCCGCCATTGGCGCAAGATCCCATCGATATCACATAACGCGGCTCCGGCATCTGGTC
>JANNSG010000013.1:0-2696 GCA_031402355.1 Pseudorhodobacter sp. | reverse complement strand
CGGCCTGATCTGGCCCTCATCCAAGGCCATTTCCAACACTTCGCGAAAGGCATCGCGGTCAGCGCGCTTGCGTGCCATGCCGGGTGCAAAGGCGCGAATGCAGCTTGTCCCATTGCGAAGCGCCTCGTCCGCAGCAATCTGGGCTGCATCCAGAAGCGATGCGCCCGTGCCCTGGGGTGCCCGCGATCCAAGACAGAATCCAACAGAAACAGTGACATAAAGGCGGGCCGCATCCAGACTGATCGGTTCCGCCAGCGCGGCTTGCAGCCGTGTTGCCAGTTGAACCATGGCTTCAAGATCAAGCCATCGCACGGGGGCCAAAGCCACGGCAAAACCGCCGCCTTCAAGCCGGGCCACGGTGTCGCCGCCGCGCAAGGCAGAACAGATGCGTTCCGCTGATCGCAACAACACCTCGGCCTGTGCGGCGCGACCGTGGCGTTCAAGGATGACGTCGGCATCATCAAATTGCACCACCAGACAGCCGGTCATCTTGTTGCCGGTCGCGCTGTCACGCAGTGCAGCATCAAGCATGTTGACAACCTGCGGGCGCAAAGCAAGCCCGCTTAACCCATCCGGCAGCGGCAGTTGCGCGGTTTCCTTGAACCGGAACGCACCGGCAATGGTAAAGATCAACGGGGCCACCAGCGCGGTCAGGATCAGCGCCTCTTCCCCGCCGAACCAAAAGGCGGCGAGCGTCATCGCCGGTAGAAAAACCATCCATTCGGGGCGTCGCATCAGGGCGGCACACCACATCAGTTTTTCTGAAATCTGCTTTCCGAACTGTGCTTTCATCCCGGCTGACCCTTTGACAATATGATCGGCCAGATGCCAATCGAACATCGTCAAGCTAGGCAGTCAGGTTAAGCGCTTCGTTAATCTCTCAGCGCAAGTTGCAGAAGATTTTTCTTAATTTATTGGCGCTTTGCATCAGCTTGACCACCCCGGTGAGGCCTGCCTTCAGAAAGGCGACGGGCCCCTTTGGGCAGTCTTAATCCGGCACATTGTCTAGTCCAGATCCGCCCCACGGGTGGCAGCGGCAAATGCGGTGCACCGTCAGATAGCTGCCCTTCATGCCACCGTGTTTTTGCAAGGCTTCAAGCGCATAAGCACTGCAGGTTGGCTGAAACCGGCAGCCATGGCCGACCCAGGGGCTTAGCAGCAATCGGTAAGCCCGCACGGGCAGGGCGACCAGATGGGCAAGCGGTGTCATGGTCTGGCCGGTTTGTGAATGGCGCGCAGCGCGGTCTCCATATCGGCCAGAAGGTCGGCGAAGGCGCGCGAAACCGTAACACCCGGGCGTGCCACCAGGACATAGTCCCACCCCGCCACGCCTTGCTCCGGCAACAGTTGGCGAGCGACCTCGCGCAGCCGCCGTTTGGCGCGGTTGCGCAAGACCGCATTGCCGATTTTCTTTGAGGCGGTAAAGCCAACGCGAACGCCGGGGCTGGCATCGCCGCGCATCCGGGCCTGCACCAGAAACCCGCCCGCGCCATGGCGGCGCGCCTGAGCGGCTTTCAGGAAATCCGCGCGGATTTTCAGCACGGAAAGCCCGACCGGCACCACGCCGCCGGGTTTCACGTCAGAGGGCATCACGGCACTGGGCATCACGTCACTGGTCGGGCTTTTGCCGGGAAGTCCGTCACCGGGGTTTGCGCAAACAGAAACCGCCGACGGCATTGCGGGCCCGGCGCTGTTGCCTGTTCCCTTTGCCTTCGGCGGTATCATGTCGTGTACCCGGGTGATCGGCCCCATCGGGACCGGAATAAATCAGGCAGACAGTTTCTTGCGGCCCTTGGCGCGACGCGCAGCCAGCACCAGACGCCCACCTTTGGTGGCCATACGGGCGCGAAAACCATGCCGGCGCGTGCGGACCAGGTTCGAGGGTTGAAACGTGCGCTTCATAGCGAAACTCCATCAGTCATAGCACCATTCCCGACAGATTCGAGTGCGGCACCCTTGTGCGAAGCCCGGTCTTTAGGGGCAGGTCAAAGCGAAGTCAATTCGCGATGCAAGGAATTCTTGCAACATTTCACAGGGGCAGGCGGCACGTGATCGGAAATTATCGAAACAAAGCTTCGCTTGGTGGCATTTGCAGACCTGATGCTGGTCGATTGCTGCAATTCGGCCACCAAAGATCAAGCCGCCGTGATCCCTCTTTCGCAATTCACGCAGATGTTTCATCCTTGGCGGCAGAACAGACACAGCGAAAGGTCAGGACAGCGGTTGCGCAGCAAATTTGATTTCACGGGCGCATCGATGGCACGAAAATTGCCATTTGTCCTGATCATGGCGGCGGCCGTGTTTGGCGCCTTCACGCTTCGTGATCATCTGAGCTTTGACATGCTGGCCCGCAACCGTGAGACATTGATCGCGTTTCGGGATCAGAACTACGCGGTGTCGATTCTGGTGTTCATTCTTGCCTATGTCGCGATTGTGGCGCTCAGCCTGCCGGGGGCGACCATCGCCTCTTTGGCGGGCGGGTTCTTGTTTGGCACGTTTCCGGGCGTGGTTTTCAACGTCATTTCCGCCACGATCGGGGCCACGATTATTTTTCTGGCAGCAAAGCACGGCTTTGGTGCGGGGGTTGCCCAGCGAACGGCAGCGCGGGGAGGGGCGGCTGCCCGTTTGCAGACCGCCTTGCAAGACAATGAATGGTCGGCCCTGCTGATCATGCGCCTTGTCACGGTGGTGCCGTT
>JANNSG010000012.1:0-19578 GCA_031402355.1 Pseudorhodobacter sp. | reverse complement strand
CGCTCCGGCACGCTGACGTATGAAGCGGTCAAACAGACCACCGACCTCGGCCTTGGCCAATCATCGGCCGTCGGCATCGGCGGCGATCCGATCAAAGGGTCGGAACATATCGACATATTGGAGATGTTCCTCGCCGACCCCGAAACCCATTCCATCATCATGATCGGCGAAATCGGGGGTGCCGCCGAAGAAGACGCCGCCCAATTCCTGGCCGACGAACGCAAGAAAGGCCGCTGGAAACCCACTGCAGGCTTCATCGCCGGCCGCACCGCCCCCCCCGGCCGCCGCATGGGCCACGCAGGTGCCATTGTCTCCGGCGGCAAAGGCGACGCCGACAGCAAGATCGAAGCGATGAAACGCGCAGGCATCGTGGTGGCCGACAGCCCGGCAGGCCTTGGCGAAGCTGTGATGAAAGCAATCAAAGCGTAGGTCGGGCTTCAGCCCGACTCTTTGCAACGGCGGGGCACGCCCCGCCCTACCAAACAACCCCCGTGAGGCATCCCCATGACCGAACAAACCCCCAACGCCGCCTTCAATGCCCAGTCCTTCATGGATGGCGCAAATGCGGATTATATCGACCAACTCGCCGCCCGCCACGCCGCCGACCCTGCGTCGGTCGATGCACAATGGGCCGCCTTCTTCAAATCGCTTGGCGACACCGAGGTTGACACCAAACGCCAAGCCACCGGCCCGTCATGGGCGCGTGCCGATTGGCCACAGCAGCCGCATGACGATCTGACCGCCGCCTTGACTGGCGAATGGCCGATCATGGCCCCCGCCAAAGACGCCCGCGCTGCTGGCGAAAAGATCGTCGCAAAGGCTGCCGAAGCGAACGTGTCCCTCTCCGATACTCAAATCCAGCGTGCCGTGCTCGATTCCATTCGCGCCATTATGATCATCCGCGCCTACCGCATTCGCGGCCACCTCGCCGCCGATCTTGACCCGCTTGGCATGGCAGACCGCAACACCCAGCCGGAGCTCGACCCGAAATCCTACGGCTTCACCGACGCCGACATGGACCGCCCGATTTTCATCGACAATGTGCTGGGCCTGCAAACCGCATCCATGCGCGAAATCATCGAAATCGTGAAACGCACCTATTGCGGCACATTTGCCCTGCAATTCATGCACATATCCGACCCCGAACAAGCCGCGTGGCTGAAAGAACGGATTGAGGGCTACGGCAAAGAAATCGCCTTCACCCGCGAAGGACGCAAAGCCATTCTGAACAAACTGGTCGAAGCAGAAGGCTACGAAAAGTTCCTCCACGTCAAATACATGGGCACCAAACGCTTCGGCCTTGATGGCGCGGAAAGCCTGATCCCCGCGATGGAACAGATCATCAAACGCGGCGGCAATCTGGGCGTGCGCGATATCGTCATCGGCATGCCGCACAGAGGGCGTTTAAGCGTTCTGGCCAATGTGATGATGAAACCCTACCGCGCCATTTTCAACGAATTCCAAGGCGGTTCTTTCAAGCCTGAAGATGTCGATGGCTCAGGCGATGTGAAATACCACCTCGGCGCGTCCAGTGACCGCACCTTTGATGGCAACACGGTGCACCTGTCGCTTACCGCCAACCCCAGCCACCTTGAGGCGGTCAATCCAGTTGTCCTCGGCAAGGTTCGCGCCAAGCAAGAACAACTTGCAGACAAAGACCGCACGCAAGTGTTGCCGATCCTGCTGCACGGCGATGCAGCATTTGCGGGCCAAGGCGTGGTCGCCGAATGTTTTGGCCTGTCTGGCCTTGTTGGCCACCGCACCGGCGGCACCCTGCATATCATCGTGAACAACCAGATCGGTTTCACCACCGCCCCGTCGTTCAGCCGCTCCTCCCCGTACCCGACCGACATCGCGCTGATGGTCGAATGCCCGATTTTCCATGTGAACGGCGATGATCCAGAGGCCGTGGTTCATGCCGCCCGCGTCGCCATCGAATACCGCCAGAAATTCCACAAAGACGTGGTGCTGGACATCTTCTGTTATCGCCGCTTTGGCCATAACGAAGGCGACGAGCCGATGTTCACCAACCCCGCGATGTACACCCGCATCCGCCGCCAAAAGACCACCTTGCAGCTGTATACCGAACGTCTTGTCGCCGACGGACTTATCCCCGAGGGCGAGATTGAAGATATGAAAGCCGCCTTCCAAGCCAAACTGAACGAGGAATTTGAGGCAGGCAAAGACTACAAACCCAACAAGGCCGATTGGCTGGATGGCCGCTGGAAAAACCTTGGCACCAAGGACATGGACAATTACCAGCGCGGCGAAACCGCGATCAAGCCAGAAACCATGGCCGAAGTTGGTGCCGCCCTAACCCGCGTGCCCAAAAAGTTCGATCTGCACAAAACGGTTGTCCGCCAGCTAGACTCCAAGAACAAAATGTTCGAAACCGGCAAAGGCTTTGATTGGGCGACTGCCGAAGCACTGGCCTTCGGGTCGCTGACCACCGAAGGCTTCCCCGTTCGCCTGTCGGGGCAAGATTGCACGCGCGGCACCTTCAGCCAACGCCATTCGGCCTTTGTCGACCAATCGACCGAAGAACGCCACTATCCCCTGAACCACATCCGCGCTGGCCAAGCCCGCTACGAAGTCATCGACTCGATGCTTTCGGAATACGCCGTCCTTGGTTTTGAATACGGCTATTCGCTGTCGGAACCGAACGCGCTTGTCATGTGGGAAGCGCAGTTTGGCGATTTCGCCAATGGCGCGCAGATCATGTTTGATCAGTTCATCACCTCCGGTGAGGCGAAATGGCTGCGCATGTCCGGCCTCGTTTGCCTGCTGCCGCACGGGTATGAAGGCCAAGGCCCGGAACATTCCAGCGCCCGCTTGGAACGTTTCCTGCAAAACTCCGCGCATGATAACTGGATCGTCGCCAACTGCACCACGCCTGCCAACTATTTCCACATTCTTCGCCGCCAGATTCACCGTGATTTCCGCAAACCGCTGATCCTGATGACGCCGAAATCCCTGCTGCGCCACCCGATGTGCGTGTCCGACACGTCTGATTTTACCACGGGGTCCAGCTTTCACCGCGTGCTGTGGGATGATGCCCAGCAGGGCAATTCCACCATGACCCTGAAACCCGATGCAAAGATCAAGCGCGTCGTGATCTGTTCCGGCAAGGTCTACTACGACCTTCTGGCGGAACGCGATGCGCGCGGGGCTGACGATATCTACCTGCTGCGGGTTGAACAATTCCACCCCTTCCCGGCCCTGTCGCTGATCAAGGAACTGGAACGATTCAAGGGCGCTGAAATGGTCTGGTGTCAGGAAGAACCCAAAAACCAAGGCGCCTATACCTATATCGAGCCGAACCTTGAATGGGTGCTCACCCGCATCGGCGCCAAACACACCCGCGCGGTCTTTGCCGGGCGTGATGCCTCTGCCTCCCCCGCCACCGGCCTTGCCAGCAAACACAAAGCCCAACAAGAAGCGCTGGTCAATGACGCGCTGACCTTCAAAGGAAACTGATCATGACCACCGAAGTCCGCGTCCCCGCCCTTGGCGAAAGCGTCACCGAAGCCACCGTTGCCACCTGGTTCAAAAAGGTTGGCGACGCCGTGGCGGTAGACGAAATCCTGTGCGAGCTGGAAACCGACAAGGTTTCCCTCGACGTGCCCTCGCCCGTCGCCGGAGTCCTCGCCGAAATCGTCGCCGCCGAAGGCACCACCGTCGCCGCCGCCGCCCTGCTTGCGCAAATCACCGAAGGCGCGACTGTTGCCCCCGCCAAAGCAACCCCGGCCCCGGTCGCCGCCGTAGCACCGGCCCCCGCCACCAAAGACGTCGAAGATGCCCCATCCGCCAAAAAAGCCATGGCCGAAGCCGGCATTTCCCGCGATGCCGTCACCGCATCAGGCAAAGACGGTCGCGTGATGAAGGAAGATGTGGCCAAAGCCGTCGCACCCCCCGCGCCAGCCCCCATCGCCCCACCCATCGCCGCCATCCCCCGCGCCCCAATCCCCGCTGACGATGCCGCCCGCGAAGAACGCGTCAAGATGACCCGTCTGCGCCAAACCATCGCCCGCCGCCTGAAAGACGCGCAAAACACCGCCGCCATGCTGACCACCTATAACGAGGTCGACATGTCCGCCATCATGGGCTTACGCAACGAATATAAGGATGTGTTTGAAAAGAAGCACGGCGTCAAACTTGGCTTCATGTCGTTCTTCGTCAAAGCCTGCTGCCACGCATTGGCCGAAGTGCCAGAGGTGAACGCCGAAATCGACGGCACCGATGTGGTCTACAAAAACTTCGTCCATATGGGCGTGGCGGTCGGCACCCCCAACGGCCTCGTCGTCCCCGTGGTCCGCGACGCCGATCAAATGGGCTTCGCCGCGATCGAGAAAAAAATCTCCGAACTAGGGTTGCGCGCCCGCGACGGCAAACTTTCCATGGCCGAAATGGCCGGCGGCTCCTTCACCATCTCCAACGGCGGCGTCTACGGCAGCCTGATGTCGTCGCCCATCCTGAACCCCCCGCAATCGGGCATCTTAGGCATGCACAAAATCCAGGACCGCCCGGTCGTGGTCGCCGGCCAAATCGTCATCCGCCCGATGATGTATCTGGCGCTGAGCTACGATCACCGGGTTGTTGATGGGAAGGGGGCTGTGACGTTCTTGGTGCGCGTGAAAGAGGCGCTGGAGGATCCGCGGCGGTTGTTGATGGATTTGTGAATTCGGGCCAAAATGCATGCAGCACGATACTGTAACGTGGGGATTTATCCGACGGGGAAAAGATGACTATTTTTGAGGGAGTTAATCACAACTCCCAACCAAGTTCGGAGTTGTAAATGCGGAAACTACTGAAAAGACTGCTATTGATGTTTTCAGTTTCCAGTTTGGGAGTACCCGCTGCAGCACAGACAGAGAAAAAAATGGAAGCGCTGATCATCACTACAGTTGGCGTTATAGTGACCCTAGACGAAGTATTTGAGATTGAAGATGACTTGACGAAGGCTTTTGCTCGGCTTTCGGTTGGCGAAGTGGATGGAAATGAGATTGCCGTCGATGGCAGTGAAGCATTGATCTACATGTATGGATCAGACGCAGAAGCGATGTTCGCCGTGGCGCTTCCTATTCTCAAGTTACATCCTGCAACGGCAACTGGCCGTGCGATGCTTAGGTTTGGAGATGTTTCCGACACAAAGGCACGCGTTGAACTGCGAATGATCAATGATCCTCAGTGGAACCAATAATGTTGCTATGACGCTTGATCCTACGCTCAAACCATAGGCCACCGATGACCCCCGAACTCACCGCCCTCGCCTTCGCAGCCCTCCTCCAAGCGGCACAATTCGTCACCTTCGCCACCCTCGCGAACCGCGATCTCACCCCCGGCTACACATCCTCCCCGCGCGACCGGCCACCATCACGTGAAATGACCATCCTCACCGCCCGCCTGCAACGCGCGTTGAACAACCACTTTGAGGGGCTGATCCTGTTCAACCTCGCCGTCCTCGTCGTCACGCTCAGTCACCAATCGACCCCAACAACCCAATACGCCGCCTACACCTACCTCGCCGCCCGCATCCTCTACGTCCCTGCCTACGCACTAGGTTGGAATCCTTGGCGATCCGTCATCTGGATGGTCGGATTTATCGCCACCTTAACCATGATCATCGCAAGCCTGATCTGAACACTGTATGCACAGGGGGTGCACAGCAGGTGCACAGCTGGCAGACCACCAAAACACAAGGACTTCGCCCTATGGCAAACTATGACGCAATCATCATCGGTTCCGGTCCCGGCGGCTATGTCTGCGCCATCCGCGTGGCCCAACTGGGCTTGAACGTGGCCGTGGTCGAAGGCCGCGATACCCTTGGCGGCACCTGCCTGAACGTCGGTTGCATCCCGTCAAAAGCCTTGCTGCATGCAACCCACCAGTTGCACGAAGTCCATGAAAATCATGAGAAAATGGGCCTGATGGGCGGCGCGCCAAAGGTCGATTGGGCAAAGATGCTGGCCTACAAGGATGATGTTGTTTCCGGCAACACCAAAGGCATCGAATTCCTGTTCAAAAAGAACAAAATCACATGGCTGAAAGGCTGGGCCACCATCCCCGCCCCCGGCCAAGTCAAGGTCGGCGATGATACCCACACCGCAAAAAACATAGTCATAGCAACGGGTTCTGAGGCGTCTTCCCTCCCCGGCGTCACCGTGGACGAAAAGACAATCGTCACCTCCACCGGCGCCTTGACCCTTGGCAAAATCCCAAAAACCATGGTCGTCATCGGCGCTGGCGTCATCGGTCTGGAAATGGGTTCCGTCTACGCCCGCCTTGGCACCGAGGTAACGGTGATCGAATATCTCGACGCCATCACCCCCGGCATGGACGCCGATGTTGCCAAAACCTTCCAACGTATCCTTGCAAAACAAGGGCTTAAGTTCATCCTCGGTGCCGCCGTGCAGGGCGCGTCCGTCGCCAAAGGCCGCGCAAAAGTCACTTATAAACTGCGCAAAACCGAAGCCGAAACTACGATCGAGGCTGAATGCGTCCTCGTCGCCACAGGCCGCAAACCCTACATCACAGGCCTTGGCCTCGAAGCGCTTGGCGTCGAAATCCTCCCCCGCGGCCAGATCAAAACCAATGCCCATTTCGCCACCAATATCAATGGCCTATACGCCATCGGCGACGCCATCGCAGGCCCCATGCTAGCGCACAAAGCCGAAGACGAAGGCATGGCCTTGGCGGAGATTATGGCAGGCAAATCCGGCCACGTTAATTATGCGGTCATCCCCGGCGTGATCTACACCACCCCGGAAGTGTCCTCCGTCGGCGCCACCGAAGAACAGCTGAAATCCGAAAACCGCGCCTACAAAGTCGGCAAATTCAGCTTCATGGGCAACGCCCGCGCCAAAGCGGTCTTTCAGGGCGACGGTTTCGTCAAAATCCTCGCCGACGCCGCCACCGACCGCATCCTAGGCGCGCATATCATCGGCCCGATGGCAGGTGACTTGATCCACGAGATTTGCGTCGCCATGGAATTTGGCGCATCTGCCCAAGATGTGGCACTAACCTGCCACGCCCACCCCACCTATAGCGAAGCTGTCCGAGAGGCTGCCCTCGCCTGTGGCGACGGCGCCATTCACGCCTAACCGCTTTCATTTTGGTAAAAATATCCTCGGGGGGAAGCCCAAAGGGCGTGGGGGGCAGACAGCCCCCCAAAAATTATTTCTTCAATAATTTTATTCCCTTAACAACACGTCACCCCCCCAAGTGCCGCAGCCCCTGCGATACATCCATCCGCACGGCCAACCGCAACCCCGGCTCGTCTCCTGCCCGCAACGCTCCAAGAATAGAGCGGTGATGTTGTGGCGGCTCGTTCCGCCTAAGCCGCGCGTAAAGTGCCCGCATTGTCGGCCCAAGTTGCAACCAAACCGTTTCCGTCATCGCCAACATCGCCGGGGCCTGCGCGCGCAAATACAAAGTGCGGTGAAATTCCAGATTGGTGCGCACATAGCCAACCGCATCTTGCTTGGCGGCGGCTTCGGCATTCGCCACATTGATGGCCGTCAACCTGTCGATCAGCGCGAAATGCGCCCTTGGCAGCGCGCGCGCTGCCAGTTCGGGTTCAAGCAGCGCCCGGATCGCCGCCAATTCCTCAATCCGTTCCGGCGTCAATTCCGGCGTCGAAACCCGCCCGGACAACGACACTGTCAGCGCACCCTCTGCCACCAGCCGCCGCAAAGCCTCACGCGCGGGTGTCATTGACACGCCAAATGCCCGCCCCAGGCCTCGCAGCGTCAGGGCCTGGCCGGGCGCAATTTCACCGTGCATGACCTGAACGCGAAGCGCACGGTAAAGCCGCTCATGGGCAGCAGTCTGGTCACCGGATCGAATTTGCGTCGTCATCGCCGCAGCCAATCATCGCCTGCCGATCTGGTCAATCCCCGAAGCGATACGCATGCAGCTCTTGCCCCTCGCCGCGCAACCAGGCGCGATGCGGTCCGTACTCGGGGCACAGGTGTTTGACCACGGCCCAGAACTCAGGTGAATGGTTCATCTGCACCAGATGTGCTACTTCATGGGCGGCAACATAGTCCAGCACTGCGGGCGGTGCCATGATCAGCCGCCAAGAAAACATCAAACTTCCATCGACGCTGCAGGACCCCCATCGCGATCTGGTATCGCGCAGGCTTATCTTGCCTATACGCCGCCCAAGGCTTGCGGCATGGGTGTCACAGGCCGCGATCAGACGCTCGCGCGCCATAACTTTCAAAAACGCCACCACCCGCGCTGATGCACGCTGCGGATCCCCCGGCACAATCAGCGAATCATCCACCACCCGCAGGCTGCGCCCGGAACCAGGCGTAAGCATAAGCTGGCGCCCCTCAACCGGCAGTACACAGCCCATCCCGATGCTGGTCTGCCTTGGCATCCGGGCCAAAGCCGCCCGAAGCCAGCCTTCCTGCGCCCGCAGGAACGACAATGCCTCGGCTTCGCGGGCCGACTGCGGTAACGACAAGGTCACCTGCCCATCAAGTCGCGAAACACGCAGCGAAAATCGCCTCGCGCGGGCAGAACGGCGCAGGGTCACTTCAACAGGGGGTGATCCGGGCAACACTGGCATTTTCACCTCTGACCTTAGCGCTTTGCTTAGCAGACGGGCGGGCAGCCGCAACGCCTTACGCGGTTGCGACGAAAGCCTTTGACACCCACCCCCACCTGTGGCAATCGAACCGCCTGATTGAACATCCGACAACCAAGGGAAGCAACATGCCCAAGGAAGAATGGGGCACAAAGCGCCTTTGCCCAACCACTGGCAAACGCTTTTATGACCTGAACAAAACCCCGATCATCAGCCCTTATACGGGCGAGGTCGTGGATATCGAAACCGCCCGCCGCAAGATGCAGGCCT
This sequence comes from Pseudorhodobacter sp., assembly GCA_031402355.1. Taxonomy (GTDB): domain Bacteria; phylum Pseudomonadota; class Alphaproteobacteria; order Rhodobacterales; family Rhodobacteraceae; genus JACMNW01. The sequence continues at coordinate 10,715 of JANNSG010000012.1, read as the reverse complement.
CGGTTATCGCGCGCGTCGTCCCTGAAAAAGACGATCCTCTGGTCGATGATCTTGAAGCAGAAGATGAATTGCTGGAAACCAGCGTTTCGGATGATGCTGAAATGGACGACGAACTGCTGGAAGATGATGCAGATGATACTGTATCGCTTGATGATTTGGCCGATGTGCCGGGCGACGAAGAAGAGTTGTAAGGCAAGGCAAAAGGGGGCGTGGTTTTCGCTTGCGCCCCCCGGCGTGCTTTACTAAAAGCCCGCATGGCAGAATTTCTGCGGCACCTAAGCACCGGGGTCATAGCTCAGTTGGGAGAGCGCTTGAATGGCATTCAAGAGGTCGGCGGTTCGATCCCGCCTGGCTCCACCAAAACCTTAAAAGCCGCCCCACGATGGGCGGCTTTTGGTTTTATCAGCACGACCTTTTGACGGCTTTTTCTGTTCAAAAATATCCCCGCCGGAGGCGTATCTCTCCCCGGCCACCCTCAGGGCATCACCTCAAACCGATCCACATCCACCATGCCGTGATCCGTGATTTTCAAATGTGGAATGACCGGCAGGCACAGGAATGCCAATTGCAGGAAGGGTTCTTCCAGCGTCACCCCCAGTGTCCGTGCCGCCGCGCGCAACCCGACAAGCGCATCGCGCACCACTTCAAAAGGCTCAAGGCTCATCAATCCTGCCACGGGAAGTGCAAGCTCTGCCAAAACGCGGCCACCGTCCACCACCACAAACCCGCCCTCGATCTGGCCAAGACGGTTGCAAGCCAGCGCCATATCGCCGTAGTCCGCGCCCACCACTGCGATATTATGGTGATCATGACAAACGGTTGAGGCTATTGCCCCGCGCTGCAGACCAAAGCCCTTCACAAACCCAGTGGCAATGTTTCCGTTCACGCCGTGCCGTTCCACCACGGCGATTTTTATCAGATCGCGGGCAATATCCGGCCGCTTATCGCCGTCTGTGGGCGCAATATCATAGGTCAAATGTTCGGTAATGATCTTGCCCGGTAGAATACCGATCACCGGGGTATCCACCCTATTGCCACCCGTGCGGAAATGCGCAGCCTCTACAAGTCGCGCTTTTACCGAATTGCGGGCCACGGGCGCGGTCTGCCTTCGCTGCGCAAAAGCTGCGTCGGTGGCCTCTACCCCACGCACAAAAACGCGGCTCGCGTGACAGCCCTCCAAACTCTCAATCACCACGATATCTGCCCGCTTGCCCGGGGCGATCAACCCGCGATCCTTCAACCCGAACGCCTCGGCGGCCGAAAGTGACGCGGCGCGGTACACGGCCAAAGGTGGCGCGCCCAGGGCAATCGCGGTACGGATCATGTAATCCAGATGGCCATGTTCCGCGATGTCCAGCGGGTTGCGGTCATCGGTGCACAAACACAAATAAGGCGAATGGCGTTCCGTCAGCAGCCCCGCCAAGGCGTGCAAATCCTTGGAAACTGACCCTTCCCGGATCAACACCCGCATGCCCTTGCGCAGCTTTTCAAGACCTTCTTCAAACGTCGTCGCCTCGTGCTCCGTCCGGATCCCCGCCGCGATGTAACCGTTTAAGTCTCTCCCGCGCAGCAAGGGGGCGTGCCCATCAATATGGCGGCCCCGAAACGCCTCCAGCTTGGCCAGACATCCGGCATCCTTGGCCAGCACGCCGGGGTAATTCATGAATTCCGCAAGCCCGATGACACCGGGATGATCCATCAATGGCACCAGATCGGCGGCCTCCAGCCGTGCACCGGTGGTTTCCATATGGGTAGACGGCACGCAGGAAGACAGTTGCACCCGAATATCCATCACCGTCTGCGCCGCACAGTCCAGAAAATACTGAATACCCACAAGACCGCAGACATTGGCAATTTCATGCGGATCGCAAATCGCCGTGGTCACCCCGCGCGGCGTTACACAGCGGTCAAATTCATGCGGCGTCACCAACGAGCTTTCGATATGCAGATGCGTGTCAATAAACCCCGGCACCAGAATCTTGCCCGCGACGTCGATCACCTGCTTCCCCTCATAATGGTCAAACACCCCCACAATGGTATCACCGCATATCGCCACATCGCCGGGCACCAGATCGCCGGTGATCAGATCGAACACCAGACCCCCGCGCAGCACCAAATCCGCTGGTGCCGCACCGCGCCCCTGATCAATCAGGTCTGAAATCCGGGGTTCGGTCATCGCTGTCTCCTTCACCATCGGCCTTTAGCCCTTGCGCCGCATAGGCCAGAGTGATTGACCTGATCTTACCAAAATACCAGAGGTTTTCATGCGCCCCCTGCGCGGTATCGCCTACAAAGTCGTCTCCGTCATTGTGTTCATCACCATGGCATCCCTGATCAAGGCCACCGCTCCACATGTGCCCTCTGGCGAGGCGGTGTTTTTTCGGTCGGTCTTCGCCATGCCGGTCATCGTGGTCTGGCTGGCCATGCGCCGGGAACTTGACACCGGGTTCCGCGCCAGCAATCCGTTGGGCCATGTCTGGCGTGGGCTGGTCGGGACCATTGCCATGGGCCTTGGCTTTGCGGGGCTTGGCTATCTGCCCCTCCCCGAGGTTACCGCGATCGGCTATGCTGCACCGTTGCTGACCGTAATTTTCGCCGCCATGTTTCTGGGCGAGACAGTGCGCGCCTTTCGCATCACAGCCGTGGCGCTTGGCCTGATCGGGGTGTTGATCGTGGTCTGGCCCCGGCTTTCCATCACGTCTGGCGATCATCTCAGTCAGGCGCAGGCGTTCGGCGCGGTCCTGGTCCTTGGCGGTGCCGTTTTTGCGGCCCTGGCCCAGGTCTTCGTGCGCAAGCTGGTGAACACCGAAAAGACACCGGCGATCGTGTTCTACTTTTCACTGACGGCGTCCATCCTGTCGCTTGCGACCCTGCCTTTCGGCTGGGTCATCCCCACCCCGACCGAAGCCGCCCTGCTAATCGGTTCCGGGCTGCTGGGCGGGGTTGGCCAGATTTTCCTGACCTCCAGCTACCGCGAGGCTGACGCCTCGGTGGTGGCCCCCTTTGATTACGCTTCGATGATCTTCGCGCTGGCGATCGGCTATTTCGTCTTCGCCGAAGTACCAACCGTGACCATGTTGATTGGTGCATCGCTGGTGGTTCTGGCAGGCTGCCTGATCATCTGGCGCGAACGGCAACTGGGGTTGGAACGCGCGAAACAGCGCAAGGCGATGACGCCGCAAGGATAACGGCCCGCATTTATGGTGCGGGCCGCCAAAGTCAGTTGAAAAAGGCAAATGCCTGATCGCCGATGGTCAACCCCAAAGGCACGCCGCCATAGCGTTTGCCAGCCACATCGGCGCGGGGCAGCCCGTCGAACCGCCAATGGACGCCAATATAAACCCGGCTGATCGAGTTTTCGTAGGTGGGTTTGGCAAAGTTGGTGAACCGCCGCAAATGCCGCGTGCGCAGTGACCCGTCGGCATCCACCGAAGTGCCATTCAGTTCATCGGACACAAAGGCAAAATCCTGTCCGGCAACATTCGGATTCGATGTGGCCGCATCCAGCACATCTTGCAAAGTCATCGCCGCCCCGCCCCCAAAGCGCTGCAGAATCTGGAACAGCGTCGCCCCAAAGGTCGCGTGCCCCGATGGGTAGGCCGGGAACGGCGGTGTGCGGCCAAGTGCGCGACGTTCCGGTTCGTTCGTCGTGGGCAGGCCCAGTGGGGTCCAGGCAGGATCGCCGATATCCGCTCCGGCCGTTGCGGTGGATTTTGGTCCGGCAGCGGCCCCAGGCCCAGTCGAAGCACTGGCCTCGCGGATGCCGACAACAGGCCGCCACAGGTTATAGGCGTATTTGTGATACCAGGCGTCAATTCCGGCGTCCGCCATGCCCGCATTCACCATCGCCAACAGTCGGATTGCCGTATCCACTTCGCCGGGGTGGTGCTGCGCCAGCCAAGTTCGCGCAATCTGGTTGTAAAGCCGCGGCGGCACCCCGATTTCATTGGCCCCGTCATAGCCCCAATAGTAGCCGATGGTCTTTTCCTCAGGGCTGCGTTTGGCGCTGAAAAGCGCGCCTTCTGCGGCAACTTCCTTGAAATCCGCGCGGTAGTCGGCATCTGAAAGGTAATCCGTCATGTCATATCCGGGCGGCGGATCAAGCGGCACCCGTGCAGGCGTGCAGAACCGCGTGACGTTGCCCCATTGCGGGCCCAGGAACCCCTGCCCTGCGTCAAACGGGCTCTCGCGGTGACGACCATAGGCGGTGGACGGGCGGTAGCCTATTTCACGTCCTGATCCGTCATTCGCACGCAGACCGATGATCAGCGCGGCAATCGCCTCGCCGTAGCTGTGGCCATTGTCGCGGGCGATGGCAACTGGATTGGGGTCGATGAACACCGCCGACATCCGGTTGATATAGGCCGCGTGGCTGGGATACAGCGTCAGCATGGCAACAGCCGTGGCTGTGCCCATCGCGCTATCCACGCTGATCGGGGCGGGTGGTGGTGGCAACGGCACAGCCGGCGTCAAACGCTGAAGATAGGTGGTCGCCGGTGCAGTCGTGCCGAAATAGGCGTCATGCATCGCCAGATGGATGATCGCCATCGCCCGCGACGTGCGCGTCGGCCCACCCTGATCGGGCTTCGCCGGTGATCCGTCGGATTTCTTGGAAAAGTCGCGCCGGGTGACTTCAAGGCAAACGTCACTCCAAAACTCAATTGAGTTTTTCATTCAAATCTCCTGGGTTGCAATGTCAGATTGAAAAATAAGGGTTTCGCAATTTCTCGCGACCTACAGGCTGCACGCAGCTCAACCCAAGGTAAAGTAGTGCATTCCATACCTGACCCGGCATGGGCTATTTTTTGCGTATGACTATGTCCGCCTGCCGCGACCCCCGGGTGACGCGCCGGATATTGGGCAGATCATTGCTGTCAATCCAATACCGCGCTTCGGCCGGCGTTTTGCCGTGATGATGCCAGCGCAGCACAAGCCGGCGGTCCAGCTCATCCTCGGGCACATCGATGAAAACCGTCAGGTCAAACAGCGGTGCCAGATCGCACCAGGGGGCGTCGTTCAACAGCAGATAGTTGCCTTCAACGATCAGATACTTATCCGACACGGTAACCAGATCAGCCCCGGCACGGGCAAGATCCATGTCCCTGTCAAACACCGGTATCGCTGCGTCGCCACCCGCCCGCAGGCGCTGCAGCAAATGCACAAACCCCAAAGCATCGAATGTCTCTGGCGCGCCTTTGCGGGCACGCAGGCCCAGCCTGTCCAGCACGGCATTATCATAGTGAAAGCCGTCCATCGGCACCACACGCGCTCCCTCGCCGATGGATTGGGCGATCTCTTTTGCCAAGGTCGACTTACCTGCGCCCGGCGGGCCTGCGACGGCCACAACAAACCGCTCTGTCGCTGCCCCAAGGGAGGATATCTGTCGCGCCAGATCTTCCGGTGTCATGCGGCCTCTGTTACGCCTTCGGGCAATTTCGCCCCGGTCATATAGGCCACGGCGTCCGACATCGAATGTTCCTTCGGATCAATCACGCACAGCCGCCGCCCAAGCCGGTGAATGTGAATACGGTCTGCAACTTCAAACACATGCGGCATGTTGTGGCTGATCAGAATGATCGGAATGCCCCGGCTTCGGACATCGCGGATCAGTTCCAGCACCCGTCGGCTTTCCTTGACGCCCAGTGCGGCGGTAGGTTCATCCAAAATCACTACTTTCGATCCAAACGCTGCCGCCCGCGCCACAGCCACCCCTTGACGCTGGCCACCCGACAAGGATTCCACCGCCTGATTGATGTTTTGAATGGTCATCAGCCCCAGTTCAGACAGCTTGTCGCGCGCGAATTTTTCCATTCCCGCGCGGTCCATCTGACGAAAGACTGATCCCATGATCCCCGGTTTGCGCCATTCGCGGCCCAGAAACATGTTGTCAGCAATCGACAGCGCGGGCGACATGGCCAAGTTTTGATAGACCGTTTCAATCCCCAACTTCCGCGCGTCCTGCGGCGATTTGAAATGCACGGTTTGGCCTTCCAGCGTGATTTCACCGTGGTCCGGTATCACCGCCCCGGCAATCGCCTTGATCAAGGTCGATTTGCCCGCGCCGTTATCCCCGATCACTGCCGTAATCTCACCCGGATACAGATCAAAATCCGCGCCGTTCATCGCCACCACGGTGCCATAACGCTTCATCAGGCCGCGGCAGGTCAGGATAGGTTTTACATCGCTCATTGTGTTGCCCTCCGCAGCCATTGGTCCAAACCAACAGCGATGATCACCAAGCTGCCTGCCGCAAACATCTGCCAATAGTCATCGACCCCGGCAAGCGACAGACCCGTGGTAAACACCCCGACAATCATCGCGCCAAGAACCGACCCGATGATCGACCCGCGCCCGCCAAACAGCGAAGTGCCCCCAATGACAACTGCCGTAATGGAGGCAAAACTTACCGTGTCAAAGGCCACGGGCGATACCGATCCCACCCGACCGATTGCAACCCAGGCCGCAAAACCGCAGATCAGCCCGGCCACGGCATACACAGAAACCAATGTCTGTTTAGACCTGATCCCCGACAACATCGCTGCATCCGGGTCATCGCCAATTGCGTGCACATGCCGACCCCAGGCGGTTTGGCTCAGCACATAAAGGAAAATCACTGCCAGCATGATCAACGAAAAACTGCCATATGTCAGCTTGAACGCCCCAAATCGCACGGCCTCGCCGAACCAAAGCAGGCTGGGGGCTTTATCGGCAATATCAACGTTGCGGATCGATTCAGACCCCGAATACCAAAGTTTCAACGCCGTAAAAATCTGCAAGGTGCCAAGCGTCACGATAAACGGCGGCAGTTTTACATAGGCCACCAGAATGCCGTTCAGCCAGCCCATGAATGTGCCGATGAACATCCCCACGCCAATCGCAACGGGCCAGGGATAGCCGTGATTGACGGCCAAATTGCCCATCACCAGTGAAGAAACCACAAGGATCGCCCCAAGCGAAAGGTCGATCCCCGCTGTCAAAATGATAAGAGTTTGCGCAATGGCGACGATGCCGGTGACAGTCACCTGCTGCAAAACTGTTGACAGCGCCCCTGCCCCCAAAAACCGCGGGGCGGCAATGCCAAAGGCAATGATGCTTAGGATCAGGATCAGCGCAGGAATGGTCGTCGGATAAGCCCGTAAAAATGACCGCGCCAAAGCGGGAAGACTTTTGTCATCCTTTGCAAAGCTGGCAACGGTCTTGTCCGCTTGCGCAAGCTTGGCCTCGAAATCTGAAATGGTTTTAACTGGTGCCCCTTGGTCGCTCATCGCGTCAACCGCCCTCCCAATGACAGTGAATAGCAGCGCCGCAAGCGCCGGATATACAAAGGGCGACTGTAACGTCGCCCTTTGCGTAATCAATAGTCCGTTAGGTCAGATCAGCCCCAGCAAAGCTCTGTGCCTTTGGTGGTGTCGATCGATGGCACGCCTTCGGCTGGCTTGTCTGTCACAAGGTTCACACCTGTGTTGAAGAACGACAGGCCTTCGGATGCTGCAGGCTTGGTGCCGTCCTTGGCAAAAGCTGCAATCGCATCGATGCCCAAAGCGGCCATCTTCAGCGGGTATTGCTGCGACGTAGCACCGATCACGCCGGCCTTCACCGACGCAATCCCCGGGCAACCGCCGTCAACCGACACAACCAACACGCCTGTCTTGCCGGCTTTAGTCAGCGCCTGGAACGCGCCTTCTGCGGCGGGTTCGTTGATCGTGTAAACCACGTTCATATCCGGGTCTTTGGCCAGCAGGTTCTCAACTGAAGTAACGCCGCCTTCTGGGTTAGCGCCCGACGATTCGTGACCGATGACGCGTGGATCAGTTTCCGAACCCATCACGGCCAGATCAGGCACTTCGATGCCGAAACCAACAAGGAAGCCCGTGTCGCGCTGAACGTCGACCGAGATGTTGTCTTTGTTGATGTCCAGCATGCCGATCTTGGCAGTTGCAACACCTTCAGCGCCAAGTGTCGCCGCTGCCCATTTACCAATCAGCAAACCAGCTTCGAAGTTGTCGGTTGCAAAGGTCATGTCCTGTGCTTCGGCATCTGCAAGTGGGGTATCTAGTGCGATAACCAAGATACCAGCAGCGCGGGCATCCTTCAGGGCAGGCCCGACCGAGTCGTTCGATGCGGTGATCAGGATACCCTTGGCACCGGCGGCCACGCAGTTTTCAATCGCGGTGATCTGCGGCGCAGCATCGCCATCTTTTTCGCCTGCATAGGCCTGAAACTCAAGACCGGCGGCGGTGGCAGCAGCCTCAGCACCCTCTTTCATTTTTACGAAGAAGGGGTTGGTGTTGTTCTTGGTGATCAGGCAAGCAAGACCGCCGCTGTGCGAATCTGCGAAAGCCGAGGTGGCCGACAGCATCGCAAGCGCGGTTGCGCCCATAAGGGCTTTCATTTCTAATTTCATAGATAGTCCTCCCAAGGATTTCAAGGGCTTAGCCCCCTTCATTACGCCAACAGGTGCAGTGACTCACATGCTGCGATGGATAAAGACAATCCGATTCCCGCCCTTACGTCAAGTTAAATAAATCAGAGTGATTTATTATTGACAGACTCCGCCCCACACCTCAGTGTCGGTCCATGCAAAGCGTGCCCGCGTCGTTTGGGACGCCTCATCTTGCGAGACTCATATGCTGATCGGACTGCCAGCCATTCTTGGGCCAGACCTGCTTTATACGTTGCGCGCCATGGGGCACGGCGATGAAATAGCATTGGTCGATGGCAATTACCCCGCACAGAATGATGCCCGCCGTTTGGTGCGCGCTGACGGGCACGGCATAGTTGCCCTGCTGGATGCCATCTTGCGCGTCCTGCCGCTGGATACTGCGACGCCCCATGCCATCTTTCGGGCCGGTCTGAACAACGATCCGGCGCAAAGCTCTGATATCCATCAGGAAATTGATCAAGCTTGCAGCATGCTTGTACCCGGCCACACCGTGCACCCCCTGTGTGGGGCCGATCTTTACCCACGTATCCGTGCGGCGCACACCATTGTCGCCACGTCTGAAACCGCGTTGTTCGCCAATGTAATCTTGCGCAAAGGCGTTATCGGTGTGGCAGTGAAACCGGTATGAAACTTGCTCAAGACCCCTCACTTGATCGGCCCTCACCCGACGATCCGGGCCTGCGGGGCACCAATCAAACGGGCATGCGCGAGCAGAACGAACGCCTTGTTCTTTCTCTGGTGCGCCAGCAGGGCGCTCTCGCAAAGACCGAGATCGCCCGCATCACCGGCCTCTCCGCGCAAACCGTCTCGGTCATCATGCGCAGCCTCGAAGGCGAAGGCCTGCTGCTTCGTGGCGAGCCTGTACGCGGCCGCATCGGTCAGCCGTCGGTGCCCATGTCCTTAAACGCCGACGGCGCGTTCTTCTTCGGCCTCAAGATCGGCCGCCGCTCGGCCGACCTGACGCTGATAGATTTTCAGGGCCGCGTCCGCGCCACTCGCCGCCAGATTTACCGCTATCCCACTCCAAGCACTGTGGTCGCATTTGTGGCGGATGCTATGCCCTCCATCACCGCCATCTTGCCCAAACCGCACCAAGCCCGCATCAGCGGCATGGGCATCGCAATGCCATTTCAACTGTGGAACTGGGTGCAGAATATCGGCGCGCCGCAGGCCGAGATGGATGCATGGCGCACCCGCGATATTCAGGCGGAACTCGCCACGCTAACTGCCATGCCAGTCTATGTGCAAAACGACGCCACTGCCGCGTGTGGCGCAGAACTGGTGTTCGGCACCGGGGATCGACCACGCGATTTTCTCTATTTCTACTTTGGTTATTTTATCGGCGGCGGCTTGGTGTTGAACGGTCAGCTGTTTACCGGACGCACCGGCAATGCCGCAGGCGTCGGCCCGATGCCCGTGCCCGGCCCCCACGGCCAAATGCGCCGCCTGCTTGATGTGGCCTCGATGTCCGCCCTGGCCGCGGCGATGGACGCAGCTGCTGAACCCTCCGGCCATCTGTGGGAAAATCCCGATGATTGGCAGGTCTCGGCGCCAATCCTTTCTGACTGGATAGACACTGCCGCCGAAGGCCTCGCCAGCGCTATCCTAAGCGCGTCAACGCTGATGGAGCTTGAAGCCGTCATAATTGATGGCTGGATGCCTGCCTTGGTGCGCGCCGAAATCACCAAACGCACCAATATCGCATTTCATCGCCTTGATCTGGCCGGTGTCGACCCGCCACAAATTCGCGAAGGCACAGTCGGCGCACAGGCACGGTCGCTTGGTGCCGCAGCGATTCCGCTGTCGCAACGCTACCTGATTGACCAGAATGCCGCCATGCGGGACGCCTGACCCAAACCGCTTGTAAATCCCGACGGCGTGCTGCGCTCACCCCAGCGAAGACTGCCCGTAAGGGCTGATAAGCGCACGGCTAAAACAGCCCCGCATTCAGCAGCATATGCACCCAGATCGATGCGACATAGCCCAGCGCCACAGCCCAAGCCCACTTCAAATGGCTCATGAAGGTGTACTGCCCTCGCGCGGTGCCCATCAATGCCACCCCCGCCGCCGATCCGATCGACAGCATCGAGCCACCTGTTCCGGTCGTCAGCGTGATCAGCAGCCACTGGCCGTCCGACATCGCAGGATCCATCGTCAGCACCGCAAACATCAAGGGAATATTGTCCACAATCGCTGACAAAGCACCGATGATGATATTGGCTGCCGTCGGCCCAAGCCCGGTGTACATAACCTCTGACGCAAGCCCCAGATA
>JANNSG010000011.1:0-10403 GCA_031402355.1 Pseudorhodobacter sp. | reverse complement strand
GACAGAATGGCATCCGCACCTTCGAAATCCCCTGTGGACGCCAACGCCAATGCCTTGTGATAAAGCCCGAAGGCCTGCATGCCGTCTGTCTTTGCCAGCGTATCAAAGCGGGCCAGGGCCTCGGTGGTCTGGCCGCGGCCCAGCAGGGCCCAAGCTGCAATCAAGCCATCCGCCAGCACGCCGACGCTGGCACCGGCTGTGCCGTCGCGCAGGATCGCCTCAAAATCCTCTGCTTCGGCCTGCGACGTCAAAAGCGCGATTTGCCCGATCTGGCTTTTCGATCCGGTCTGCAACAGCAGCCGCGCCATTTCGGCCGCTTTGGGAAATGCGCCGAGCGCGATATTCGACAGCACCGCAGCATCCAGCAGGGTCGGATTGGCGGGGTCTGCCTGCACCGCGCGGGCGTACCAGTCGGCCGCCGCCAGATAGTCGCTGTTGCTGCCAGCGACCCGGGCGGCAAGGTAAGCCCCTGCGTCTTCAGGGCCCGTTTGAGACAGGGCAGAAAGGGGCAAAGCGACAAGGCAGGCCGCGAAACTAAGCGCCAGAAACGGGTTCGCACGGGAAATCGGCATCAACTTGGCGTCCTTTGGCAGTTTCGAGCAACGCTAATCAGACAAAGTAGGACTGGCAATCACATGCGCAAGGTTTTGCCGCCCAATCCGCCCCTGCTCTCGCAAATGTCAGCGGTTCGCGGGGTGACGGCTACATATTTGGGTAGTTAGGCCCGCCGCTGCCCTGCGGGGTGGTCCAGTTGATGTTTTGCGACGGGTCTTTGATGTCGCAGGTCTTGCAATGCACGCAGTTCTGAAAGTTGATCACAAAGCGTGGATCGCGACCAGCCTCGGCCACCACTTCATAGACGCCGGCCGGGCAATAGCGTTGCGCGGGTTCGGCGTATTTCGGCAGATTGACGAGGATCGGAACAGACGGGTCTTTCAACCTGAGATGCGCTGGCTGGTTTTCGTCGTGATTTGTAAAGCTGAACGCCACATTCGTCAGCCGGTCAAACGACAAGACGCCATCGGGCTTGGGGTAGTCGATCGGCGCGAAATCCTTTGCCAGACCGGTTGCCGCCGCATCCGATTTGCCGTGCTTCAAAGTGCCGAACACCGAAAGTCCAAGGGTATTGGCCCACATGTCAAGGCCACCCCCCAGCAGGGACGCTATCAGGCCATAGCGTGACCAAAGCGGCTTCACGTTGCGGACCTTCCTGAGGTCTTTGCCGATTGACCCGCCACGAACGTCGGCCTCATAGGCGGTCAATTCGTCACTTGCCCGGCCGGTCTTTATTGCGGCAAAGGCGGCTTCGGCCGCCGCTTTGCCCGACAACATCGCATTGTGATTGCCCTTGATGCGCGGCACATTCACCAGCCCGGCAGTACAGCCCAGCAAGGCCACGCCCGGTGCCACCATTTTGGGGATCGACTGCCAGCCGCCTTCGGAAATGGCGCGCGCGCCGTAAGCTATGCGTTTGCCGCCGCGCAGCAGGTCTGCCACCATTGGGTGATGCTTGAAACGCTGGAATTCCATATAGGGGTAAAGATGCGGGTTCTGGTAGTTCAGATGTACCACAAATCCAACATAAACCTGATTATTTTCAAGGTGATAGATGAATGATCCACCGCCCGCATTCTTGCCGAGCGGCCAACCCATGGTATGGGTAACCGTGCCCAGCTTGTGCTTGGCCGGATCAATTTCCCAGATTTCCTTCATGCCGAGGCCGAATTTCTGCGGGTCGCGCTCAGCCGACAGATCGTATTTTGCGATCACTTCCTTGGCCAGTGATCCGCGCACACCTTCGGACAGGAAAACGTACTTGCCATGCAGTTCAAGGCCCGGCTCATAGCTTGGCCCGTGGCTGCCGTCGGGCAGAATGCCAAATTCACCGGCCACCACGCCGGCCACCTGGCCCGCATCGCCGTAGACCAGTTCCGAACAGGCCATGCCGGGAAAAATTTCTACCCCCAAAGCCTCCGCCTGAGCGGCCATCCAGCGGCAGACATTCGCCATCGAGACGATGTAATTGCCGTGGTTGGTCATCAGGGGTGGCATCGGCCAATTGGGGATACGAACCTTGCCTGCGGGCCCCAGAAGAAAAAAGTTGTCTTCTGTGACAAGGGTCGAGATCGGCGCACCCCGGGTCCGCCAATCGGGCATCAGCGCATCAAGACCGGATGGGTCAAGCACCGCGCCTGAAAGGATATGGGCGCCGACTTCTGAGCCTTTCTCAAGAACCACGACGGCCAGATCGGCATCCAGCTGCTTCAGCCGAATTGCTGCCGACAATCCTGCGGGGCCCGCGCCGACGATCACCACGTCATAATCCATCTTTTCGCGGGCAATCGTCGGGCTCATTGGAATATGTCCTGTGTGGCACTTGGGCTGATATAAAGTTGCGCCAGTGTGTGGCGCAAGTTTTTCCTAGCGTCAATTGCCGGGCAGCAGGGCCTATGTGCATTTCGCCCGCCAAAGTGCCATGGCTCTTGCCTTTTGCAGTGGGGTCGGGTCTGTTGTGGACAGAAGGATGCAATGCCATGGCCCTGCTAGGCTGTGGCTTTGTGATTTGTGAGTGAGGCCGATGGAAAAGATCCCGATGACCCGCGCGGGGCACACCGCGCTAGACAGCGAATTGAAAGTGCTGAAATCTGTCGAACGACCGACGGTGATCCGGGCAATCGCCGAGGCGCGCGAACACGGTGATCTTTCGGAGAATGCCGAATATCATGCGGCGCGCGAAAAGCAGAGCTTTATCGAGGGTCGGATCAAGGAACTGGAGGCGCTGCTGTCGCTGGCTGAGGTGTTCGATCCCGCCAAGCTGTCTGGGGCGATCAAATTTGGGGCGACGGTTACCCTGATTGACGAAGATACCGAAGAAAAGCGCACCTACCAGATCGTGGGTGAACAAGAGGCTGACATCGAGCACGGGCTGTTGAACATCCGCTCGCCACTTGCCCGCGCGCTGATCGGCAAAGACGAAGGCGACAGTATTGATGTGAAAACGCCAGGGGGCCAGCGCAGCTATGAGGTGTTGCGCGTCCAGTTTATTTGATCTCTGACCTCGGTTCGGGCCATTATGCCAGACGTTAAACATCGGTTGAAGGACTTTGGCAGAACGGCACTTGATGAGGGCCGGGGCGGGTTTCGGCTTTCGCAGATCATGGCCGTTTTGCTAAGTCTTGTCTGGCTGGTAGCGGTGGTGATCTATCTGACCTTCGGGACCCCGGAAAACGGTGAGGGAACCTCTGGCCTTGTGATGACGCTGATGCTGGTGTTCCTGCCGCTGGCGTTGATCTGGGTATCGACGACGACGCTTGCCAGCATCCGGTCATTGCGGGTTGATGCGGCCCGGCTGCAAGCGTCGGTCGATGCGATGCGGCAGGCCTATGTTGCGGGTCAGCAAGCCTCGGGGGTGGCTGCGGCCAAGCCTACGCTGGAACAGAAGCTGGATGAGATTGCGGCCAGCCAGAAGCAGGCCGAAACGGCGCTTGCCAGCTTTACCTCGCGACGCGACCTTGCGCTGAGTGTGGCCTCGGCGGATGGCAAGGCGGCTTTGGTGGCACCAAGGCCTGCGTTTGGCGATGAAGAGCCGGGGCTGGCATTGGGAACACCCGCGGAAGATCTGCGTGCGCCCCTTTCGATCGCCGATTTCATCCGCGCGCTACAATTTCCCGAAAACGCCGATGACCGCGAAGGGTTCCGTGCCTTGCGTCACGCGCTGGGTGACCGGATGGTGGCAAAGCTGATCCGGGCTGCGCAAGATGTGCTGACACTGCTGAGCCAGGACGGAATATATATGGATGATTTGACCCCGGACCGCGCCCGGCCCGAAGTTTGGCGCCGCTTTGCGCATGGCGAAAGAGGGCGCAGCTTGGCTGGCCTTGGCGGTGTGCGGGACCGGTCCTGTCTGGCCCTGACGGCGGCACGGATGCGCGAAGACACCGTGTTTCGCGATGCCGGCCACCATTTCTTGCGCACGTTCGACAAGACCATTGCCGAGTTTGAGAAAAACGCCAGCGATGAGGATATGGCAGATATGGCCGAAACCCGCACCGCGCGGGCCTTCATGCTGTTTGGCCGGGTGACGGGTACATTCGACTGAGCCTGCTTGCCGACCCCGACGTGCATCCGGGTATCCGGTCGCGAAAAGCGACCGCAGGGTCGCGCAGAGCCGTCACATCAAAGGCCGCACCATCGTGGTTGCGGCTGAAAATCCGAACACCCATCGCAATATCCCGATTTGAGAGGTGCGCGTTGCAACAAAACCTTGGCGTTCATACAGCGCCCGCGCGCGCTGATTTACATCAACCACGTCCAGCCGCACGGACGGATATCCGCGTCTGCGACCCTCATCGCAGATGGCGTCAAGCAGGGCGGTTCCCACCCCCTGGCCACGGGCAGCTTCGCTGACGCAAATTCCATCCATCAAGAACCTGTGGTTGTCGACATCGCGTTCTAGCAACCATAAAAGTGCGGCCCGCCAACTTGCCCCAAAAGCACCGTAGATCTGGCGAAGATCGGCAAAGCCGCCACCGGCGAAGGCGCCATCGGGGGTTTTGAACCCGGCCAGACCCATCAAAGCGCCGTTTTCTGACAGTGCGGTGATCACATGATCTTCGCGCATCACGAGGTCGAGCAGCGCAAAGGCCTTGTCGACTGGCCCCAACACCGGCCCCAATTTGCCACCAAACGCCAGCCAGTAAAGCCCGGCGGCGTCTTTGCGCAGATGATCTGGCAGCCCGTGTTGCAAGGTGAATTTCATGCCAATGCGGTCTCTAATGCGGCCACGTGCCCGGCGCCAAGGATCCAGCCCTCTTCGGTATTTTGCGGCCTGCCTGCCGGTGGATGCAGCAAGGCTGCCAGCTGGTTTCCCTTTGAAAGCGCGAATAAAGCCTGCGCCAGAAGCCGTGTCTGGATCTGATCTTTGACGGCAGCTTTGCCGATGCCAGTCGGTCTTGCCGAATGCAAGGCATGGTTGACGGCGCGCGACAACAAGGACGGATAAACCTCGGCCAGGACGACCGGCGTTGAGGGGGGCTGGAACGGCCAGACCGACACGCCATCCATCTGCGAAAGCCGGTGGATCATCGGCAGGCCAACAAGGCTTTGCGAGCCGACAGCCCCTGGGTTGCACAACATCCAGACAGATTTCGCGCCGGTTGCCACCTGTTCGACCAGACGGAATTCGCCAACCCCGAGGCGGGCATGGTCGATCCCGGCCTTGCGGGCTGGCAGGCCCTCATGTGTCTGGCCCCTGGGGTGTGACCAAAACGGGCCCATTCCCCCGAAAAGGCGGTTTATCCGGCCCGCCACAGCAAAGCGGTTGTTTTGGTTGTCGGGGGCATCTTCGATCTGATTGGCAAGCCAGTGCCAGACAGCGGCAGCCGTTGCCGATCCGGTCAGTCTGGCCGCGAAGCCGGCCGGATATCCAAACGCAAAATCAAAGCCGACAAGCGACCTTTTCCCATTTCTGAGCGCAGTTTCAATACAGGTCCGGATGTGGTCTTCGGCCTCGGCCCGGGTCCGGAAATGTGTTTCAGAGCGGGCGTCGCGCGAATGGCGACCTACCCAGATTGCGTTTTCGCGGTTGGTTTTTGAGGTGGCTGTGCTGGCGGCTGACCAGTCAACAATCATCACGCTGTCGAATGGGTCAAGCAAGACCAACCTCGCGCAAGATGAAATCGGCAATTGCGCTGGTGTCGTTCAAATCCAGCAACGGCACAGTCAAGACGGCCATCGCCGCATCGGTGGCCACCGCCCGAACCATGGGATCGCCCGGCTGGATCAGGTCATGCCCTGCCTCGCGCCGGAATACTTCGATCTTGGGATGCGCGTCGCGTTTGTAGCCTTCCACCAGCACCAGATCTACCGGGGACATTTGCGCCAATATCGCAGCCAGGTCCGGCTCGCCCAGCCGATGTTCGCGCAAAAGTGCCATCCGGTTGGCCGAGGCCAAGACCACCTCATACGCGCCAGCGTTGCGATGGCGGAAGGTATCTTTGCCCGGGCGATCTAGATCGACATCGTGATGCACGTGTTTCACGGTCGAGACCCGCAGCCCGCGCCCGACCATTTCAGCCACAAGGCGTTCCATCAAGCTGGTCTTGCCTGCGTTCTTCCAGCCGATCACGCCAAAGACATTCGTGCCATGCCCGGTCATGGCGCTTGCCCGAGCATGGCCTGCGCAGCAGCAAGATCCGACGGTGTATTGAGGTTCAAGAACGCCCTGTCATCGGCGAAATCGGCGCGGCCTGCGGCATGACTTTGCGCGAAGGTCATCACGCGGGTCTTTGCGCCCGATGCCAGAAATGCCCGCAGATTGCCCCGCAGAGCCACCGGCCAAAGGCCAAAGGTCGGATGATCCGCCCCGCCCGATGCCGCCACCGCAACGCCGACAGCCGTTCCTTCCGCTGCCAGACACAGCTGCGGCACCAGATCGGCGGGAAAAAGCGGTGTGTCAACTGCGACCGATACAACGGCCGTAGCGCCCAGCGGTTCCGCCCAA
This sequence comes from Pseudorhodobacter sp., assembly GCA_031402355.1. Lineage (GTDB taxonomy): Bacteria > Pseudomonadota > Alphaproteobacteria > Rhodobacterales > Rhodobacteraceae > JACMNW01. Next base: position 3,901 of record JANNSG010000011.1, on the reverse strand, counting down.
TCCAATGCGGCAAGGATACCTGAAAGCGGTCCTTGGCTGGTGATATCGGGCAGCACGGTCAGGCCGGGGCCAAACCGCCCGGTGTCACCATTTGCCGAAATCGCAAGGCGTTCGACCTGAGGCCCGAGCCGTGCCATCGCATGGCTGAGCAGCGTTTGGCCGGCAAGAGGCAGCAGGGCCTTGTCCTGCCCCCCCATGCGCTGCGCCGCGCCTCCGGCAAGGATCACACCGAAGATACGCACAGTCCCCCCCGTGGTTGCGGCACATCGCAAAGCGTCAATCCTTTGCTAGGCCCAACCAAGGCCAAGGTAAAGGCGAAGGCAGGCCGATAGGATGCAACTCGCCAAAATCATCTTGCCGACAGGCCCGCAGAACGAGGCGGCCCAGCGGTCAGGCCATGACCATTTCCTTGCCCGCAGGTGCAAAAGCGCTTTGCGTGGGCGCCATTTGTGCTGACGCATGGGTTGATATCAGGCCGCCGGGGACTGCTTGATCAGGCCGGGGCACCTGCGGCCTGTACCAGTAGCACGCCATGGTTCTTGTCGGCATCGTCATCCGTGATGATCCGCGTAGTGGCACCCGGCAATTTGCCAAAAGCCTGTGACAGCCGCAACGGAAACAGGGTCGAATTGACGCTTTCAAAGCCGGGCACGTCTTTCAGGATCGCCGAAACAGAGTTCGAACACTGTGCTTTGGGCACTGCCCCGTAGGCTTCGGCCCGTTGCTTGACCAATTCGGCCACACCCGGGGTGACCACGACGGTTTGTTGCATGACGCGGTAGGTTTCGCGGGCATGATAGTCGATGTAGAAATTCACCATCTTGGGGGTTACGCCGTAATGCACATCATTGCGTTCCGGCAGGCGGGGATGCTTCCAAGTTCCGGCAGGATCGAACATCACTTGCTGCGACGCGTTGATCAGCAGCCCGGTATGCGCCCCGGCACCGCTGCGGTTGCTGATCACAGTGAACAGTGTGATCGATGTTGGAGGCTCGGCTACAAAACGGGCGGCATCGACTGCCTCTTGCGGGGCATAGATAGATTCAGCGCCGCAGGCTGACAACCCAAGCAGGGCCACAAAACACAAGACAAAGCGGTACATGGTGATGTCCTTCGGATCGGGATCAGGCGTTTGCAAGTGCCATGAAAATCAAAACGCCGATGGAAATTACCATCCCCCAGGTCACCATCCGCAAAAAGCCGGCAAAGGCTTTTTCCTGCGGCTTGATATCCATGCTGCCATGCTTGTGCTCAGCCATTCTTCATCTCCGTGTCAATCATATGCGCTTGACGCCGCATATCCGATAAATGCCGCCCTGTCACGGGGGCCGCTATGTTGTTTTTGTCGGGTTGCGCTGCCGGGCAAAGCGGGCGCGGATTTTGGCGGGCCTGCATTACGCAGAGGCATCGCCGCTTTCGCCGCCCGCCCAGCCGGTGGCCAGCCGAAATCCGATCCTGCGAGCGGGGGCATCGGGTTTTGTCTTGCGGGCGGCGCGCAAGATGACGGAAACCTGCGCTACATGCTGGATCAGCTGGGTCTTGTTGCCATCCTCGTCGCGACCATAGAATGTCAAGATATCGGGGTCAAAATAGCCAACACCTTCGATGCGCAGAACGCCTGCATCTCCGCCTGCAAAGCCCATCGCAATTTCATGCGCAGCGTCCAATTGCTGTTCAAAATTGCGGATGTACAGAATCACGCGGTCATACATCCATTCGGCGGCACTTTTTTGATCAACGGGACGGCCGCTCCAGGCTTCGGGCAGGGGTTGCTGTTCGGCCGTGGCGGGTGCGTTCGGGTCGGCATGGACGACGCGGGCGCGCGGGGGCGGGCAGGGCTTGGCCACTGCGGCGACTTTTGGTTTTGCAGCCATCTTCTTGCCTTTCAGTTGCGCGTCGCCCAAATCCAGGCGCCGTCTTTGCCCATCGAACGCGACACTTCGCCGCGCTGCAAGAGGTAGTTCAGATGGGCCACCGCCTCGACCAGGGCCAGGCCATATTCCCCCGGCCCGATGTCGCGCCGAAACAGCGGGGCAAAACACTGAACCGCGGTGGCAGGATTGGCGAGATACCCGCGCAGCCGATCAAGCCCGGCTTCATGGTTTGCGGTCATCTGCGCCAACCGATGCGGCAAGCCAATGAATGGCAACTTATGCCCCGGCAGGACCAATTGATCGTCGGTTGCAAAGGCTTGGAAGGCCAGTGTCGATGTCAGCCAGTCGTGCAGCGGGTTCGCAGACGGTTCGGTCGGATAAACCCCGATATTGGCCGAGATATTGGGCAGCAATTGATCGCCCCCCAAAATAAGGGTGCCATCCGCGCTCCACAAGGTTGCGTGATCGGGCGCGTGGCCAGAGCCCAGTCGCACGGTCCAGCTGCGCCCGCCCGCAGTGATCCTGTCGCCGTCCGACATCCTGGTAAAGCCAAGCGGCATTGGGGCCACAACGTCTGCAAAGTTGTATGGCCGCTCAACACCGCGTTTGGCCAGCACCTCTGGCGACATCCCCGCTTGGCGCCAAAAGGTGATCTGTTCGGGTGGCGGCAGGTCCTGCACATCCAGCAGCAGCATCCGTGCGTAAAGCCACGCGGTCCGGGTCATCAACACTTCGGCGCCGCGATCCTGAAACCACCCGGCCAGACCCACATGATCAGGGTGATGATGGGTCACGATGACGCGGCGCACCGGTTTGCCTGCAAGCGGCCCGGCGAGCAGGCCATCCCAGATTGCCCGCCCCCGACGCGATGACAATCCGCAATCGACCAAGGTCCAGCCGTCGCCATCATCCAAAGCATAGACATTGACATGGTCCAGCACCATGGGCAGGGGCAGGCGCATCCAGAACACACCCGCAGCGATCCTTGTCGCCATGCCTTCGACGGGCGGCTCCGCGAAGGGAAACCGCAGTCCTGTCATGCGCAAAGATCGGCGTCAGACAGGGCATAAAGGTCGGCCGCCCCAAGTTGTACCTGACCCAGCAGAGGCGCAAATTCCGGCAGCAACCGCCGAATTGCCACCTTGGCCAGGGCCAGGCGCGGGCCGGCTGCAGATTCGGTCAGTGCCGCCTTCAAGTGGAAATGTGCCCCCAGAACCCGTGCAAAAGCCCGCAGATAGGGCACGGCGCCCGCAAAGCGGTCATTCATCTCTTGCCCAACCAAGCCATCTGTCGCCTCGCGCAACGCCTCGGCGGCATTCCAGACGTCGTCTGCCAAACCGGGCAGGCGGCTTCGCGCTGCAATCGCTCCGCGCTGTATGTCTTCGATCAGCCGCAGTGCCGCGTCGCCGCCATCCATCATCTTGCGGCCAACCAGATCCATCGCCTGAATCCCATTGGTGCCTTCATAGATCGAGGTGATCCGGACATCACGGGCAAATTGGGCCGCCCCGGTTTCTTCAATGAATCCCATGCCGCCGTGGATCTGCACGCCCATCTGCGCCACGTCATTGCCGACATCGCTGCCGAATGCCTTGGCAATCGGGGTCAGAAGCGCGGCCTTTGCCTGCCAATCGGTAGAACCGGTAGCCCGGGCCATATCGATGGCTACGGCACAGGACAGCGCAATAGCGCGGGCGGAAAATACATCGGCCTTCATCACCGCCAACATGCGGCGGACATCGGCGTGATCTGCGATCGGGCCTGTGGCCGACAGGGGCGTTTTGCCCTGACGGCGATCAAGCGCGTAGGACAGCGCCTGTTGATAGGCCGCTTCGGCGATCGCGACCCCTTGCACACCGACGCCGAGGCGCGCGTTGTTCATCATGGTGAACATTGCCGCCATGCCGCCGTTTTCCGCGCCCACCAGCCAGCCTGTAGCGGCATCAAACTGCATCACCGCAGTCGGGCTGCCGTGGACGCCCAGTTTGTGTTCGAGACTGACCACCGACAAGCTGTTGCGCTTGCCC
>JANNSG010000010.1:0-17481 GCA_031402355.1 Pseudorhodobacter sp. | reverse complement strand
GGCGATATAGGCGGGCGTTGCGCCATCAAACCACAGCGCAGTCGTGAAAAAGAGCGAAATTGCGGTGGCCGCAACAAAGCTAAGCCAGGCTACCGCCCGATAGCCCTGCTTCAGCATTTTGCGATAGCTGCTGGCCATGTCTGAAACCGTTTGCCCGTCTGATTAGATTTCCCGTGCTGAACTCATCGGTCGCCTTGTCTCAAGCTTGCTCACTTGCCCATTGAAGCCAGCGAAAAAGGTTCTCAGGCAAACCGCATACCAAGACCAAAGCGTCTGGTTGATTCCAAATGAACGTACACAAGTCTAGCGCGAAATTCCAAGTCTATCTGTTGGCCCGCGCTGCCCTTGTTTGGAGTGAAAAATCTGCGCCCGACAGGGTCACTGGCATGAAATTCGCCCTGCGGTCTGTCAGTTGCCGCGTGCAAGTCTGCAAGCCTGGTTCGGCTCCGGCCTTAAAGCCCGGCCCAGTTTTGGGCGGATTTCTTCAGATGCGCCAGGAAACTCTGCACTTTCAATGTCCGGTGCAAATCCACATGCGTCACCATCCAAAGGGGCGACTCCCACTCAGGGCGCGGCGGCAGAATTTCTACCAGCCCCGGATCGTCCTGCGCAAGACGTGCGGCCAGAAATCCGATCCCCGCCCCGGCGCGCAAGGCCGCCTCAACCGATGCGGGTTCTGATGCAAGATAGGTCATGCAGTCTGCGGGCACGGTGTCACGCAACCAGCGATAAAACGGCGCGCGGTTATCAGTGTTGTCGATCCCGACAAAGCGATGTCTCGAAAATGCCTCGACGCCCTCTGGTATGCCGTAGCGATCGACATAGGCCCGCGATGCGTAAAGCCCCATCCGGATCTTGACCAGAGGTTGCGCCACATTGTCAGGTTCCTGCGGCGGCCCGCCTGCCCGAATGGCGACATGCGCTTCGCCGTAATCCAACCGGAACAACCGCATATCGGTCAGGAACCGGATGATCAGGCCGGGATGCTGCGCCTGAAATTCCGCCAGAACTGGCGTCAGCATATCGGCCAACCCGGTGATGGATGTTACCACCAATTCGCCGGTCACCGTCTCGCCCTGGCCCTTTATCCGGCTTGACAACTGATTGAACTGCTCTTCGGTTGCCTGTGCCACGCCCAGCAGATCGCGCCCCGCCTCGGTTGCGGTATAGCCACGGGCATGGCGCTGAAACAGCCGAACGCCCAGGCGTTTCTCCAGCGCATCGATATGGCGGATCACTGTGGCATGATGCACATCCAAGACATCCGCCGCACCCGAAACTGTGCCCAGACGTGCAACCTGATAGGCCGTTCGAATTTCATCCCAGTTTTCCATGCCTGCGTCCTCGTTATTCCGGCGCAAGTCTAATCCCCCCGCGTCCCACCACAACCCGCAATGCAGATTTCAATTTGGCTCAAATATCCGCGCCGCAGGCCCTGCGTTGAAACCGCCAAGGTGCCCCGCACTTGACTCTACACGTCTACAGGCCTATTGCGCCCCTAATTCCACCGGAGGCACTGCTTCCGGTCCCTAGGCTATTGCCGGGATCGCCATCCGTCAGCGCGTTGCGCCCACGGGTGCCATCTTGCGTTTGCTTGGGGTTTCCGCCGCCAGACCCTACGTCTGGCATGACAGCAACCGAAGGACACGACGCCCATGTTCGAAAACCTTTCAGAACGCCTTGGTTCTGTTTTCGACCGCCTGACCAAACAGGGCGCGTTGACCGATGCCGATGTCGCCACCGCGCTGCGCGAAGTGCGCACCGCGCTGCTGGAAGCCGACGTATCCCTTCCCGTCGCACGCGATTTCATCAAAGCGGTGCAGGACAAGGCTACAGGTCAAGCCGTCACCCGGTCCATCTCGCCGGGCCAACAAGTCGTCAAGATCGTCCATGACGAACTGATCAATGTCCTGCGCGGCGACGGCCCTGCCGATGCGCTGAAAATTGACAATCCGCCCGCCACCGTCCTGATGGTGGGCCTACAGGGTTCCGGTAAAACCACTACTACGGCAAAACTGGCGAAACGTCTGAAAGACCGGCAAGGCAAGCGCGTGCTGCTGGCCTCGCTCGATACCAACCGCCCCGCCGCGATGGAACAGCTGCAAATCCTCGCCGCCCAAGTCGGTGTAGACAGCCTCCCCATCGTCAAGGGCGAAACCGCCGTTCAGATCGCCAAGCGCGCGAAAACCCAAGCCGCGATGGGCGGCTATGACGTGCTGTTCCTTGATACCGCCGGTCGCCTTCACATCGACGAAGTGTTGATGAACGAAGTGCAATCCGTTCGTGACATTGCTCAACCCCGCGAAACCCTGCTGGTTGTCGATGGCCTGACGGGGCAAGACGCGGTGAATGTCGCCACCGAATTTGACGGCAAGGTTGGCATCACAGGTGTCGTGCTTACCCGGATGGATGGCGACGGTCGCGGCGGTGCCGCCCTGTCGATGCGCGCCGTCACCGGCAAACCCATCCGTTTCGTCGGCATGGGCGAGAAAATGGACGCGCTCGAAACGTTCGAGCCTGACCGCGTCGCAGGCCGCATCCTTGGCATGGGCGATATCGTCGCTCTGGTGGAAAAAGCGCAAGAAACGTTTGAGGCTGAACAAGCCGAACGCATGGCAAAACGCTTTGCCAAGGGTCTGTTCAACATGAACGACCTGAAATCGCAGCTTGAACAAATGCAAAAGATGGGCGGCATGCAGGGCGTCATGGGCATGATGCCGGGCATGGGCAAAATGCAAAAAGCCGCCGCCGATGCGGGCTTTGATGACAAAATGCTGCGTCGCCAAATCGCGCTGATTCAGTCGATGACCAAACGCGAACGTGCCAACCCCGATCTGCTGGCCGCCTCCCGCAAGAAACGCATCGCATCCGGTGCAGGGCTGGAAGTGCAGGAACTCAACCGTCTGCTGAAACAGCACAAGCAGATGGCCGAGATGATGAAGAAAATGGGCAAGGGCGGCATGATGAAAAATGCCCTGAAGCAAATGCTTGGCGGCAAAGGCGGAATGGACCCAAGCACCATGGACCCCGCAAAGCTGGAAGAAGCCGCCCGCGCCATGAAAGGCATGGGTGGCGGTATGCCCGGAATGCCGCGCGGCATGACATTGCCATCAGGCCTGTCTGGGCTGATGAAAAAGAAATGACACAAAGCCTGCGCCCGCATCTGGTAGGTCTGCCCGTTCTGGAAACAGAACGGCTGATCTTGCGTGCGCCGCATGCTGCAGACTGGCCGACATTTCGCGATTACCGACTTTCGTCGCGCACTGCTTTTACAGGCGGACCAAAAAAGCCACATCAGGCCGCAGAACAGTTCGCATCATTCTTTGGCCATTGGGTGTTGCGTGGCTTTGGCCGCCTGATCGCCGAAGACCGCGCAAGCGGCAAACCGATAGGCCATTTCGGCCCGATGCAGTGGCAAGACGAAGGCGAAGTAGAACTAACATGGTCGCTTTGGGTGGCAGACGCCGAAGGCAAGGGGCTGGCAACCGAAGCTGCTCGTTCGATGGCCGATTGGGCATTTGACCAGCTTGGTTTGGCCAAAGCAATTGCCGAGATACACCGCGATAACACCGCCTCCCATGCCATCGCGCGCAGGCTCGGTGGCCATGTCATCGAAGGCCGCAGACCCGTGTGGTTCGATGACGGGCTCGTTTATGCTTTTGCTGCCAAGGGGGTTGTCCAATGATCGCCCCCACCCTCCATACCCAAAACCTGACGCTACGCATGCCGCGTCTCGCCGACTTCGAACCCCGCGTCGAATTTGCGTTGTCCGACCGCTCCATCTGGGAAGGCGGCCCGTTCGACTGTCATTCCGCATGGCGAATTTTCGCCTCCGAAGTTGGCCAGTGGCCGCTGCTGGGCTACGGCCCGTTCTCTGTCGATGATACCGCCACCGGAAACTATGTCGGCGAAGTTGGTATTTACCACCCGTCCGATTATCCGGAACCCGAACTCGGCTGGTTTGTGATCCCCACTGCAGAAGGTTGCGGAATTGCTGCCGAAGCCGCTGTTTGTTTGATGCACTGGGCACGGGCTACCTTTGGCTGGGACCGTCTGGTCAATTACATCGACCCAATGAATGCCCGCTCCATCGCGCTTGGCTTGCGGCTTGGCGGCGTGGTGGATGACACCTTGGCCGGACAGGACAACACCGATGTCGTGATCCGCCACGATTTGCGAGGGTTGAAATGACTGACGCCGCCACCCGCGCGCAGGCGCTGCTGCATGGCCACCGCGATGCCATTGACCGGCTGGATGCGATCCTTGTCTATACGCTTGCCGAACGCTTCAAACAAACTCAGGCCGTGGGGCGATTGAAGGCCGAACACAACCTGCCGCCGTCTGACCCCGCGCGCGAGGCGAACCAGATGGCCCGGCTGGAACAGCTGTCCAAAGCGGCTGATCTTGACCCCGACCTTGCCAAGAAATTCCTGACCTTCATCATCTCCGAAGTCATCAGGCATCACGAGAAATTACAGAAATAACCGGGGCTTGCCCGGTTTTAATCAAACCTAGGAGACTACAGAATGTCCATGAAAATTCGTCTTGCCCGCGGCGGTTCCAAAAAGCGCCCCCACTATTCCATCGTTGCCACCGATAGCCGTATGCCACGCGATGGCCGCTTTCTTGAAAAGCTGGGCACCTATGACCCGCTTTTGGCCAAAGACCACGAAGGCCGCGTGAAAATGGATCTGGAGCGTATGCAATACTGGATCGGCCAGGGCGCACAGCCCACAGACCGTATCGCGCGCTTCTTGGAAGCTGCCGGTGTCGTTGCGAAAAAAGTCCGCAACAACCCGAAAGCCGCCGTTCCCGGCAAGCGCATGGCAGATCTTGCCGCCAAGAAAGCCGCCCGTGCGGCTGCCCCTGCTGACGCAGAATAAGCAGCCCGTGACGCCCAGCTTTTCCGCTGACTTTCAGGCAGAGCTGCGCCAACTTATGCGGTGGCGGCGCGACGTGCGCCGCTTTCGCACCGACCCGGTAGAGGCAGCGGTTCTTGACCGCTGCCTTTGCGCATTCAGCCTTGCCCCTTCGGTCGGCCTTTCAGAACCGTGGCGCGTGATTGATGTCACATCAACAGCCGCCCGCGCCGCCGCCATCGCCAATTTCGAAGCCGCCAACGCAAATGCCCTTGCAGGCTACTGCGATGAAAAGGCTAATCTTTATGCCTCGCTAAAACTGTCAGGCATGCAGGAAGCCCCCATCCATCTTGCCATCTATTGCGACGACGCCACCGCCAAAGGCACAGGCCTTGGGGCCACCACCATGCCTGAAATGCGCGCCTATTCCGTTGTCGGTGCGATCACTCTCTTTTGGCTTTTGGCCCGTGCCGAGGGGCTTGGCGTCGGCTGGGTGTCGATCCTCGACCCTGTGCAACTGGCAAAAGACCTGAACACCCCAAAAGATTGGCGCCTTGTCGGCTACCTTTGCGTAGGCTGGCCCGAAACCAGCGACGACACCCCAGAACTCGAACGCGCAGGCTGGGAATCCCGCAACCCAACCCTGATCCGGGAGACACGATAAATGACCGCTGACCGCATTTGTGTAGGGGCCATCGCACCCTCTTATTTGCGATCGGCGCACCTATGATCCCTGGGCTTGGCCTTATCAGGCGCACCATCACGCTTGCCCTTTGTGCCGGATCGTTCTGGGCGGGAACCCAGTTTGGGCGCGTCGGTCAGGTCGATGCCTGCTTAGATGCAGGTGGCACATGGAATCATGATCGCGGCTACTGTGAAGGAGGCACCCAATGACCATTGACCGCATCTGTGTAGGGGCCATCGCCGGATCATTCGGCCTGCAGGGCGAAGTGCGGCTGAAATCTTTCTGCTCCACCCCCGAAGCCATTGCCACCTACGGCCCGCTGACCACCGAAGATGGCACCCGCAGCTATACTGTCAAACTAACGCGGCCCGTCGCGGGCGGCCTTGGTGCGCGCTTGACGGGTATAGCCACCAAAGAACAGGCGGACGCCTTGCGCGGCACCAGCCTGTTCGCAGACCGCAGCAAATTGCCGTCTTTGCCCGACGATGAGTTTTATCACTCCGATCTGATTGGCCTCGAAGTGCGCGATACCGGCGGCGCGTTGATCGGCACCCTGCAGGCCGTGCATAATCATGGGGCAGGGGATTTGCTTGAAATCATGGGGCCCGGCCTGAAAACAGCGCTGCTGCTGCCTTTCACCCGTGCCATCATCCCCACCATTGATCTGGCCGCGCGCCGCATGATTGCCGATATTCCTGAGGGGCTGGACTAAGTCGTGCCGTCAGGCGTAGTTTGAGGCAAATCCTCTGGGGTCGGAACCTGACATGGAAAACCGCAGACGTTTGTTGATGGCAGCCAATGGCCTGTTGTATTTTGGCCCTCTGCTGGCCGGGCTGGCCGGGTTCGGCTGGGGCCTTGTTCTTGTCTTTACGGCTATTTTCGTGCTGTGGCTGGTGATCTTGCAACCATACGAATTTCCGGTCAATCGCGCAGAATGGATGTCTCCGGATGCCTGGGTCGCGGTTAGCGCGCGTGCGGCGGTGCAGCTGCTGTTTGTTGCCCTGCTGTTTGGCGTAGGCCGCGGCATCGGTGGCATTCTAGGCTCTGTTCCGGGGTTTCCCGCGATGTTGCCGCTTGGCATTTCGTTCCTGTCGGTCCCGCTGGCCCGGCTGATCTGGGATCCTTGGGCGCAACCCTCCCAACAGCCCGCAGGACCACCCGCCCATCCGACGCTGGCCTCTGAGGTCCGCATACCCTTGGACCCGAAGGCCGCTGTCGCCGCTGTCGCCGCTGAACCGGTACAGAACCCGGACCCGGACAAACTTAGTCCCCCCTGACCCCTACCCACGCGGTTGGTTTCGGGCTAAAAGCCGCGCCATGACCGATCCATCCAAACTCCAGCTGAAATCCCATGGCCGGTTGACCATTTCCGCTTCAACTGCCCCTCGCGACCTGATGCAAGGCGCCCCCCGGGTCAAAGATGCGTGGGAAGCCCGGATCATCACCCTGTTTCCAGATGCGTTTCCCGGCACACTTGGCCTGTCCCTGACAGGAAAAGCGCTTGATCAAGGCATCTGGCGTCTGGAAACCATTGATCTGCGCGCACTGGGCGATGGCAAACACCGCAATGTCGATGACAGCCCCGCAGGCGGCGGTGCGGGTATGGTGCTGCGCGCCGATGTGGTGGACCGCGCTTTTGCCGCCGCTGCAACCGATCTGCCGAAATCGCGTTGGCCCATAATCTACCTGTCTCCGCGTGGCAAACCCTTCGATCAGGCCACGGCCCGCCGCTTTGCTGCCTGCGACGGCATAACGCTGCTGTGTGGCCGCTTTGAAGGCGTCGATCAGCGCGTGCTGGATCACCACGATGTTGAAGAGGTCAGTCTTGGCGATTTCGTCCTGACGGGGGGTGAGATTGCGGCCCAGGCAATGCTGGACGCCACGGTGCGCTTGCTGCCAAACGTCTTGGGCAATCAGGCATCAACCGAAGAGGAATCCTTTTCCCACGGCCTGTTGGAATTCCCGCAATTCACCCGGCCCACGCTATGGAACGACCGCGCCATCCCAGACGTTCTGCAATCGGGCCACCACGGCGAAATCGCCAAATGGCGTAAAACGCAAGCCGAGGCGATAACCAAAGACCGCAGGCCGGATTTGTGGGCGGCTTATGTGGCGCGACGACCAAAGTAATGCTGCGTTTCCCTTGACTTGCCCTATTTGATTTCAATCAAATAGGGGCGAGCCTGCCTGCCCCGGCAGGCGCGTTTGCACGCACCAGTCAATCAGGCGCGCCCCTATTTGCCCAATGGTTGGACCGCGCGGCACTGCCCTTGCCCAACCGGCATTCTGCCTATTGAGCAACGGACCAAGAAACTCTCTCCCAGAGAGTTTCCAGATTTGTCCGGGCGCTAGCCACTATGTGCCGCAATGCTTAAAACACCCAAAGCGCACCGCGCCCATCCCCTTGACCCATCCCGCCCCAAACCTTATACGCCCCTAGTCCGGGGTCTAATCACCCATCGGGCCCGATTCCTTTTTGCCATAACGCCTGTTTCCTTCGGCTCGCGTGGCCTAAATTTCGGATCAAGAATAGCAGGCCCCATCTCTGGCGGGCATACCTAGCAAGGTGTGGACCCGGTTGAAGACCAAAGCTCTGGTGCGGCATCATTTCGGGGAAAACCCCGTGTCAGAAAGGACAAAGCGCATGAACCTTATCGCGCAAATCGAGGCCGAACAAATAGCGGCACTCGGCAAGACCATCCCGGATTTCAAAGCCGGTGATACCGTTAAAGTCGGCTACAAAGTAACCGAAGGCACCCGCAGCCGCGTACAGATCTACGAAGGCGTTGTGATTGGTCGCAAGGGTGGTGCTACCATCTCGGCCTCCTTCACCGTGCGTAAAATCTCGTTCGGCGAAGGGGTGGAGCGTGTGTTCCCGCTGTATTCCACCAACATCGATGGCATCGAAGTTGTCCGTCGTGGCCGCGTGCGCCGCGCCAAGCTGTATTACCTGCGTGATCGTCGCGGTAAATCTGCCCGGATCATGGAAGATACCAACTACAAAGCCCCAGACAGCGCCAGCGCGTAAGGACCGGACAGATGAAAGCAGATATTCACCCCGATTATCACACCATCGACGTCAAAATGACCGATGGCACCGTGTTCCAGACTCGCACCACCTGGGGCAAGGAAGGCGATCAAATGGCTTTGGACATTGATCCCTCCGTGCACCCGGCATGGACTGGCGGTTCGGCCAAGCTTCTGGATACAGGCGGCCGCGTGTCGAAGTTCAAGAACAAGTATTCCGGCCTCGGATTCTAACCCCGGTCGTCGGGAAAGTAGGCCTGACGAGAAAGAGCGCATCTTCGGATGCGCTCTTTCTATTCATGGGAATGCAGCTAAACTTCGGAAATTGTTGTAAATTGAGATTGCAATGTTCCCAATGATCCGCTTGTTAGTTGCGTTGGCATTGTCTTTTTCACCGGGGTCGGCTGAAGCCGATATCTTTACAGATCTTGCGGGAATTTACGGCGTTCCGCCGATTATGAACGAAACCTGTAACGATGGCCCGCAGCGCCTCGCTTTTTCTAAGAATAATACCCGTGGCGAACTTCTGATCTATTCCAAGCATCTTAGGAACGGCATAGAAACAGACCTGAAATTGGATCTGACTATTCGTTTCTTTGTTCTTCGAAGCACGCTTCAGGGCATCCAGATCGTCATTGATAACGAAGAGGTTCGAACCGAAAGCGGCGCGTTGGTCGAATGGGAGTTTCGCCCTTCGAAAGACCGTAGCGGCTTTTGTTGGCACCGCAAAGATTGGCCAGCGGCACGTTGTGACATAGTCTTTCAGCGCTGCGAAGAATTTGCGCTCACGTCATAGACCAACTTCGCGCTTCCACTTTCTGCCGCTAACCGTGTAGGTAACAAAAAAGACTAAAAAGGCCGGGGGGGGCTGCATGGCGCATATCATCGTTGTCGGCAACGAAAAGGGCGGGTCGGGCAAATCCACCACCTGTATGCATGTGGCAACGGCCCTTGTCCGCATGGGCCACCGGGTTGGCGCGCTGGACCTTGATCTGCGCCAGCGCAGTTTCGGGCGCTATGTTGAAAACCGTCTTGCCTATCTGCGCCGCACCGGTCTGACCCTGCCATCACCCAACTCCCAAGACATGCCCGAGATCGACGCTGGCGCAATACCGCCCGGCGAAAATGCCTATGATCACCGCCTATCCGCTGCAATCTCTGCGCTGGAGCCGGTTTCGGATTTCATCATGATCGATTGTCCGGGGTCGCACACCCGGCTTAGCCAAGTTGCCCATTCGCTTGCCGATACCCTGATTACGCCGCTGAACGACAGTTTCATCGACTTTGATCTGCTGGCGCGGGTGGATCATGAAACCGGCCGCGTCATCGGGCCTTCAATCTATTCCGAAATGGTCTGGAACGCCCGACAATTGCGGGCGCAAGCCGGGTTAAAGCCGATTGACTGGATCGTGCTGCGCAACCGGCTGGGCGCGCAACAGATGCACAACAAAAAGAAGGTCGGCGCGGCCCTTGAAGATCTGTCCAAGCGCATCGGTTTTCGCGTGGCGCCCGGGTTTTCCGAGCGTGTGATCTTCCGCGAGCTGTTTCCGCGTGGGCTGACCCTGCTGGATCTCAAGGATACCGGTGTCGATCAGTTGAACATTTCCAACATCGCGGCCCGGCAAGAGGTGCGTGATCTGATCCGGGAAATCAGGCTGCCTGGGGTGTCGATCGATTTTTGAACAGCGCCTGCTTGACGCGGCTCTTGGCTTCACGTTGTTCGATCCGGCGCAGACGCAGATCAAATCTATCCTTGTCAGAGGGCTTCGCGGTCAGCCCAAGACGGGCAAGCAGGATGTTGGCGTATTTCATCGTCGTCTCCAGTCCTGTCGTGCTATACCTGAAGTTGTGGTTAACCGTAACGGCGAAACTTGGGCACTCACAAGGACATGCCGCGGCTTCTATTGGCTAACGCGAAACAATAGGTTTCTGATTTGGCAACAATTGCGTCTCGAATTCTGCCTGCCTTGATGCGGGCATAGGCCCAATGCTATGCCCAGAGATGTTAAAAATCAGGAAACCGCTGTGGCAAATCCGCTGTTCGATGCTCTTTTTTCGCCGTTGCAGGGCCGCACCTCTGCGTTGCTTGTATTGGACAACGGCCGGATCATCACTGGCGATGCCCTGCATGGGCAAATAGGCCAGATGGCACATGTCCTGTCGCGGCTTGGGTGTAGGCCAGGCGATCGGGTCGCCGCTCAAATCGCCAAATCGCCCGAAGCCCTTGCCTTATACGGCGCATGCGTGGCCCTTGGTGCCGTTTTCCTGCCGCTGAACCCGGCCTATACTGACGCTGAAGTCGCCTATTTCCGTGCCGATGCCACCCCGCGCCTGTTCATCGCCGATGCCACCCGCGCCGCCGACCTGACCCTGAACGCCGATGGCACTGGCAGCCTGACCGATGCCGCCAACCACCAACCCGCGACCTTTCCCCCCGCAAACCGCGGCCCCGATGATCTGGCAGCCCTGCTTTACACCTCCGGCACCACCGGCCGCTCCAAGGGGGCGATGCTGACCCATGGCAACCTTTTGTCCAACGCGCAAACCCTCGCCACCCACTGGCAGTTCACCGCGCAGGATACTCTGCTGCACGCTTTGCCGATTTTCCATACCCACGGCCTGTTCGTCGCCACCAACACGGCCCTGCTGACTGGCGCTGCGATGATCTTCCTGCCCACATTCCACCCCGATAGCGTGCTTGCTCACCTGCCAAATGCCACCACGATGATGGGCGTGCCCACCTTCTACACCCGCCTGCTGGATGATCCCCGCTTTACCCACAAAGCCGCCGCCCACATGCGCCTTTTCATCTCCGGCTCCGCCCCGCTGCTGGCCGCTACCCATCGGGATTTCGAGGCCCGCACCGGCCAGAAAATCCTTGAACGCTATGGCATGACTGAAACCAACATGAACACCTCCAACCCCTATATGGGAGAGCGCCGCGCCGGCACCGTCGGCCAACCCCTGCCGGGCATCGAGGTAAAAATCACCGACAACGGCGAAACCCTGCCCCTAGGCCAGACGGGCATGATCGAGGTGCGCGGCCCCAACGTCTTCAAAGGCTACTGGAACATGCCCGAAAAAACCGCCGAGGAACTCCGCCCCGATGGCTTTTTCATCACCGGTGATCTGGGGATGTTTGATGCCGACGGTTACCTGCACATCGTCGGCCGCCAAAAAGACCTGATCATCTCGGGCGGTTTCAACATCTACCCCAAAGAACTTGAACTGCTGCTGGATGCCATCCCCAACGTCGCCGAGTCCGCCGTCATCGGCCTGCCGCACCCCGACTTCGGCGAAGCGGTGTTTGCCGTGCTAACCGCCACCCCCGGCACCACACTGGACCCCGCGCAAATTCTTGCCAGCCTGCACCCCCAACTCGCCCGCTTCAAACACCCCAAAGCGGCGGTGGTGGTGAAAGATTTGCCAAGAAACGCCATGGGCAAGGTGCAGAAGAATGTGCTGCGGGCGGAATATGGGGGGTGGTTTGGGGAAGGCGTCACCTGAGTGTGGCATTTCTCCCTTCCTTCAAACCGAAAGAAAACTCTGCAGGGCAGAGTTTTCCGGTTTGTCGCCCAGAAGGCCAAAGGCCGTTGGGCAAGGGACGTTCAGCTTGGTGCTGGCTTCAGGAAATCGGGGCGCGCCTGACTGGGCGGGTGCGTGAAACGCGCCTGCCGGGGGGTAATGAGCGATCAGAAATCGTCCGGTGGACGATTTCCGCGAAGAACGCCCGCCCCGTGGGCGGGCCGGGTGGCAGGCGCGACCCGATTTGACGCGTGTCAAATCGGGTAAGGGAAGATTACAGTCCCGTTATGGTTACTCGGCTTATGAGACAACAATGACTGATCAATCCTTCGATGAATTCGTCACTGAATTGCGCGACGATGCGGACGCGGCGACATACAATTTAGGTTACATGAAGGCTATTATCGACGAGCCGATCGTCGATGAAAAACTTGACGGATCGTTCTCAGGCTACGCGATGGCGATTGCTACAGCCGCAGTCAAACGGTCATTGGCACTCTACTGCGCTCGCGCTTGGGATAAAAGTGACGACGCTATTTCGCTTCCGAATGGCAACAAGAGAATAGCATCGCGAGCTGATATGCAGCAGCGGTGGGAAGGGTGGTTCACTGGCGAACATACTCATGATCGCCTAGCCAAAGTTGAAACAAACTACGACCGTTTTTTAACAAATTTTTCTTTGGCGCAAGCCGACGAAAGCCATACTCCGCTGCGTGTGTTTCGAACCGAATGGCTCGCACACAGGATTGTCCAAAGCGAAGATCGGCGAAAATTTGAGAAAGTCAGTCCAGTTGATAGCATTACAAACAGCCAGTTAATTGGCCGTGCCGAACAAACAGTTTTGATGGTTGGAGAATTTGGGTTTCTTTGCGATGGCATGAACAACCCTTATCTCGAGCGGATATCGCGAGTAGAACGACATTGCCGCGAGTTTTGGCGTGTTTTACCCGTCTTGAGAAATGTCGAAGACCTGCGTTTCGGATAGCCTTAGTATGAATTACTAAGTGACAGGCCCCTCCTCAATCTCCTGCGCCAGAAACCGCTCGAAATCATCCAGATCAATCGGGTCGAACTGGCCGAACCCCTGCATCCACACGCTTGCCCCCCGCATGGCATCGGGGTCCAGTTTGCACCATTTCACCCGGCCGCGTTTTTCCTGGGTGATCAACCCTGCCTCGGCCAGCACCGCCAAGTGCTTGGATATCGCCGCCAGTGACATCGCGAACGGCTCCGCCACATCTGTGACGGCCATGTCATCTTCCAACAACATCGTCAAAATCGCCCGGCGGGTCGGGTCGGCAAGGGCGGCGAAGGTGGTATCAAGGCGGTGGGTCATGCGGCCAGTCTTGCCGGGGTGGGCTGCGATCGTCAACCAGTTGGTTGAATATGCCGCTGGCGGTGCGTGCGTGTTACCAACACCCGTAACACGCTTAATATGCAATGAACGCGATCACAAAATCACAACAAATTCAACGACTTAAAAACAATAACACGCGTGTTACCCATCGCTTGACTCATATCCCACCCCACCGTAGATATCCCTCGACTGAAAGGCTGAAATTCCATGCCGGATGAACCCGATTCCGACCGACTAAAGGCCCTTTCGGCCCGCATCGACCGGATCAAGGGAAAACCGGTGGGTGAGAAAACCAACACAGTCAAAGGATTTTCCCAAGGCGAGGTTGCCTGGCGAATGATCATCGAACTCGTGACCGGCATGCTGCTGGGAATGGGGATCGGATACGGATTGGACGCGGTTTTCAAAACGCTGCCGCTGTTTCTGGTGATCTTCTCGCTGATCGGGTTTGCGGCAGGCATCAAAACGATGCTCGGCACCGCGAAACAGCTGGCGGCGAAGAACAAGGCGGCGTATCCCGCTGCAAAGAATGACGCGGCTAACCCCGCAGATGACGAAGAAGAGGATTGATCCATGTCGGGCGAGGCGGAAACCAGCGGTCTGAACATCCATCCGATGGATCAGTTCATCGTCAAACCGCTGTTCGGCGGCGACACGATCAACTGGTACACCCCCACCAACGTTACCCTGTGGATGGGCCTAGCACTGCTGGCGGTGATCGCCCTGCTTGTTCTGGGCACCAGCCGCCGGTCGATCATCCCGTCGCGTCTGCAATCCATCGGCGAACTTCTTTACGGCTTTATCCATAACATGGTCGAAGAAGTGACAGGCCATGACGGGGTGAAGTACTTTCCCTATATCATGACGATCTTCATGTTCGTCCTTTTGGCCAATGTCCTTGGCCTGATCCCGATGAGCTTTTCCACCACATCGCATTTCGCCGTAACCGGCGTTCTGGCGATGCTGGTTTTCCTGTCGGTCACGCTTTTGGGATTTGCAAAACAGGGCATCGGGTTTCTGGGCATGTTTTGGGTTTCATCCGCACCACTGGTATTGCGTCCGATTCTGGCGCTGATCGAAATCATCTCTTACTTCGTGCGTCCGCTTAGCCATTCCATTCGTTTGGGCGGCAACCTGATGGCGGGTCACGCGGTGATCAAGGTTTTTGCGGGCTTCGCAGGTGCATTGGGCGTGGCTTCGGTCGTTCCCATCGCGGCCATCGCGGCAATCTACGGTCTGGAGCTGCTTGTGGCTGTGGTTCAGGCTTACGTTTTCACAATTCTGACCTGCGTTTACTTGCGTGACGCAGTGGGCGGCGCCCACCACTAGGGTCTGAAGATCAATCCAATCATTCCAATCCAACCAGGGAGTACGACTATGGAAGGCGATATCGCAGAAATGGGTAAGTTCATCGGCGCAGGCCTGGCCACCATCGGCCTCGGCGGTGCTGGTATCGGCGTGGGCCACATTGCAGGGAACTTCCTTGCAGGCGCACTTCGCAACCCATCCGCTGCCCCCGGCCAGATGGCCAAC
This sequence comes from Pseudorhodobacter sp., assembly GCA_031402355.1. Taxonomy (GTDB): domain Bacteria; phylum Pseudomonadota; class Alphaproteobacteria; order Rhodobacterales; family Rhodobacteraceae; genus JACMNW01. The sequence continues at coordinate 2,495 of JANNSG010000010.1, read as the reverse complement.
CTGTTCGTCGGCATCGCGTTTGCCGAAGCACTGGGCATCTTCTCGTTCCTGATCGCACTTCTGCTGCTGTTCGCAGTCTGATCCTTTAGGGCCAAGCTTTCGACAAGGTGGGCATACCGCCTTGCCGAAGTTCCGTTAGGTTCCGTGAGGAGAATGCGATGACCACAACAACGACAGAAGCCGTTGCAGGCGCCGCAGAACACGCCGAAAAGGCTGGTCTGCCGCAACTGAATTTTGACACCTTCCCGAACCAGATTTTCTGGTTGGCGGTGACGCTGGTTGCCATCTATCTGGTGCTGTCGCGCGTGGCCTTGCCTCGCATCGGCGCTGTTCTGGCCGAACGCAGCGGCACGATCACCAATGATCTGGCGGCGGCAGAAGAATTCAAGCAAAATGCTGTTCAAGCCGAAAAAGCCTACAATACTGCGCTGGCCACTGCGCGCGGCGAAGCGGCCAAGATCGTGGCAGCAGCAAAGGCCGACATCCAGAAAGATCTGGACGCAGCAACGGCCAAGGCGGATGCCGACATAGCGGCCAAGGCGGTTGAATCCGAACAGAAGATTGCCGAGATCAAAGCCGGCGCATTGGACGCGATCACGGAAGTTGCAAAAGACACGGCGCGCGAGTTGGTGGCGGTCTTGGGTGGCAAAGCGGATGCGAAATCAATCACAGCGGCAGTTACCGCCCGGTTGAAGGGGTAGAGCCATGAAAAAACTGATCCTTGCGATGATCGTGGCAGCAGGGCCAGCCATGGCTGCGACCGGGCCATTTATCTCGCTCAACAATACCAATTTCGTGGTGTTGATTGCGTTTTTGGTATTCGTGGGCGTGCTGATCTATATGGGTGTGCCGGGCAAACTGACCGGAATGCTGGATGCGCGTGCTGCCCAGATCAAGGCTGATCTGGAAGAAGCCCTCGCCTTGCGCGAAGAGGCCAAGACGATTTTGGCGTCGTATGAACGCAAGCAACGCGAAGTGCAGGAACAATCGGACCGCATCGTGGCGGCCGCACGCGGAGAAGCGATGGCTGCGGCAAAGCAAGCCAAGGCAGATCTGAAAACGGCGATTGCCCGCCGTTTGGCCGCAGCGCAAGACCAGATAGCTTCGGCTGAAGCGTCGGCCTTGCGGCAAGTGCGCGAACGTGCTGTTGCGGTGGCTGTTGCAGTGGCCGGCGACGTTCTGGCCAAGCAGATGACCGCCGAGACATCTGCCGCGTCAATCGATGATGCAATCGCCCAGGTAGAAGCCCGTCTGCATTGAAGCCCCTCTGCGTTACAGTTCGTCAGGCTGCATGAGGTCCAACAAAAGAGTTGAAAATAAAGGCCCGGATACCGATCCGGGCCTTTATTCGATAGGTGACAGGCAAAGTGCTATCACCGGCTTTGTTCATGGTCAAATCGCTGTTTCGCCACGGCCTCATTATGGTCAGCCTTGATCTGGGCGGTCAGCGACTGTTCGACAAAGGTCATATGGGCCAACACTGCGGCCCGTGCGGCAATAGGATCGCGGGCTTGCAGGCCAATGTTGATCTGGCGATGCTGATCCAGCAAGGATTCGCGGGTCATGCGTTGCTTGAACATCATCTGCCGGTTGTAGAACACACCCTGACGCAGCAGATCATACATCGACCGCATCATGTGCAGCATAACGATGTTGTGGCTGGCCTCAATGATGGCCATGTGAAACTGTGCGTCAAGTGCGGCCTCATCGGTTGGATCGCGCTTGCTATTGGCCCTTTCCATCTTTTCAAAGATCGTGTTGATGACCAGCAAATCGGTGTCGGTGCCAAGGGTTGCGGCGCGTTCTGCAGCCAGGCCTTCCATGTCGCGGCGGAAGGAAATGTAGTCGAACACGGCTTCCTGGTGGTTCGCGAAAAGCTGAATCAGGCCTTCGGAAAACGCCGACCCCAAGACATCGGCCACAAAGATGCCCGCCCCCGGCCTGCTGCTGAGCAATCCACGCGCTTGCAGATCGGCCACTGCCTCGCGCAGCGACGGGCGCGAGACGCCCAGCCGGTCAGACAATTCCCGTTCTGCAGGCAGACGTTCGCCCGGCCGCAATATGCCACGCAAGATCAGCAATTCGATCTGATGGGCAACAGACTCGGATAGTTTTTCGGCGTGGATCTTTAGGAATGGCATGATTTTTCCCGGAATTGGTGAAAATTCTAGACCAATTGACAGGCAGCGCAACAAAAAACAGCCGGGGTCAAGCCCGGCTGTTCTGGGACGGCTATTTTGTCAGGTCAGATCGTCGGGCGAATGATGATTTCAACCCGCCGATTGAGCGCGCGCCCTTCAGGCGTGACGTTTGTCGCATTGGCAAGCGGCTGATCTTCGCCCCGACCGTAGGCTGCGATGCGGGAATTGGGAACCCCCGCCTCGCGCAGCACATTGGCCACAGACACGGCGCGGCGCTGCGACAGGTCCTGGTTGTAGGCCGAGGATCCGGTATCATCAGTATGTCCGACGATCTCTATCTGGCTGCTGGGATAT
>JANNSG010000009.1:0-22174 GCA_031402355.1 Pseudorhodobacter sp. | reverse complement strand
AAAGTTTTGATCGGGCAAGGTTTTGTTAAACCAACCAGAGGAGGGACGACATGCGTAAATCAATGACCATTTCCATGGCTTTCATGACGGCCACTGCGCTGACAGCAGTCCCCGGCTTTGCCGCCGACGCCCCCACGTGCGAAGCGGTGCGGATGGTTGATCTGGGATGGACCGACATCGCATTGACCAACACCACCGCCGAGGTGATCTTGTCAGCACTGGGCTATGCGCCGACGCAAACTCTGTTGGGGCTGGATGTGGGATATATCTCGCTCAAAGAAAACAACATGGATGTGTTTCAGGGCAACTGGCAGCCCGTGCAGGACGAGCAATACAAGGCCTTTTTCGATGATGGGTCGGTCGAGGTTTTGGGCGTGAACCTTGAAGGCGCGAAATTCACACTGGCGGTGCCCAAATATGTGGCCGATGCCGGGGTAAAAAGTTACGCCGATCTGGCGGCACATACCGATGAATTCAGCGGCAAGATTTATGGTATCGAACCCGGCAGCAACCAACCGCTGTTGGATATGATCGCGGCAGACAGGCATGGCCTTGGCAAGTGGGAAGTGGTCGAATCCAGCGAGGCAGGAATGCTGACGCAGGTGGAACGCGCCGTTGGCAAACAGGAATGGGTGGCGTTTCTGGGGTGGGAGCCGCATCCGATGAACCTGAACTTTGATCTGGTGTATCTGGATGGCGGCGATCTGGAATATGGCCCGAATTTTGGCGGCGCAATCGTGCGCACCCTGAGCCGCAAGGGCTATGCCACCGAATGCCCGAATGCGGCGAAGTTTTTCAGCAATCTGGTGTTCGATCTGGATTATGAAAACATCGGCATGCAGAAAATTATGGGCGATGGCATGACAGCGATGGATGCCGCGAAGGCCATGATCGTCAGTGACCCCTCAAAGCTGGATAAGTGGCTGGACGGGGTGACAACACTGTCAGGCGAGCCGGGGCTCGCTGCGGTGAAAACTGCACTGGGTCTGTGATTTAGGCATGACCGACACAATGCGCGCGGCGGTGATGGCCGGGTTTGGCCAGCCGTTGCAGCTGATCGATGTGGCGCGGCCCGAACCGGGGCCGGGGCAAATATTGATCAAGCTGCAGGCAAGCGGCGTTTGCCACAGTGACGTGCATATCTGGAAGGGCGAAAGCCAGCCCGAGGTGCCGCCCGACCCGTTCATTCTAGGCCATGAAGGCGTGGGTGTTGTGGCGGCCCTTGGGCCGGGGGTTGCGGGATGGCGTTTGGGCGACCGTGCCGGGGCCGCGTGGATACACGATACTTGCGGGGTTTGTGATCTGTGCCTTGGCGGGCACGAATCCTTTTGCGCAAAACAGCGCGCACATGGCTTTCACGTGCCAGGAACATTCGCCGAATATGTCGTGGCGCAGGCTGATTTCGCGGTGAAACTACCGGGTGGCGATGCCGGGGCACTTGCCCCTTTGATGTGCGCTGGCCTAACCGCCTATGGCGCGCTTGAGCGCGCAAGTTTGCAACACGGAGAGACCTGTGCGATTTTTGGCTGCGGTGGGCTTGGCCTTTACGCGGTGCAGCTGGCCGCCCGGCGCGGTGCTCATGTGGTAGCGGTGGACAGCGATCCGGCAAAGTTGGCGGCAGCCATGCGAATGGGAGCATCGGTGGTTGCACAAGCTGGGCCGGAATTGGCTGCGACTTGGCCCTCAGAAAACCGTGCCCATGTCACCATCAACTTCGCGCCAACGACCCGCACGTGGGATGCCATGGTCGCCGCTACCAAACCCATGGGCCGGATCGTGGCCGCAGCCATGGTGGCGGACCCGGTGCCTTTGGTGCAGGAATGGCTAACCTGGAGCGGCGTCAGCATTACCGGCACCTCGGTTGGCTCAAGGGCGCAAATGGCGGAGCTGATGGAGATTCAAGCGGCCAAACCTTTGCAGGCCGAAGTCGTCGAAATCGGTCTGGATGAGGTGTCAGACGCACTTGCTGCTTTGGCAAAAGGGCGGGCAAAAGGGCGATACTGTGTCGTGTTTTGACCGCAAAAAGCCCCGGCGTTTCCACCGGGGCTTTCGTTACAATCAATTATAACCCTTACGCCTCTGCCGCAGCTTCCGCAATCTCAGCACCGGTTTCCTGATCGACCATCTTCATGCCAAGGCGTACCTTGCCACGGTCGTCAAAGCCCAGAAGTTTAACTTTCACTTCCTGACCTTCTTTCAGATGCTCGTTCGGGTGTGTCAGGCGCTTGTTGGCGATCTGAGACACATGAACCAGACCGTCACGCTTGCCAAAGAAGTTCACAAAGGCGCCGAAATCAACCAGTTTCACAACGCGGCCGGTGTAAACTTTGCCTTCTTCCGGCTCCGCCACGATCGACCAGATCATGTCATAGGCTTTCTTGATGTTGTCGGCATTGTTCGAGGCAATCTTGATGACGCCTTCGTCGTTGATATCAACCTTGGCACCGGAAACCTCAACGATTTCACGGATAACCTTGCCGCCGGACCCGATAACTTCACGGATCTTGTCGGTTGGGATTTGCAGGGTTTCAATCTTTGGCGCGTATTCGCTAAAGCCTTGTGGGGCCGACAGCGCCTTGTTCATCTCTTCCAGGATATGCAAACGGCCATCGCGTGCTTGGGCAAGCGCCTGTTCCATGATCGCAGGCGTGATGCCTGCAATCTTGATGTCCATCTGCATCGTGGTGATGCCGTGGGCTGTGCCTGCAACCTTGAAGTCCATGTCGCCCAGGTGATCTTCATCGCCAAGGATATCGGTCAACACGGCAAAGCGACCGTCGTCTTCAAGGATCAGACCCATCGCCACGCCAGCGACCGGCGATTTCAGCGGAACGCCCGCGTCCATCATCGACAAGCTGCCACCGCAAACCGACGCCATCGAGGACGAGCCGTTGGATTCAGTGATCTCACTGACAACCCGGATCGTGTAGGGGAAGTCGGTTGCTGCAGGCAGAACGGCCTGCAACGCGCGCCATGCCAGTTTGCCGTGGCCGATTTCGCGGCGGCCGGGCGAACCTACACGGCCAACTTCACCCACCGAATAGGGAGGGAAGTTATAATGCAGCAGGAAGTTGGAGCGCGAATTGCCATGCAAAGCGTCGATGATCTGTTCATCTTCGCCGGTGCCCAGCGTGGTTACAACCAGCGCCTGCGTTTCACCGCGGGTGAACAGCGCGGAACCATGGGTGCGCGGCAGGATGCCGGTTTCGCCGTGGATCGAACGCACGGTCTTGTTATCCCGCCCGTCAATACGCGCGCCACCGTTGATGATGTCACCGCGCAGGATCGACGATTCCAGATGCTTGATGGCGGACCCAAGGTTGCCATCGGCAAGTTCTTCAGGCGTCAGAGCCGCCTTGATGGCAGCAGAGGCTGCATCAATGGCGTTGGTGCGATCTTGCTTGTCACGATTGGCAAAGGCCGCGCGCATTTGCTTCTCGCCTGCTTTCTTGACCGACGCGGACAGCGCGGAATAATCTGGCGTGGTGAAATCGAACGGCTCTTTGGCACAATCTTCTGCGAAGTCCATGATCATGTCGATCACGGGTTGCATTGCGTCATGGCCGAATTTCACCGCACCCAGCATTTCAGCCTCGGTCAGCTCATAGGCTTCGGATTCCACCATCATCACGGCGTCTTTGGTGCCGGCGATCACCAGATCAAGGCGCTGATCAGGGTTGGTGCGCAGCTTTTGCATATCGTCAACAGGCGGGTTCAGCTTGTATTCACCGCCGGAAAATCCAACGCGGGCAGCCCCGATTGGGCCCATGAAGGGCACGCCGGAAATGGTCAGCGCGGCGGATACCGCGATCATCGCCAGAATATCGGGTTCATTCACAAGATCATGCGAAAGAACAGTTGCCATCACCAGCACTTCGTTGCGGAAACCTTCAACGAACAGCGGGCGGCAAGGGCGGTCGATCAACCGCGATGTCAGCGTTTCTTTTTCCGAAGGCCGTGCTTCACGCTTGAAGAAACCGCCGGGCACTTTACCGGCTGCATAGTATTTTTCCTGATAATGCACGGTCAGCGGGAAAAAATCCTGCCCCGGCTTGGCGCTGCGCGCGAAAGTGACGTTGGCCATAACGCTCGTATCGCCCAAAGTGGCAATCACCGTGCCGTCAGCCTGACGGGCAATCTTGCCCGATTCGAGTGTCAGCGTTTCGCCGCCCCACTCGATTGATTTTTTAGTTACAGTGAACATCTTGTTTCCTCTGGAACCGGCCCCCTGGCCTGTCGTCCCATATATCTGGCGGCCCCATTGCCGCCGCCCCCCTATCCTAACGCATGTGGCCGGGGGCATGGCCTCACATCACAGATGGCGGGCGCATACAGCAAATCGGGGGCGATGGAAAGCCTTGTGATCGAAGGCTCGTGGCCTGAAAACACGCACAAAACTCGTTTTGCATTGTGGCCCCGCACGTGTAGCGTGACAGTCAAAGATATTTCGGAGCACTCGATTGTCACGCAGCCTTGCGCCCATTGACATCGTCCGCCAACGCGAGGCGGCCCTGCGCGAGGTGCTTGACCTGATCAGCCGGTCACGCGGCGACCCAGGGCCGGTGTTTGACGCGATCGTTCACCGCGCAGCCCAGCTGTGTGGCGCCAAAGCTGCAGCACTTGTGATGGCGCAGTCAGGTGACAACCATCAGCGAATGCTGGCCCATTACGGCGTCGATCCCGCCACCGTCGCAATCTATGATCGGGGCGAGGTGTCGATGAACCCCGATATCTCGATCACCGCTAGGGCCATCCTGACGGGTAAGACGATCCATATCGAAGACATGATGGACACCGACGGCTACCGGCAAGGCGTCGGGCACTTCCTTTCTGTGGTGAACGACTCGGGCGTCCGCACGAATATGTTCGTCCCTCTGCTTGCCCCGGCTGGTGGGATCGGCTGCATCATCGTTTTCCGCAAGGTGGTTCAACCCTACACAGACGACGAAATCGCGCTGGTAGAAACCTTCGCCGCGCAGGCTGTCATCGCCATCGAGAACGTCCGCCAGTTCCGCGAGTTGCAAAGCTCACTGGAACAACAGGAAGCGACGTCCGACATCCTGAGGGTCATCAGCCAAAGCCGCGAAGATGATACACAGGTTTTTGACCTTATTCTCGAGAAGGCGGCCGTCCTGTGCAATGCTGATCAAAGCAGCCTTCAGATCGTCAACGAGGCCCGCACGCACGTTCGTCATATGGCCGATTGGGGACATGACCGCACGGCATACGATCTGGGCATTGAATACTCGCTCGACCTGCCACTTTCCATCGTGCCGACGATACGCACGGCGAAGGTGGTTCACATCGAGGATTATTCCCAGTCTGTTGCCTACAAGGACCGCGATCCGATTGCCGTAGGTCTGGTTGAAACCGAAGGGGTCCGGACACGGCTGAACGTTCCGCTTTTGCAGAACAGCATCGCCATCGGGTGCATTTCGCTCAGCCGCCGAGCGGTTCGGCCCTTCACCCCCGACGAGATCGCCCTTGTCGAAACCTTTGCAGCCCAGGCCGTCATCGCCATCGAAAACGTGCGCCAGTTCCGCGCGATCCAGACGGCGAATGACGCTTTGCAGACACGGCTGGCGCGCGAGGCGGCGACGCGGGAAATCCTTGAGGTGATCAGCCAAAGCCGCGACGACGACCGCCCGGTGTTCGACACCGTCTTGCGCAAGGCAGCTGAGCTGTGTGGCGCACCGCTTGCCGGGCTCAACATCATCAATGAAGACCGCAGCCAAGCCGTTATGGTGGCACATTGGGGCGATAGTCTGCGCGCGCTGGAGCCGGGCAAGACCCGATGGTTTCTGGACTCCGACCTTGTCCCGGCAATTGCCATGCGTGAGGGTCGCGTTGTTCAAGAACACGATTTGGCCGACACTGACGCTTACCGGTCTGGCGAACCCACCCGGCGGATGGCCGTCGACGAAGAAGGTATCCGCACTATCGTTGTCGTTCCGTTGTTCAGCGGCGGGCACACCATCGGCTCTATCGCGCTTTACCGCCGCGAAGTGCTGCCCTTCACTGCCGACCAGATCGTCCTTGTCGAGACCTTCGCCGCGCAGGCCGTCATCGCCATCGAAAACGTGCGCCAGTTCCGCGAATTGCAGACGCGGCTCGCGCGCGAGGCGGCGACGCGGGAGATCCTGGAGGTGATCAGCCAAAGCCGGGATGACGACGCTCCGGTGTTCGACGCAGTGCTGCGCAATGCAAACCGTCTGTGCGACACCAGCATGGCCTACTTGGTGCTCGGGCGGCCCGATGACACGCACATGACGCTGGCGGCCTATGTGAACCCCTATCTGCCGTCGGAGGATGGCGTAGACCAGATCATCGCCTTTGCCAATCAGACCGGGATGCGCATGGACGCGGCCGAACATTTTTCGGCGAAAGCGATCATTTTGGGTGAGGTCGTGCAGATTGCCGATATCGCAGCATCGCACGGCTATCTGTCGGGCGAACCGACCGTGCGGATTCTGGTCGAGGATGTCGGCGTTCGCACCGTCCTGAGCGTGCCGCTGTTCGACGCGCAGGGCGCCATTGGTGCTATCAGCCTGCAGCGCCGCGAGGAGCGGCCGTTCAGCGACGATGAAATTTCCCTGATCCAGTCCTTCGCCGCCCAGGCCGTCATCGCCATCGAAAACGTCCGCCAGTTCCGCGAGTTGCAGACGCGGCTCGCGCGGGAGGCCGCGACGCGCGAGATACTGGAGGTGATCAGCCAGAGCCGCGACGACGACAAGCCGGTGTTCGACGTGGTCCTGCGCAAGGCCGCCGAACTTTGCAACGCCTCGATGGCCAGTCTCCTCCTCATCAGCGAAGATCGGAGCCACGCGATGCTGGTGGCGGATTGGGGTCTTGGTCAAGTCTCCGGTCTGATTCAGGTAGGCACGACAGTCTGGCCAATGGAGTCGGATTATGTGCCCTCGACCTGCATGCGTGACGGCCGGATCGCGCACATATACGATATTGCCGACACCGATCTTTACCGATCCGGCGACCCGCTGCGTGTCTCGGCGGTCGATGACGATGGCATCCGGACGATTCTGGCGGTGCCCCTGTTCAGCGGCGGCCAGACGGCCGGTTGCATTCTGGTCTATCGCCGCGAGGTCAGACCCTTCACCGCAGACGAAATCGCCCTTGTCGAAACCTTCGCTGCACAAGCTGTCATCGCCATCGAGAACGTCCGCCAGTTCCGCGAGTTGCAGACAAGGCTGGAGCGCGAGGCGGCGACGCGGGACATTCTGGAGGTCATCAGCCAGAGCCGCGATGACGACACACCGGTGTTCGACATGATCGCGCATAGCGCGGCGCGCCTTTGTGGTGCCGCTATCTGCACGTTCTGGCGCGTAGAGGATAGTTTGATTAACTACTGCGCCAGTTATGGCCTCGATAGTGCCGCTTCTGCGAGTGCTCACTCAGCCTCGGGAACGCCGCTACTGGAAAACACGCTGACGGGTCAGGTGTTCAAAAGGCGGGCGGTCGCCCGGATCGAAGACGCCTCGGATGAAAGCTATTATGATCACGAATGGGCGCGGGCGCTGGGGCTGAAGCAGCTCGTCGGCGTTCCGATCTTTGTCGGTGGCGACGTCTGGGGCAGCATCAACCTCATGTGGCCATTGGATCGAGCGCCACAGGAGGCGGATATCCAGTTGGTTGAAAGTTTTGCAGCCCAGGCCAGCATTGCCATCGAGAACGTGCGGCAGTTCCGCGAGTTGCAGACGCGTCTGGCGCGCGAGGCGGCGACGTCCGAAGTTCTGGGGATCATCAGCCAGTCGCGCGACGATGACCAGCCGGTCTTCGATGTCCTTGTCAAGAACGCACAGGTGCTGTGCGATGCCCCGATGTGTGCCCTCATTCTCGCTACGCCCGGCGACAAGGCCCAGCGGCTTGCGGCACATCGGAACGTGTCTAGCAAGTTGGTCGATCTGTATCAGTCCGGGAAGATGGTTCTTGATGGAAACCAGTCCTATGTCGCGAAGAGTATTCTGGACGGATGTGTCATCAACCTCGCGGACATGGCGCAGTCTGACTATTACAAAGCAGGCAGCCCCATGGTGCGGGCCACGGTCGATGAGATCGGCATGCGGTCGATCCTGTTTGTGCCGCTGATGACGGGCAATGGCGCGATCGGGGTCTTCGCGCTGTTTCGCGATCACGTCTTTCCCTTCGAACAACGGCTGGTCGAACTTGTCGAAACCTTTGCCGCACAGGCCGTCATCGCCATCGAGAACGTGCGGCAGTTCAAGGCGCTGGAGGCGTTGAATGCCGAGTTGGGCGAGCGGGTGCAGGCCCAGGTGGGCGAGATTGAACGGATGGGCCGGCTGAAGCGGTTTTTGCCCGCCGCCGTGGCCGATACGGTGATCTCGTCGGGATCAGAAAAGATGCTGTCCAGCCACCGCGCGCTGCTGGGGGTGCTTTTTTGCGACATCCGGGGGTTCACGGCTTTCTGTGAAACGGCAGAACCCGAGGAAACAATCGAGGTCCTGCAAACCTATCACGAGGAAATGGGCCGCCTGATCGAGGCGCATGGCGCTGGCGTCGATCACCGGATGGGTGACGGCATCATGGTACTGTTCAACGATCCCCTGCCCTGCGACGATCCGGCGGGGCAGGCGGTGCGTCTTGGCATCGCGATGCGCGACCGTATGGCAGATCTTTGCAAAGGCTGGAAAAAGCTTGGCCACAGGCTCGGTTTCGGTGTGGGCGTGTCCTTGGGCTATGCGACGGTGGGGATGGTCGGCTCCGGCGGGCGGATCGACTATACGGCGTCGGGGACCGCGATCAACCTTGCCTCCCGCCTAAGCGACGAAGCGCAGGACGGCGAGATCCTGCTCAGCCCGCGCGCCCGTCTGGCGGTCGAGGATGATTTCGCAGTCGAGCCGCGTGGCGAAATCACCCTGAAAGGCATGCGCGAGCCGGTAGAGGTGTACCGGGTAGAGGGGGTAAAGCCATAACGATCACGCGCCGGTCGGCAGGCCCGCCTTGACCAACCCTTCAAGCACCAGCGCCGGGTCTTCGGGGCGTACATAGTGGAACCGTGCCAGGCGTGGGGCCATGCGGAAATCTGGTTTGATCGCCATCAGGTCAGCCCAGACCGCGCGGGCGTCGCCGACCTCGCCGAGGTGGCCCAGGGTTGCGGCAAGCCAGGCGCGGCCGATGTCGGTGTCGGGCGCCAGATGCAGCCGTTCACGAAACACCAGCGCCGCAGTCTCGAAATTGCGCAGCAGGAAATGCGCCATGCCCAGGAACTGAAGACGGAGGTGGTTGGTGCTGGGTTCAAGCCGAATGGCGCGTTCGAGCAAGGGCACCGCTTCCTCGGGGCGCCCGGACGTACAGAATATCTCGCCAAGGGTAAAGAGGGCTTGCCCAGAATCAGGGTTCAGCGAAAGAGCCTTCCTGCCAACCCTTTCTGCCGTGCCGTAGTCACCTCGAAAGCGCGCCGCCACAGCGACGGCGCGGTTGGCAAACGGCTCCTCCGGGTCAATCGCGATGGCTCTGTCGGCCATCGCATTTGCCCGCGCTGCCACGACACCAGGCGGATCGCCCGTCCAGCCGTTCAGGAAATCAAGCCATTCGAAGGTCGACATGAACCCCAGCGCCTGCGCATACTCCGAGTCCAACTCGATCGCGCGGCGGCCATGCTCCATACCGAGCCGGTAGTTCGCCGGGGTAAGATCGCGCGACAGCACAAGATCGCGCATCCTTAGGAAGGCGTCATGTGCATGCGGATTCGACGTGCCGATGCGGGCAATGCTTGCCCTTTGGGTGGGGGTCAGACGCACCTTCAGCGCCTCGACGATCTTCAGCGTCACCGCGTCCTGCACCGCGAACACGTCCTCGAGGTCACCGTCATAGCGGTCGGCCCAGACATGCCCGCCCGTCGCGGCATCAATCAGCTGCGCCGTCACCCGCACCCTCGCACCGGCCTTGCGCACCGAACCTTCCAGCACATACCTCACCCCCAGTTCGCGCCCGATGGCCCGCACATCGACCGTACGGCCCCGGTAGGCGAAACTGGAATTGCGGGCGATCACGGTAAGACCTGACACCTTGCTGAGGTCGGTAATGATATCCTCGGCAATCCCGTCCGAGAAATAGGCCTGTTCGGGGTCGCCCGACATGTTGTCGAAGGCCAGCACTGCAATAGACGGCCCCTCGACCTTGCGAGCAGGTGTGGCTGCCGCGGGTTTCGGCAGATCGCCCGCCGCTTCCGGGTGCCAGCGCCAGACCTTCACCGGACGGTCGATGCTTTTGACCTGAACCTCGCCGCCATCGGCAAAAGTGGCTTCAACCCGTCCTCGGATGCTTTCATGCACAACCGAGGACACGCAGATGCCCCCCGGTGCCGCCAGCGGCTCCAGCCGCGCCGCAATATTCACGCCGTCGCCATATACATCCTCGCCCTGCAGGATAATGTCGCCCAGATTGATCCCAATCCGCAGCGCCATGATCGGCCCGGCCACCGCCGCTGTCTGGATCGCCAGCGCGCAATCCACCGCATCCACAACACTGGCAAATTCGACCAGCGCGCCATCGCCCATCAATTTGACGATGCGGCCGTTGTAGGCGGCAACCACTGGGTTGAACTCGGCCTGGCGGTGGCGGTTCAGGGCGGCCAGCGCGCCCGCCTCATCCGCCGCCATCAACCGCGAATAGCCGACAACATCCGCAAAAAGAATGGCGGCAAGGCGGCGAATCTGGCGGTCGGGTTCCATGCCGGCGAACCATAGACGGCCTTGCAAATTCGCGCCATCCCGGCCGATCAGCAAATAGGTGCTTTCCCGGCACCTGTTCCAAAAGCGAAAACGCCCGCACCTTGCGGCACGGGCGTTTGCATTGAATACCTTGAATCGGTTTAGCGGCGCAGGCCCAGACGCCCGATCAGGGCGGTATAGCGCGCGTCATCCTTGGCCTTCAGATAGTCCAGCAACTTGCGGCGCTGGGCAACCATCGTCAACAAGCCACGACGGGAATGGTTGTCTTTCTTGTGACCCTTGAAATGTTCCGTCAGCGTGGCAATGCGCGATGACAAAATGGCAACCTGCACTTCTGGTGACCCAGTATCGTGTTCCTTGGTTGCGTATTCTTTGATTAGACGTGCTTTTTCTTCAACGGTGATCGACATCGGGATCTCCTGTTCAAAAGGGTTATGGCGCAGGCCGGGATGTCGTCCAGCAGGGCCCTTGGAGGTGTCCGCAAACTGGCGGATGCGCGCGTATAGGGTGGATCGCTGCAAAAGGAAAGCCGCAATTGGCAGAGTTGCCGGTCAACTGGATGCTGCGCATTTGATGCTCATTTTCATCATTATTTCCCCGGCATCAAAAGCACCGGACTGGAAAAATTGTCAGTTTCATGCCATGATGATTGGGTAAATATTGTTTTAACCCATATGGTTAGCGGAATTCTTGGTTAACAGTTCGCGACTGACCACAGTTTGAAGGAGACCGGGTCGATGTTGGGTTTGTTCGGCATAGTCGGCGCGCTTCTGGCCGGGTTGGTCGCCGATTCGATGATCGGCGGCCTGATGGGCAAAAATGATGATGACGACGATAATCCCTCAGGCGCGCCGCAAGACGCTACCACCGAAACCGAAACCACCGTCAGTGGCCCTGATCTGCTGAATTGGCCGGGGGAAGACGCCGATCCTGATACAGATGCAAGGGATAATCCGGCAAATCCGGATCCGGACGACCCGGATTTCGTGCCGCGATCAAGCGATCTGCCGTCGCCGGATGATCCTGTCCTGACGCTGCTGGGCGGCGGCGCGGATGACATCCTGTCAGGACTTGGCGGCGATGATACGCTTGCAGGTGGCGATGGTGATGACCAATTTACCGGGCGCGGCGGCGACGATTTCATTCAGGGCGGGGCGGGCAACGATATTGCGCATGGCGGCGAAGGGGCGGACCTTGTGCAAGGCGGCACCGGGGACGACCAGTTGGCGGGCGAAGATGGGGATGACCGCCTAGTCGGCGGCGAAGGCAGCGATGCGCTGTTCGGCCATGAAGGGGAAGACAGTCTTTATGGCGGGGCTGGGGCGGACACTGTCCTTGGCGGCGGCGGCAATGACCAGCTGATTGGCGGCGACGCGAGCGACTGGCTGGCCGGCGGATTGGGGGATGATCACCTAGTCGGCGATGCGGGCCGCGATGAACTGGACGGCGGCGCTGGCAATGATGTGCTGGACGGGCGCGAAACCTTTACCGCCTTTCCTGAGGCTGATTTTCTGAACGGCGGCGACGGGGATGATCTGCTGAATGTCGGTGCAGGCGATTACGCGACCGGAGGCGGGGGGGCCGATCTGTTCAAACTGTCCGATCTGGCGGCCGGTGACGCAGTTGCGAACATCGCCGATTATGATGCAGCGGCCGATCGGCTGGTCGTGGTCTTCGATCCTGCGATGCACCCTGATCCGCAGCTCAGCCTGCAGACGCCGGAAGACTCGGACGATGTTCTGGTCCTGCTCGACGGTGTGCCGCTGGCAATCGTGCAAGGGGGGGCAGGCATGACGCTTGCCGATGTCATGCTGACACCAGCGCAGGCGGCATGACACTTGTCCCGGCTGATCAGACCCTGATCCGCCATGGGCCAGGCAGGGCATGATGTGCCGGGCCGAAAGACCCGAACGCTCAGGCCCAAAGCTCAGGCTGACGTTCATAGCCGACATAAAGCGGATGCTTTGGCAGACCGGCCTGCGTCAACCCCAGATGCCAAAGCGGCTTTGTACTTGCGCGCAAAAGGGCTTCCACCTCGGCGCCGCGACCCCTGTGCGCACCGTGGCTGCCCCAGGCGCATATGATCCTGTCAGCCCAGACCGCTGCGCTGGTAATGGCCCCATCATTTGCCGGGCCGATCGGGTCGGCCACGCCGCGCATCACTTTGGGGTTTGTCGCCCGGTAGGCGAAAATGTTCGTCACGCGAAACGCGCCGAACCCCAGCGCCCGCGCTCTGCGTTCGCAGCGTTCTACCGTTGGGTCATTCTGCAGCTCTGTCGCGGTAGACGGGTTCAGCATGACAAACAGGGCTTTTTGTCCACCCACCTGCCAGACCCGGGTCAATTCATACCGATACGTCCCGCAGTCCGAATAGATGGCAACCGAGGCGGCATCGCCCTTCTGATGCGCCCTGGAGATCATACCGGGTCTTGGTTGAAGACGCGCGACGGGTGAAGCTCGCCCGCCTTGTAGATGCCCACGGCAACCGCCCGACCCTGATAACTGGCCCAGGCCTCGTCGCCATAGCCGACGCTGGAACTGATCACCAGTCCGGGATTGCCGTTGCGCAGTCGGGCGGCACCCTCGGGCGAGGCGGGCAATTCGGGAAGGTCGCAAAGACCCTGTTCAAGCGGGCGCAGATGGGCCAACAGCGCATCGGTTTTGGCCAGGGCATCCAGCAGGTCCAGACCGATACCATCGCTGGCGTCAAAGGGCCCCGA
Organism: Pseudorhodobacter sp.; assembly: GCA_031402355.1. Lineage (GTDB taxonomy): Bacteria > Pseudomonadota > Alphaproteobacteria > Rhodobacterales > Rhodobacteraceae > JACMNW01. The sequence continues at coordinate 8,745 of JANNSG010000009.1, read as the reverse complement.
CCAGACCCGCCGCAGCCAGGCCACATGACCAAGACAGCCCAGTGACGCGCCAAGATCCCGGGCAATGGCGCGCACATAGCCGCCTTTGCCACAAACCATTTCCAGTTCCACATGATCGGCGTCGGGCCGCGATAGCAGGGTCAGGCTTTCCACCCAAAGGGGGCGCTCTGCTATATCCACCACCGCGCCGCCCCGGGCCAGATCATAGGCGCGTTCGCCATCAATTTTCACCGCTGAAAATTGCGGCGGGGTTTGCAGAATTTCACCACGAAACTGCGCCATATGCGCCTCAACCTGTGCTGTTTCTGGGCGCAGATCCGACGTTGCAATCACCTCGCCCTCTGCGTCATCGGTGGTTGTCGATGCCCCAAGCCGCACCACAAAGCGGTAACATTTCAACGCATCAGTAATATACGGCACGGTTTTGGTTGCTTCACCCAGGGCCACCGCCAGCACGCCTGTTGCAGCCGGATCAAGCGTGCCCGCGTGACCCGCCTTTTGCGCATCAAGCGCCCAGCGCACTTTTGCCACAACAGCGGTCGACGTAATGCCTGCAGGCTTGTCCACCACCAGCCAACCCGAAATGGCCCGGCCCTTCTTGTTGCGCGCCATGCGTCAGCCTTTCGGTACAACGGTGCCGACAATCGGCCCCATGGGAAATCCAAAATCCGCACGCCCCAGCTGCGGTGCATAAAGCCGCGAGATCTTGCCATCGAAATACAGCGCATTGGGCAGGCCCAGCGCATCGCGGAACAGCCGCGCAAAGGCGTAAAAATTGACCGGATCGTTGGAAATGGCAAACACGGCTTGCGTTCCATCGGCACTGACGCCGACGCCGTTGCGAATGAACTTCGACGGCGACCCACGCAGAAACTTTGGATGCAACTTGCCTTCGATCACCAACATCGGGCCGGATTGGCTGGCAAATCGGCATTGGTGGCCAGCTGTTTCAAACGCCCGGCTTTCGACCACTGAAAAGACCTCTGCCAGACAAAACACCCCGTTCGGCAACAGCCCGAAATTGCCCGGCCCGTCCGAGGTGACAATCGGTGTTTTCGCCAGACCTTCTTCGACAAACAGTCCAACCGGGGCGCGATCGGGATGGTACATGCCTGCATTCATGGCAAATCCCAGCGTTTCTCCCGTCGACGCAAGAACGTCCTCTATCGCGGAAAAACTGCCCAGAACGCCCGTGGGGCCGGCATGAAACAACCGCAGATCCTCGCCAAGCGCGACGTCGCAAAGGGTATAACCCGCGTCCTCAAATGCCATGTCCCGGCACGCGGCCTGCCCTGCCACGGGCAGGATTGACAACAGTGCCGCGACTGCCGCGCACAGGGTCCGGGATGTCTTAGCTGCCGGTCTCATCATCGTCACCTGCTGCAATGTCGCGTTGCACGGTTGCGTTGGAAAACAGCCTGCGGGTTTCGTCCATGGCGGCAAATGTCTCGTCGGGCCGAAAGCGCAGATCGGGTGCGTATTTCAGGGTCAGTTCCTTCGCCACACGGCGACGCAGTTCATATTTGTTGCGCGCCAGCGCTTCGATTGCGGCCTCGATATTCGCCCCGCCCAAGGGCATGAAATGCACGGTTGCAACCTTCAGATCCGTGGACAGCCGCACTTCGCCCACAGTTATCGACATGCGGTTCAGATCAGGGTCATGAATCTCTGACCGGTTCAGCACATCAGACAAAGTGCGGCGGATCAATTCGCCGACGCGCAACTGGCGCAGGGCTGCGCTGGGGGTGGGTTGTTTTGCCATGGGGGTCATTTAGGCGCTTTCGCTGCGCGCTGCAACGGCGGGCTTTGCGTCGGGCGGTAAAGCCGCTAAACCACTCCGAAACATGGGGGCATAGATGACAGACCTGCCGGGTATCGTGATTACGGGCGCTTCAGGCCGGATGGGGCAGATGTTGATCCAGACCGTCCTCGCGTCGGGCCGCGCCCGGCTGGTCGGGTGCGTGGAACGCAGCGGCCACGACTGGATCGGGCGCGATGTCGGGCTGGCGATGGGGGGAGCGCCGGTGGGCGTTATTGCAACGGATGACCCGCTGGAGGCGTTTGCAAGGGCACAGGCGGTGATCGATTTCACTGCGCCTGCCGCGACAGTGGAATTTGCGGGTCTCGCAGCCCAGGCCCGCGCGGTGCATGTGATCGGCACCACCGGACTTGAACCCGCACATCTGGCCCGCATTTCGCTGGCGGCGCACCATGCCGTGATCGTCCGCGCCGGAAACATGAGCCTTGGTGTGAACTTGCTGGTCAAATTGACGCAAAAGGTGGCACAGGCGCTGGACGCCGATTGGGATGTCGAAATTGTCGAGACCCATCATCGAATGAAAGTGGATGCGCCGTCCGGTACGGCCTTGATGATGGGCCAAGCCGCAGCAGATGGGCGCGGTGTGGCCCTGGACGAGGTCAAGGTTTCAGGGCGTGACGGCATCACCCGGGCGCGGGCCCGTGGCAGCATAGGTTTTACCGCCGTGCGGGGCGGCGATATCGTGGGCGAACATGACGTGATCTTTGCCGCCGACGGTGAACGGATCGTGCTGCGCCATGTCGCCACCGACCGCGCGATTTTTGCGCGTGGCGCATTGCGGGCGGCGATCTGGGGGCAAACAGCGAAACCGGGCGAATATGACATGATGGACGTGCTGGGAATTTAGCGCACACTTAACCTTTGTGAGCCCATTCTGATGCGGCCCTGACTGATCCGGTCAAACCAGATCAGCGTATGATCTTTGGTTATAGAGGATAATTTGCATGTCTGTTTTCAAATCGGTCATGGTTGTGGCTTTCGTCTTGCTGGCTGGCCCCATGCGGGCGGACACCTTTACGCCCATTCGCGACCTTCCTGCTTTCCTCAAGCTGATCGAGGGGCGCGATCTGCGAATTGGGCTTTACAACCTGACCCTGAACCTTGCGCCCGATGGCAAGATCACCGGTTCCGCCCTTGGTTGGGGCATAACCGGCGACTGGAAATGGAAAGAAGGGTATTTTTGCCGCAATCTGGATTGGAGCGGCTATCTGGTCGAAGAAAACTGTCAGCTGGTCGAAGCCCTCGGTGCAGAAAAGCTGCGCTTTACCGTTGATCAAGGTGCTGGCGATTCGGCGACATTCAAACTGCGCTGACCCTGCAGTTCAAAAGTCTACGGCGAGGCCCTTTTTTTCCCAATCGCCATAGCGCACCGGCTCTGGGCCATTGCGCCCACCAAGCTCTGGGGGTCTGTCCGCGACTTGCGCCGATTTGCGGCGGGCCTCGGCTTCGGCCAAGGCGCGTTTCGCAGCCTCGGGCAGCGGGGCAATTTCTGTCATCGGTCGCTTCCTTGTGCCTGTCCTCTTGCTGATATAGGCCCGGTTGCCAAAGACACAAGCATGGACAGGGCAGCAGATGGCAGCAGAAGGTCTGGCGGCACGGGTGGCGGCAGTGGGGTTGCTGGGCGCGGTTCTGGACGAAGGGGCGATGCTGTCAGATGCCTTGGCCGATGGAAACGGGTCCCTTGCGGGCCTTGGCCCATCTGACCGTGCGCGCGCGCAGCGATTGGCCACGGTCACGTTGCGGCATGTGGAACAGGCGGATCGTGTGTTAGCCCCGCATCTGCGCAAGGCACCGATGGATCTGGTGATGAACGCGCTGCGGCTGGCTGTGGTGGAAATGGCAGTTCTGGGGGCGGCGTCGCATGGCGTGGTCAATGCCAGCGTCGAGATTGTCCGGCATGGCAACCGCACCGGGCATATGACGGGTCTCGTGAATGCCGTCTTGCGCAAGGTCGCGGCGGCTGAGGCCCCCTTTGCCAAACTGCCGCCGCAACGCCTGCCGATGTGGCTGCGCAAACCCTTGGTCGCGCGCTTTGGCCGCGATGTGGTGACGGCGATTGAAGCCGTGCAGGCATTGTCGCCGCCCTTGGACCTGACGGTTAAGCCGGGGGTTGTGGTCGATACTCCGGGGTCAGAGGTCCTGCCAACCGGGTCTGTGCGGCTGGTCGATCCGGGGCAGGTGTCCGCCCTGCCGGGGTATGCGGCGGGTGACTGGTGGGTGCAAGATGCAGGGGCCGCTTTGGCAGTGCCGTTGCTGGCGGTGAAGCCAGGGCAAAAGGTGCTTGATCTTTGCGCAGCGCCAGGTGGCAAGACGCTGCAGCTGGCGGCCTTGGGGGCGGACGTCACCGCGATTGATATTTCCGGCCCGCGCATGGCCGTGGTCGCCGAAAATCTGGCGCGAACCGGGTTGGCGGCAAAACTGGTGGTGGCGGATGCGCTGAATTGGGAACGTGACGGCGGTTTTGACGCGATTTTGCTGGACGCGCCCTGTTCGGCGACGGGCACGATGCGGCGGCACCCGGATTTGCCGTTTGTAAAGGATGGCGGCGAAGTGCCGGTGCTGGTTGATCTGCAAGCGCGGCTGTTTGACCGCGCGTTGGGCCTGCTGAACCCCGGCGGGCGGCTGGTCTATTGTACCTGTTCGTTGCTGGCCGAAGAGGGCGAAGATCAGTTGCTTGCCGCTTTGGCCCGTCACCCCGGTTTGAAGGTTATTGCGCCGGAAATCACCGGCGTTGACCCGGGTTGGATCACGCCCGAAGGTGCGCTTCGGCTGCGGCCTGACTATTGGGCGGACCGTGGCGGAATGGACGGGTTTTTCATGGTTTGCGTCCGGAAATAGGCGCGAACAGGCGGTAGTAAGCCCAGTCCGGCAGGAACTGCGACGCCCGGAAAATCCATGAAAAGAACGTGGGGAAGCTGACCTTGAAACGGTCGGTGCCCATGTGTTCAAACATGGCGCGGGCGGCGGCCTCGGGTTCCATGATGAAGGGCATGGTGAAATCGTTCTTTTCGGTTAGCCGTGTTTTGATGAAACCGGGGTTGGCCAGTTGCACCGCAATGCCAGTGCCACGCAAGTCGGAGTACAGCGATTCCGCAAGGCTCATGGTGCCGGCCTTGCTGGCGCAGTAGCCTATGGCGCCGGGTAGCCCGCGAAAGCCTGACAGGCTGCCGGTGATCACCACATGCCCGGTTCCGCGCGCCACCATTGCGGGCAGCGCCGCACCGATCACACGGGCGCATCCGGTAAGGTTGATGTTGCACATCGCCTCAACCTGATCCGCATTCCACGCTTGCGCTGTGTTGGGCCAATAGACCCCCGCAAGGAACACCACGCCGTCAATTTCGCCCACTTCTGCCGCGGCTTTGCGCACCGATCCGGTATCGGCGACATCGCACACAACAGCGCGGGCGGGGCGGGCAAGGGTGGCCACGGCCTCCGCCAGACGGTCGGCTGAGCGGGCCGATAGTACAAGGTCCACCCCGGCACGGCTCATCTGCTGCGCCAAGGCCAGCCCCAGCCCTTCGGACGCGCCAACCAGCCAATAGCGTTTGCCTTGCCATACTCTCATGCCGGGACCTTCCGCATTGTGGCAATCAGTTCGGCCACCGGAATCCCAAATTTTCGAAACTGACTGCGGTTCATGATGGTGCCGTTTTCCATCAGATACATCCAATCTATCACGTTCAGGGCATGCCCCCCGGCCGAGGCGTCCAGTTTGATGGTGTACCACATCTGCACGGCTGGTCCTTTTTGGGTGCCCGTTCCCGTACCCACCAAATCCGGCGCATTGGCGCGGATGATGCCTGCGTTATCAACGTGCAGGGTCCAACAGCGTTCCTGCACAACGCCGCTGTCATAGCGGAACGTTTCCGCCAGCGTGCCTGTATCGCCATCCCATGTGCCAACCATATCGGCCACAAAGCGCGACGACACCCGCCCCAAAGGCCCGTAGATCACCCCTTCGCACAGGATTTTGCCGCTCAGATGGGTGCGCATATCAAAATCGGGCCCGTTGGCTGCAAAATCCCCCGGCTTTTGGGTACGAAACCCGATCAGGCGCGACAGGCCGAATAGTAGGGTCAGGGTCAGCAGGCTGCCGATGAACAGGGAAAGGACGGGCAACATGGATCAGCTCTCCGGCGCGGGGGTTACGGCCAAAACAGCCATTGCGACTAGTTTAAGGCCACAGGGGACCAGGGCATACAGAACAGACAAGGTTTGCAGGGCGGCGTCAGGGTTAGATTGGCCGGAACGGAAGCCATACGCATCAAGGATCGGCAGCAAGGTGCCCGCCGCAATCGCAAGCGACAGTTTCGATACGAACGACCAAAGGCCAAAGGCAACCGCCTCGCCGCCCGGGGTTTCAAGGCTGGCCAAGCGGCAGGCAAAGATCGCGGGCAGCAGCGTCATATCAGCGCCCAAAGCGGCACCCGAGGCGACACAGATCACGCCAAACGCCACCAGATCGCCAGCGCCCAAGGTGGCGGCAAAGATGAAAGTCGCAATCGACAACGCCATTGCCGCCATCAAAACCCGCTTTGCACCATGACGCTGGGCAAGGGTCGACCACGCGAACGAGGACAAAGCAGCAGATAGAAAGAACAAAAGCAGGAACGCGCCCTCATATCCGGGGGCGGCCAGACGGCTTTCGACGAAGTACAGGAACAAGGTGGATGTCACCGCCACCGGTGCGCCGTTGAACAAGGCCACCAACAGCAGTTGACGTGCGGGCGCGTCGCGTAAGGTGGAGGCAAGTGCGGCAAATCCGTGCACGGGCAGGTTGGGCGCATCTGCCCATTCCCGGCGCATCAGGACAACGGCCAAGGCCGCTACCACAGCAAAACCAAGCGCAAAGCCCGTAAAGGGATCAGGCAGGGCCTGAGACAAGGCTGTAGGTGCCACGGCGGCAAAGCACACCCCGATCAACCCGCCAGTTTCACGCCAGCCCGCAAGCCGAAGATGGCCGCCTGTGCCAAGCGTTTGCGCGCGTGATACGCCAATGGCATAGAAAACAATCGTCAGATAGGAAAACGCGGTGAACAGCGTGGTCAGCGTCAGCGCGAACCACCAGATCGGCGCAATCGGTGGGGTCACGGCAAACAGCCCGAACATCGACAGTGCCATCACCCCTGCCGCACCCGCCACCATGACCCCGGTATAGCGCCGCGTCACCCCTGCAAGCCAACCGAGAACCGGGTCTTGCACCACATCTATCAGGCGCAGAGCCGCCAAAGCGCCGCCCAAAGCGGCAAGGTTTACGCCATACTGATCGACATAGAACTTTGGCGCATGCAGATAAATCGGCAGGCCCGCCGCACTTAGCATACCCCCAAAAACCGCCCAGTGCCAAAGGCCTGTACCGCGCATAACTGATGGGCTGACCGCAGCCATCACGTGACGTCATCCACAGGCGGTTCAGGCCTGCGCCGAAATTGCGCGCCTTTGATCGCCAGTTTGATCGCCTGCCAATGGATCAGCGCCAGCACGCGTCGTGATCCGAACGGCCTGCGCAGGCACGCCATCAGAATTGCGCGGTTGGTCAGGGGCACGCGCGGCCCGGTCAGCGTGGTATATAGCCCGCCGTCACCGGTGGAGTAGTCAATCCAGATACCGATTTTATCGGGGCTGATATCGAAACGGAATTTATAGCCGCCTTCAACAGGTTGAAAGGGCGAGACATGGAAGATTTTCGTCGCGGTCAGCGTATCTTCGCGGGTGATGGGGGCGTGATCATCGCGGTGGCAGAGATAAGAATGTCTGTCACCAAAGGTATTCGACACCTCGGCAATCACCACCCGCAAATTGTGCAGGCTGTCATAACACAGCCAGAAACTGACCGGGTTGAACACATGGCCCATGACGCGCGGCTGGGCCAACAACAAAATCTCGTCATTCCCCGGCAATGTGTGGCTTGCAAGCACATCGCGCACCCATCGCACGCCTTTGCCCTGCTTTGGCGCGCCGCCATGATCAATGTCATAAAGCGAGGTCAGATTGCGCTGGTTGCGCGAAAACAGGCGCGGGCCGCGGGCCGTTTCTGGTTTCAACAGCACATAATCCACACCATAGCGAAACTGGTTCTTTACGGCCCCTTTGCGGCCGTGGAACGTTTCACCCCGGATATGGTCAACGGCGGTTGTCATGCCACCAACTGCTGTTCAGTTTCGCGCGATCGCAAACCTTCGACCACGTCCACCGCCGATGCAAAGCCGTCTTCATGAAAGCCGTTCTTCATCCAAGCCCCGCAAAACCAGGTATTCCGCGTGCCGTTCATCGCCCGAATGCTGCTTTGCGCGGCCAATGCGGCCAGATCGTAAACCGGGTGCCGGAACGTGGCGACATCATGGATCAGTTTGTCATTGATCGGGCGGTTGGAATTCAGGGTTACGAACAGCGGGTCGTCATGGGGGATTGGCTGCAGCGAATTCATCCAATAGGTCAGATCAATCCGGTCAGGGCGCGGGCCTGCGGGTTCGGTATAGACCCAGCTTGCCCAGACCGATTTATGCTTTGGCATGATCGCGGTATCGGCGTGCAGCACAACTTCGTTCGATTGGTATCCCACGGCACCCAGAAGCCGCGCCTCATCGGGCGACGGGTCGGCTAGAAGACGCAGAGCGTCATCGGAGTGGGTGGCAAAGATCACTTCATCGAACAACTCCCATTCAGCGCCTACGCCGCGGATCATCACGCCGTTGGCTTCACGCTTCACGGCGGCAACCACGGCGCCAAGCCGCAGATCAACCGCTTCGGCCACCAGGGCGGCCTGCAGGCGGCGGACATATTCGATCGACCCGCCCTTTACGGTATACCATTGGTGCTGCCCGGTCATGCTGAGAAGCGCATGGTTCTTGAAAAACCGAACCAAGGCCTGCGCCGGAAAATCCAGAATGCCTTGCACGGGGGTTGACCAGATCGCGCCCGAC
>JANNSG010000008.1:0-31936 GCA_031402355.1 Pseudorhodobacter sp. | reverse complement strand
GCCAGCACAATCGGCGCGCCAACTATGGCCGCCCGTAGCACCGCCATATCGCGAGCATTGTATAGAACGCCTTCTTCCTGCTTGTAGCTGGTATCATGTTCTTCATCGACCACGATCAGCCCAAGCTGTTGAAACGGCAAGAATAACGCCGACCGCGCACCCACGACAAACTGCGAATCACCCTGCCCCACCATCCGCCAAAGGCGACGGCGTTCGGTCATCGTGACACCGGAATGCCATTCCGCTGGGCGCGCGCCAAACCGCGCCTCCACCCGCGCCAGAAACTCTGCCGTAAGCGCAATTTCGGGCAGCAAGACCAACGCCTGCCGCCCCATGCGCAGGCATTCTGCCACCGCCTCCAGATAGACCTCAGTCTTGCCAGACCCGGTGACACCTTTCAGAAGCGTCGCCGAATAACCGCCCATTGCCACAGCCGCGACCAAGGCATCGCCCGCCGCCACCTGATCGCCCATCAGCCGCACCGATCCCGCCGGATCGAGCCGCGCATAGGGCAAATCGCGCGGCGCGTCCTGTTCCAGCACCACGCCCGCCTTCACCAGCCCCTTTATCACCGCAGGCCCACAACCCGCCGCTTCGGCCAGTTCCGCCAACGTCACCGCCGCCCCGCCATAATCGCGCAGCGCCTCTACCACGCGGAGCCGTGCGTCGGTCAAACGGTTGGGCACCACGTCGCCCAAGCGCAATACCCGGCGCATCGACGGTGGGTCGCCCAATCCTGGTGCACGGGTGGCCAGCCGCAACATCGCAGACAGCGGCGTCAGCGTATAATCCGCCGCACGGATCAGGAAACTGCGCAGTTCCGCCCGCATCGGCAACGCATCCAAACGGCGATAGGCGGCGCGCACCTTTGCCACATCATACCCGCCAACGGCATCGCCCCAAACGACGCCCAAAACCTTACGCGGCCCTAGTGGCACCTCGACGAAATCCCCGGTCCCACAGCCCCCCTCCGGCGCGCGGTAGTCCAGCACGCGCCCCAAAGGCTCGGTCGTCAGCACGCCAATCAACTCGCCCTGGGAGTAAACCCGCTCGGACATCGCCCACCCCACCTGCGACCTTTCGCTAGGCCGTCACTTGGGGTAAACCCTGCCCCAAGCACCTGCAACCCTGATCCACCATCACTGAAGGACGCCTTAAATGAAATTCTTTGTCGATACCGCTGATGTAGAGGCAATTGCCGAACTGAACGATCTTGGCATGGTGGACGGTGTCACCACCAACCCGTCGCTGATCCTGAAATCGGGCCGCGACATCATCGAAGTCACCCGCGAAATTTGTGGCATCGTGTCCGGTCCGGTATCTGCCGAAGTGGTAGCGCTGAAGGCCGAAGACATGATTGCCGAAGGCCGCAAGCTGGCCGCCATCGCGCCAAACATCGCCGTCAAAGTGCCGCTGACATGGGACGGCTTGAAGACCTGCAAAGTGCTGTCCGCTGAGGGTTTCATGGTCAACGTCACCCTGTGCTTTTCCGCCAACCAAGCCCTGATCGCTGCCAAAGCGGGTGCTACTTTCATCAGCCCTTTCATTGGCCGTCTTGATGATATCAACGTCGATGGCCTTGATCTGATCGGTGATATCCGCACGATCTACGACAACTACGATTTCAAGACCCAGATCCTTGCCGCCTCGATCCGCACTGCCAACCACGTCAAGGATTGCGCGCTGATCGGGGCCGATGTGATTACCGCCCCCCCTGCCGTGATCAAGGGCCTGGCCTCCCATGTGTTGACCGACAAGGGACTAGAGCAGTTTATGAAAGACTGGGCAAAAACCGGGCAGAAAATCCTCTGAAACCGTGTATACCATAGCAAAACCGAACATGGGGTGCGCATGTGCCCCATGCACCGCGACCCGACCAAAGGCACCCGGCTTATGATCGAACAAGACCTTCGCGACCGCATCATCGCGGAACCGGAAACCCTGCTGGAAGACATTGACGTGATGAATGCTCTGATCGCGGCCAATGGGCGCGCGATGGGGGCCAACATCGTTGATCTGCGCGGCATCGCGATGGACCGGCTGGAAAACCGGCTGGACCGGCTGGAAGATACGCATCGGTCGGTCATCGCCGCCGCCTATGAAAACCTGGCCGGCACCAATCAGGTGCACCGCGCCATTCTGCAGATGCTGGATCCGCTCAGCTTTGAGGATTTCCTGAAAAGCCTTGGGGCCGAAGTTGCCCAAACCCTGCGCGTCGATTGCCTGCGGCTTGTGCTGGAATCGGTGCAAAGTGCCGATGATCCTGCCCTGCGCAAACTGGGCGATGTGCTTTTCGTGGCTGAGCCGGGATTTATCGCGGACTATGTGGCGGGTGGCCGCAACGTGCCGCTGCGACCCGTTACCTTGCGCCAAACCATCCCCAGTTCTGATGCGCTTTACGGTGAACGTGCGGGCTGGATCAGGTCCGAAGCCCTGCTGCGTCTCGATTTCGGCAAAGGCCGCTTGCCGGGAATGCTGGTGATGGGGGCCGAAGACCCACATCAGTTCAAACCCACCCAAGGCACCGACCTGCTGGCATTCTTTGCGGGAATATTTGAGCGGACAATGCGCCGCTGGCTGTCGTGACAACAGGTGGCCTTGCCCTATCCCCCGCGCTGCGCGATGCGCTGTCAACCTGGCTGACACATATCAAAGCGCTCGACGGCGTCGCCGCCAATACCGTCACCGCCTATGCCCATGATGTGGGAGGATTTCTTGACTTCATCGCGCGGCACCGGGGCACCACCGAAGGGCTGTCCGCCTATGCCGTCATCCCGCAAACCGATCTGCGGGCATGGATGGCCCATGAACGGGGGCGGGGCATTTCCGCCCGGTCCCTCGCCCGTGCCCTGTCGGCGGTCAAGAATTTTACCGCATGGCTGGCCGACCGTGAAGGCGCCGATGCCACAACCCTGCTGTCTGCGCGCAGCCCAAAATTCCGCCGCAAACTGCCCCGCCCGATCGAGGAAACCGCCGCCCGTCACTTGATCACCACCATAGGCGACAACGCGCGGGAAGACTGGATCGGCGCGCGCGATACCGCTGTGGTCACCCTGCTTTACGGCTGCGGCCTGCGGATATCCGAGGCGTTGGGCCTGACCGGTGCCGCCCATCCGCTGCCCGATGTCATCCGCATCAAAGGCAAGGGCGGCAAGGAACGTCTGGTTCCCGTGCTGCCTGCCGCGCGTGAAGCGGTGGCCAGATACGCTGCCCTATGCCCCTTTGATCTTGCCCCAAATGACGCATTGTTCCGGGGTGCGCGGGGCGGCCCGCTGAACGCCCGTCTGATAGCCCTCGTCATGGAAAAAACCCGCGCTCAGATGGGCTTGCCCGCCACTGCCACACCGCACGCCCTGCGCCACAGCTTTGCTACCCACCTTCTTGCTGCTGGCGGTGATCTGCGCGCTATTCAGGAACTTTTGGGCCATGCGTCGCTGTCCACCACCCAAGCCTACACGGCCGTTGATGCCGCCCACTTGATGCAGGTCTACGACCGCGCCCATCCGCGCGCGTAAATACCCGGCAATGGTTGATTAAACCTGTAAATTCCGCCATCACTGGGGCATGAACACCCGCCTCAAAGCCCTGTCCGTGCATCTGCTTACCGCCACAGGCGCGGTTCTTGCGATGCTGGCCATGTTGGCCGCCGTAAATGGCAAATGGGATATGATGTTCCTGTGGCTGGTCGTGGCGTTGCTTGTCGATGGGCTGGATGGCCCGTTGGCGCGGCGCTATGATGTGACAGAAAACTGGCCCACGTATGACGGCGTGTTGATGGATCTGATCATCGACTATCTGACCTATGTCTTCATCCCGGCCTATGCGCTGTTCAAATCCGACCTGCTGCCGGGTTGGACAGGCTGGATTGCGATTATCGTGATTGTCTATGGGTCAGTGATCTATTTTTCCGATACTCGCATGAAAACAAAGGACAAATCATTTGCGGGCTTCCCGGCCTGCTGGAATATGGTGGTGCTTGTCCTGTTCGCGCTGGAACCGCCCTATTTTGTAACCTTGTTCATCGTGGTGGCACTAACCCTGACTATGTTCACCAATCTGAAATTCATCCATCCCGTCCGCACCGAACGATGGCGCTCTGTGTCGTTGCCCATCGCACTTGCGTGGGTTGTCTTTGCCGGATGGGCCGCCTGGGTGGATTTTCATCCGGGCAGCTGGGCGCATTGGGGGCTTGTTGTCACCTCGCTTTACCTGACCGGTGCGGGCATCGTGCAAGAGATTCTGCCCGCGCGCAGACCCCGTATCGGCGGCTGACGGCAGCGGCTCAAAGGCGGGTCAACAAGACCCCCGCCACGATGACAAAGGCTGCAACTGCCTTGTCTTGCGTCATCTTTTCGCCAAAGGCCAGCCAGCCGATGAGCACGGCAAACAAGATCGAAGTCTCGCGCAGCGCCGCCACCACGGCAATCGGCGCGATGGTCATGGCCCAGATCGACACCGCGTAAGCCCCGTAAGACGCCGCTGACGCGAACACGCCCAGACGCCACGCCCGCCCATCTCGCGGCAACACGGCAAGCCCTTTCCACGACAGAATTCCGATAGTGAAAATCAAACCGTCCGCCACAAAGACCCATGCGACATAAACCGCCGCATCACCCGCTATCCGTGCGCCAAGCCCGTCGATCATCGTATAAGTCGCCGTGGCGCAGGCAGATCCCAATGCGAAAGGCAGCAAGGCCCGGTCTTCACCGCGCGCGAAAACCCCCCGCGCCAACATCAGTATTCCGGCACCAAGAACAGCAATTCCGGCATATTGGGCCTGACTGATCGCATCCTTCAGGGTGAATGCCCCGATCAGTGCTACCACCATCGGTGCCGCCCCGCGCGCGATGGGGTAAACGCGGGAAAGATCACCCTTTTCATAGGCCGAGGTCAGGAAGAACTTGTACGCAAAATGCGTGCATCCCGCAGCGATCACCCAAGGCCAGGCGTCCGGGTTCATGCTTGGGCGAAACGCCACAATCGCCAACCCGATCGGCACTTCGACAATCGACAAGATCACCATGCCGCCCACTTTGGACGTTCCGGTCTTTATCAACGCATTCCACAGGGCATGCAGAAAGGCCGCGGCAAGAACTGCCAGAAACACGCCGATGGTCATTGCCTGCCCCATTTTCAGATGATCCTGTCATCCCTGGCGCAGAACCTCAAGCGACGTCAGATCAACAAGGATGCTGCCCCTTCCAGACGCAACAGCGCCACCTTGGTTTCCACACCACCAGCCCCCGAATAACCGCCGAGCCCGTTCGCTGCCAAAACCCGGTGACAGGGGATCAGAATGGGAATGGGGTTTGCCCCGCAAGCTTGCCCGATTGCCTGCGCGGGCGCGCCCAAAGCGCGTGCCAAATCGCCATAAGTTCGTGTCTCGCCGTAGGGGATCGCCGCCATCGCGCGGCGAACACCTTCCTGAAAGCCCGAGCCAAAGTCCAGCGGCAGATCAAACACCTGCCGTTTGCCAGCAAAGTACTCCGCCAATTGCGCGCAAACCACCGCCAAAGCGGCAGACCCGCCTTCGGCCTTGCATCGCTGCCAAGCAAGGGCAGTGATAACGCCATCCACTTCCGTCAGCGTCAGCGCCCCAAGCGGGCTATCAAAACCCGCTTGGCGTATCATCCCAAAGCGTCGTTGCACCGCGCACAAGTATGCGCGTGCTTATGCGTGCCAACATCGGGCAAAATCTGCCAGCAGCGTTGGCATTTGTGCCCCTTGGCCAGTTCAAACACGACGTGAATAGAGGGCACATCCGGAAGTCGGAATGATTCCATCGGGGCAAGTTTGCCGGTCGGTGGCAGTACGCCTGAGACGAATTTGATCGCAGAGGTGATGCAAACCTCTGCAAAATCCACGGAAGCTGCAGCCGCGGCGTCTTGCTCAAGGCTGAAATAGACAGTGGGTGCAGCCTCAAGGCTGGCGCCGATCACTTTGGCCGTCCGCTGTACTTCAAGCGCACCCGTAACTACGCGCCGCGCGACCCGAATAAGTTCCCATTTCTTCGCCAACGCATCATTGCGCCACGCACTTGGTGTCTCCGGCATATCCTCCAGATGCACCGATGATGCCTCACCCGGAAACCGTTCCAGCCAAACCTCTTCCATGGTGAACACCAAAATCGGGGCCAGCCATGTCGTCAAACGGTGGAACGCAATGTCCAGAACCGTGCGCGCGGCACGGCGGCGGGGGCTGGTCGCTGCATCACAGTAAAGCGAATCCTTGCGGATATCGAAATACACCGCCGACAGATCGGTGGTGGCAAAGGCGAACAGCTTTTGGAACACGCCCTGGAAATCATATGCCGCATAGCCCTTGCGCACTTCGCCGTCCAATTCCGCCAAACGGTGCAAAATCCACCGCTCCAGTTCCGGCATATCGGCGGCGTCCAAACGTTCAGCGTCCGAGAACCCCGAAAGGTTGCCCAACAAGAACCGCATCGTATTGCGCAGGCGGCGATAGCTGTCTGCCGCCCCTTTCAGGATTTCCTTGCCGATGCGCAGATCAATCGTGTAATCCGATTGCGCCACCCAAAGCCGCAGAATATCGGCACCGTATTCCTTGATCACTTCCGCCGGGGCGGTGGTATTGCCCAGCGACTTAGACATTTTCATGCCCTTCTCATCCAACGTAAACCCGTGCGTCAGCACACCCCTGTAAGGCGCGCGCCCCTTGGTGCCGCAGGCCTGCAACATGGATGAATGGAACCAGCCGCGATGCTGATCGGTGCCTTCCAGATACAAATCGGCCAAACCATCTACGGACCCATCCGCCCGGTCGCGCAACACAAACGCATGGGTGGACCCAGAATCAAACCATACATCCAGCACGTCGAACACTTGGTCATAATCCTGCGGATCGACGATGCCGGACAAGATTTTCTCCTTGAATCCTTGCACATACCAAACATCCGCGCCATCCGCTTCAAACGCCGCAATAACCCGCGCGTTCACGGCCTGATCCCTCAACAGGAAATCCGGGTCGGTCGGTTTGACACCTTTTTTCACGAAACAGGTCAGCGGCACACCCCAAGCGCGCTGCCGCGACAACACCCAATCAGGCCGCGCCTCGATCATCGAATGCAGGCGATTGCGCCCGGTAACTGGTGTCCATTCGACCAGTTGGTTGATCGAGTTCAGCGCCCGCTGGCGGATCGTATCGCCATAGGTGCCCATCCCATCGTCGAGCTTTTTGTCAATCGCCACAAACCACTGCGGCGTATTGCGGTAGATCACCGGGGCTTTGGACCGCCAAGAATGCGGGTAGCTATGCTTCAACTTCCCCTTCGCAAACAGCGCGCCGGCATAGGCCAGCTGCTTGATCACCGACACGTTGGCCGGGCCTTCCTTGCCATCGGGCAGGATGATGTGCTGGCCACCGAACAGCGGCAAGTCCTTGCGGTAAGACCCGTCAGGTTCGACATTGTAGGTCATCGGCAGCTTGAATTTCAGGCCCAACTGATAGTCATCATCGCCGTGCGAAGGTGCCGTATGCACAAACCCGGTGCCTGCGTCGTCGGTGACATGATCACCAGGAAGCATGGGGACATCATAATCCCATTCGCCAGCGCCGCCTTCAACGCCGCGGAACGGATGTGCACAGATAATAGCAGCCAGATCATCCGCAGACACATCGCACAACTTGCGCACCATTTCCGGGCCAGCGAGTTTTGCCTGCGCCAGAACGCCTTCGGCCAAGCCATTGGCAAGCAACACACGTTGCCCGATTATCGCCGTGCTATCTTCGGGCCGCCCGATGATTTCATAGAGACCGTAGGCAATACCGGGGCCAAACGCGATGGCCCGGTTTTGCGGGATGGTCCAAGGCGTCGTCGTCCAGATCACAACATCCGTCGGGGTCTTGGTGAACAGCGCGTCCCCCGCAACGACCCTGAACCGCACCCAAACCATATGACTTGTATGGTCGTGATACTCCACCTCCGCCTCGGCAAGTGCTGTCTTCTCCACCGGGCTCCACATTACAGGCTTGGACCCCTGATACACCGACCCATTCATCAAAAACTGCATGAACTCACCCGCAATCACCGCCTCGGCGTGGTAATCCATCGTCTTGTAGGGATCCGCCCAATTCCCGGTCACGCCCAAACGCTTGAATTCCTCGCGCTGGATATCGACCCAGCCATCGGCGAATTTGCGGCATTCCTGACGGAAGGCCACTTTGTCAACCGCGTCTTTATCCTCGCCGCGCGCGCGGTATTGTTCTTCGATCTTCCATTCAATCGGCAGACCGTGGCAATCCCACCCCGGCACATAACGGGCATCTTTCCCCATCATCTGCTGGCTACGCACCACCATATCCTTCAACACCTTGTTCAGCGCGTGGCCGATGTGCAGATGCCCGTTGGCATAGGGCGGGCCGTCATGCAGTGTAAACGGGGTGCGACCAGCGGCTTTTTCCCGCAGCCGGTCATAAACCCCAATCTTTTCCCACCGCGCCAACCAATCGGGTTCACGTGCAGGCAAACCCGCCCGCATCGGAAAATCGGTTTCCGGCAGGAAAACAGTATCGCGGTAGTCGGGCATATCTTGGGCTGGCGTATCGGCGCACATCGGATGCGGTCCTTAAGACTGAATTTCAGGGGGGCAGTCAGGGGTGCAAAGACCCAAATCCGGCGCGTCTGGTGTCAGACCGCCGGGCATATAATTCGGGCTATGATCGCGAAATAAGCCAGCATGATGCGCGGTATATCAAGCACGCGACAAAGGGTCCAGCCTTTGAAACGCCTCCAATTAACAGATGCAGGCACGGATGAGGCACGCTAGGCTATACCGATACAAACCCAGAGGCCGCGATGAAAGAACCCTCCGTCAACCTGCTTGGCACAGCGCTTGAGCAATGCTCCAACGCGCCCCTGACCGGGTTTTTCCGCAACGGTTGTTGCGATACCGGCCCCCAGGATCAAGGTTTGCATACGGTCTGCGCGATCATGACCGCCGAATTTCTGGCGCTGTCGAAATACCTTGGCAACGATCTTTCCACCCCGCGCCCGGAATACGGCTTTGTCGGCCTCAAGCCGGGTGACAAATGGTGCCTCTGCGCCACGAGGTTCCTACAAGCGCACGAGGAAGGCGCCGCCCCAAAGGTGCGCCTTGCCGCCACCCACACCAAGACCCTTTCCGTGGTGCCTTTGGAAATCCTGCAGCTTTACGCCGCGGATTGAGGCTTTTCCGCCAATAGACCCGGCAAGTCATCGCGCATCAGATCCTCGATGAAGACACTTAACAACTGTGGCCGCCCCGTCACCCCCGCCTTGCGGTAAATCGCATTCGTCTGCGCCTTGACTGTGCCCTCACTGGTGTTACGCAGTCCTGCGATTTCCGCCGTCGACATGCCCTTGATCGCGAACAGCGCCACGTCGCGCTCGGCAGGCGACAGCCCCCATTCGGCAAATCTTTCCTCCAGCAAATCCATGAAAGCCCCGGAGGCACGGCGAAGACGTTCCTCAGCCAGATGACGTTCGCGCAACGCACGCGCCAGAACCATCGCCCCCAGCCCCAGCCCCAGCAACAGGCCCAGTGCTGCGCCCAGTTCCAGCAACTCCCGCGTTCGCCAGCTTGGCGGAGTGGTCCGCAGCCCCAGCACAGACGACAGGATATCGGACACGAAAAATACGGCACAAAGCGCCTGAATGACAAACACAAGTCCGATCAGAACCCGGCCCTTCATTTGGTACGTATCAGTAGCTTGGCACAGGTCGGGTCAGTCATCATCACCGCCGTCGCCGCCTTGGCCACTGTTGTCATCATCGTTGTCTTCGCCACTGTCATCATCATCGTCATCGTCGTCATCATCATCGTCATCGTCGGATTGACCGCCGCCGATACTGACTTTGTTGGTCCCATCACCCGATTTCGACAGCCAAAGGTCTCGCAAAACCTCGCCTGTGTTCGGGTCCACCACTATTTCGCGGCGACCGGCCGCACCGGTTGCTTCGATGCGTGCCCGGCCAAGCCAGGTGCTTTCTACTTTGACCGTGTCAAACCCCTGCCGGCGCAGCTGCGATACAATCTGCTCGACGTAGGAGGCCGCCAGCACCGGGTTTGCCATCACAGCCAAAAGAAATACCGCGGCAAACCCGGCTTTGATCACCCGTCTTCGTTCCATTTTGCCCTTCAATATCGTCCGCATATTCGGACCAAAATAAGCGTCACCGCTTCGAATGCAATGCACCCGGCTCAAACATGAGCCGGGTGATCCAACTTTACGCACCGCCCATTGGAGCGAATTGCTTAGTCTTCTTCGCCGTCGTCCCCGTCTGAATCATCCCCGCCATCTTCATCATTGTCATCGCCACTGTCATCATCATTGTCATCGCCGCTATCGTCGACGTCATTGTCATTGTCATCATCTTTGTCTTCATCGCCGTCGTCGTCATTGTCATCGTCGTCGCCGTCATCATTGTCATCGTCGCTATCTTCATCTTCGTCTTCGTCTTCGTCTTCATCTTCGTCATCGGAGTCGTCAAAGTCTTTGTCCGTACTCTTGATTTCGATCCCGGTCCGGCCCAGTTCATCGTCATCGGCAGCTTGGGTTTCCTCGCTGAGGATCAAACCAGTCTCGTTGTCATAAACAACTTCGACCACCGTCGTATCTTTGACGGCTTCAATCTTGGTTTGGTTGGGCCCCTGCTTCACCTCAACAAAACTGTAACCATCCGCAATATAACGGTCGGCCAGGGCCTGCGGGTCAATCGCGGCAAAGGCCATCTGCCCGCCAAAGATCAATGCGGTGGTCATCATAAGGGTTTTTTTCATGGTCAAACTCCAGATCGCTGGTTTCAGCCGGTCAAGCCAGCCACTGCAGCAACCTGCCGATCACAACCCTAAGGCGTAAATCGATCTATGGTTTATCGTCCCTTTTTCATCCGATGGTTTGCGGCAATAAACCCAGGTTTATGTCAGAGCCGGCCGCAGTACCGCAGAACACCCCCAGGATCAGCACTGTGGCCGAACTTGCGCCGGGCCAAAAAGCAAGACCCGACAAAAGTTTAGACCTTCATGTCGAATCCCAGGTGCTTGGCCACGGTGAAAATGTCTTTGTCACCGCGCCCACACATGTTCATCACGATGATATGGTCCGCAGGCAGCGTCGGCGCAATTTTCATAACATGGGCCAAGGCATGGCTCGGCTCCAGCGCCGGGATGATGCCTTCCAATGCGCAAGACAACTGAAACGCCACCAGCGCCTCGGCATCAGTAATACTCACGTACTGCGCGCGGCCGGTATCGTGCAGCCAGGCGTGTTCGGGGCCAATGCCAGGGTAATCGAGGCCGGCACTGATGCTGAACCCCTCCAGGATCTGCCCGTCAGGGTCCTGCAGCAGATAGGTCCGGTTGCCGTGCAGCACCCCCGGACGCCCCCCGGTCAGCGAAGCGCAATGCTGCATCCGGTCATCAACCCCCTTGCCGCCCGCCTCGACCCCGATGATGTTGACGCTCGGATCGTCAAGGAACGGATAGAACAACCCCATCGCGTTTGATCCGCCACCAATCGCCGCAATCACGGTGTCGGGCAGCCGCCCCTCGCCTTCCTGCTCGGCCAATTGCCAGCGCACTTCCTTGCCGATGATGGATTGGAAATCCCGCACCATCGCCGGGTAGGGATGCGGCCCCGCGACCGTGCCGATGCAATAGAACGTGTCGCGCACATTGGTCACCCAGTCGCGCAGCGCATCGTTCATCGCGTCTTTCAGCGTACCGCGACCAGAGGTCACCGGAATAACCTCCGCCCCCAAAAGCTTCATCCGGAACACGTTCGGCGCTTGGCGCTCCACATCATGCGCGCCCATGTAGACCACGCATTTCAACCCGAACTTCGCGCAAACCGTCGCTGTCGCAACCCCGTGCTGCCCGGCCCCAGTTTCCGCAATGATCCGCGTCTTGCCCATACGCCGCGCCAGAATGATCTGGCCCAGCACATTGTTGATCTTATGCGCGCCGGTGTGGTTCAGCTCATCCCGCTTCATATAGATCTTGGCACCGCCCAGATGCTGGGTCAGCCGTTCGGCGTAATACAATGGGCTTGGCCGCCCGACATAATGCTTCCACAGCCAATCCATTTCCGCCCAAAACTCCGGGTCGGTCTTGGCAAATTCATAGCGCGCTTCCAGATCAAGGATCAGCGGCATCAGCGTTTCCGAAACGAACCGCCCGCCGAACATGCCAAAGCGGCCCTGCTCGTCTGGGCCGGTCATAAAGCTGTTGATCCCGTCTTCCGCCATGGTCGTGCTCCCCTAGTTCCCAACCCGATGTAGCCCAGCATAGCGCAGAAGGAAACCACTGCGGCCCTATGCCCTGCATGGCTTCCTTTTCGTAAAAATACTCAAATTCCGCTCTCGGCCGCAGGAGCAGTTTTTGCCCTACCCTGCCGCCGTTACAAACGCCGCAATCCTGGCCGCATCCTTTACCCCCGGCGCGGATTCGACACCCGATGACACATCCACCTGCCGCGCACCGGTCAGCCTGATGGCCTCTGCCACATTCTGCTCGCTTAGACCACCGGCCAGCATCCATGGCCGCAACCACCTGCGTCCCACCAGAACCCGCCAGTCAAACGAAACCCCGTTTCCACCCGGCAGGATCGCGCCTTTTGGCGGCTTGGCGTCGATCATGATCTGGTCTGCGACCACCGAATACTCCATCAGCGTTGCCAGATCGCCGTCGTCTGCCACGCCCAGAACCTTCATCACCGGCAGTCCGTAGCGCGCGCGCACTTCAGCCACCCGGTCAGGGGTTTCGTGACCATGCAGTTGCAACATGTCCAGCGGCATTGCTTCGACAATTGCATCCAGTGTCGCGGTGTCGGCATCCACGACCAGGGCCACTTTCGCCAGCCCCACCGGCGCTGCCAAAGCCAGATCGCGGGCCTGCGTCAGCGAAACATAGCGCGGGCTTCTTTGAAAGAAATTCAAACCGAAATAGGCAGCCCCCGCTTTTGCGACCGCCGCCACTTCAGCCGGCGTTCGCAAGCCGCAAATCTTGACGCGAATATCGCCCATCACCCCGCCTTGCGCGGCGCGTCCAGCAAGGCCAGCACATCATCTTGCGGGTCGTCCTTGGTGTCGCGCAACACCGCCAGCTCACGCTCAAGCCGGGACACTTCGCGTGTCTTGTTGCTTGCGGTGCTGCGGTGTTTTCTTTCCCGGAACCATTCCCAGACGAACCCGATCAGCAATCCTGCAACGATGCCGCCAAAAATCACCAGGAACAGCGGTAGATCAATCGCACCGCCAAAACCAAGAAACGCCGCCATATCACCCGGCAACACCCGAAGCGTTACCGGTGTGCGGTTGGCCAGCGCAACAGTCAGCAGGGCCAGACCCAGCAGACCAAGAAACACATATCGCAGGGTGCGGATCATTTGGGTAAACGCCTCACTACAGCCAAAGCTGGTCTCACTATCTGCGCTTCACAGCTTGGTCACAAGCCCCGGCCGTCACTTGCCGTTCAAACGGTCCCGCAATAACTTGCCGGTTTTGAAGAACGGCACCTTCTTGTCATCGACCTTCACCGCCTCGCCGGTGCGCGGGTTGCGCCCTACGCGGGCATCGCGGGCCTTCACGGAAAACGCGCCAAAACCGCGCAATTCCACTCGGTCACCCTTGGACAGGGCCTCAATGATTTCTTCAAATACCGTGTTGACGATCCGCTCTACGTGGCGCTGCGTCAAATGTGGATTTTCATCCGAAATTTTTTGGATCAGTTCCGACCGGATCATCCTAGTTGTCCCCCTGAAAATGGCTGGCGCGTCTGGCAGACACGTTGAGCTACCGCCACTTCTTATTATCCAGAAACTATAGGCAAAAATCTTGACCGCACAAACAAAAACCGGGGGAAACCAATGGATAAGGGGGTCTGAAATGCAAAAGAGCCCCGCCAAAAGGCGAGGCTCCTGCTTTTATTGACCGTAGGATCAGTCTTAGTTGCCGCCTTTAAGCGCCGCACCAAGGATATCGCCCAGCGACGCGCCCGAATCGGACGACCCGTATTGTTCCACGGCTTCTTTCTCTTCGGCAATTTCGCGCGCCTTGATGGAAAGCCCAAGACGGCGGGTTTTCGGATCAATGTTGGTGACGCGCGCATCAATGCTGTCGCCGATCTGGAAGCGTTCTGGCCGCTGATCAGCCCGGTCACGCGACAGGTCAGACCGACGGATGAACGACTTGGCACCCTGGTATTCCACCTCGACGCCGCCTTCTTCGATCGCCGTCACAACAACAGTAACGATCCCGCCACGCTTCACGCCATCAACCGCATCGGTGAAGGTGTCTTCGCCCAGTGCCTTGACGGACAACGAAATGCGCTCTTTCTCGACATCGACTTCGGTGACCGATGCCTTAACCGTGTCGCCCTTGCGGTAGTTCGCAATCGCATCTTCGCCGCGCTGATCGTAGGACAGATCAGACAGGTGAACCATGCCATCGATATCGTTGTCCAAGCCAACGAACAGACCGAATTCGGTGATGTTCTTAACCTCGCCTTCGATGATCGTGCCAACCGGGTTCGATTCAGCAAACACTTCCCATGGGTTGCGCTGCGTCTGCTTCAGGCCAAGGCTGACCCGACGCTTGGCACTGTCAATCTCCAGCACCATGACTTCGACTTCTTGGCTGGTCGAAACGATCTTGCCGGGATGTACGTTCTTCTTGGTCCAGGACATTTCGCTGACGTGAACAAGCCCCTCAACACCGGCTTCCAGTTCAACAAACGCGCCGTAATCGGTGATGTAGGTGACACGGCCCTTATGCTGGGTGCCAAGCGCATACATCTTTTCAACCGCATCCCATGGGTCCGATTGCAACTGCTTCATGCCAAGGCTGATGCGGTGGGTCTCTTTGTTGATCTTGATGACCTGCACTTTGACCGTTTCACCAATCGCCAGAATTTCTGACGGGTGGTTCACGCGGCGCCATGCCATGTCGGTTACGTGCAACAGGCCGTCAACGCCGCCGAGGTCTACGAACGCACCGTATTCGGTGATGTTCTTGACCACGCCGTCAACGGTTTGGCCTTCGGTAAGATTCCCGATAACCTCAGCACGCTGTTCCGCACGCGATTCTTCAAGAATAGCGCGACGCGACACAACGATGTTGCCACGGCGACGGTCCATCTTCAGAATCTGGAACGGCTGCTTCATACCCATCAACGGGCCTGCGTCACGCACAGGGCGCACGTCAACCTGGGAACCGGGCAAGAACGCCACAGCGCCGCCAAGATCAACGGTAAATCCGCCTTTGACGCGGCCGAAGATCGCGCCATCAACGCGGGTTTCGGATGCATAGGCCTTTTCAAGACGATCCCACGCTTCTTCGCGACGGGCTTTTTCACGGCTGATCTGGGCTTCACCGCGGCTGTTTTCCACGCGGTCCAGATACACTTCAACCTCGTCGCCCACATTGATATTGGGCTGCTCACCGGGGTTTGCAAATTCCTTCAGGTCGATGCGGCCTTCCATCTTGTAGCCGACATCAATAATCGCCTGGCCCGCTTCAATCGCGATAACCCGGCCTTTGACAACAGACCCCTCTTCGGGTGTGTCAATTTCAAAGCTTTCCTTCAACAGGGCTTCGAAGTCTTCCATCGTGGCTTTGGTGCTCATGTAGTTCAGTTTCCTTTTCACGTCTTTTCACTGGCCACGCGGTTGGCTCCGCCGGTCTTGAATGGGTCTGACAGGAAAAGCAGATATGTCCCGGAACACCGGCACACACGACTCAATCTTCAGAATGGGGCACCCATAACGGGATCAGGCTGGACTGGCAAGAGAAACGGGCATTTGTGTCGATCGGGGGGTCAGACCGCGTCGGCAGCTTCCTGCACAGCAGCAAAGTAATCCCCCACCTGGTGGCCATCAACCAGCGCATGATGCACCTCAATGGCCATTGCCATTGACCATCGCCCTTGATTGCCTTCAACAAACTTGCCCCACGAAACCCGAGGAATGCAGTCCTGCGGGCCCGGAAGTGCGTTGTTGATCGACGTGAAATCCAGCCAGGGCATGCACGACAGATAAGCCACATCATCGCGCGCACCGCTATTGGCGCTCAGATCACCGCCCTGCGCGACTTTTGCGATAATGTCGGCAGCAACTCTGTCGAATGTCACAAGATCACGATGGAACGGCACATAGGCATAGCGAAAGTTGCCGTCCGCCAACGGCACAGTCATCGACAACTCAACCCCATCATGGCGCACCACCACATCGCCGCGAAACCGCATGCACAGTTCTGGCACCGCATGAATGCCCGCCCCGATGGCATGCAGGCACGCCCTGTAGGATGATCGCCCTTCGATCCGACTGCGGTTTAACAGCCCGGTGATATCGATCCGGGCCGTCACTGCATAATGTGGCCGTGCGTAGCTCCTAAAGAACCGAAACTGATCCGCACGCGGCCAAGCCGAAAGATCTACACTGTGTTCCGTCATCATATCCGTCCGTTGGGTTCATGCCGTTTCAGCGATCGTCTTCTCCACCACTTCAATCGCCGCCGCCACTGCCTGATCAATCGTCATCTCCGATGTATCCAGCAGTACCGCATCCGCCGCCGCTATCAGCGGGGCCACCTTCCGTTCGGTATCCCGCGCATCCCGCGCCTGCAGATCAGCAAGCACCTCGGCAACCGTCAGATCCGCCGATTTCTCCGCCAGTTCCGCATGCCGCCGCACCGCGCGCACTTCGTCGGACGCAGTGATAAACAACTTCACCTCCGCCTCCGGGCAGATCACCGTGCCAATATCGCGCCCATCCAGAACCGCCCCGCCCTCATTGCGCGCAAACTTGTGCTGGAAATCAACCAACGCCGCGCGAACCTTGGGCAGAGCCGCGATTTTAGATGCCGCCTGCCCCACCTTGGCCGTCCGCAATCCAACCCGCTCAAAATCATGCGGGGTCAATGCCTTTGCCGCCGCCTCCGGGTCCATCCCGTCCATCACCTTGCGCGCTGCCGCCCGATAAAGCAGCCCGGTATCCAGATAGGCAAACCCAAAATGCGCCGCCACCGCCTTCGCAATCGTGCCCTTGCCCGCTGCCGCCGGGCCGTCAATCGCCACGGTAAAGATCATCGCATGCCCTGCTTTCGCTCAACGCTTTTTCTGTTCACAAATATCCTCGGGGGACGGCTGAAGGCCGTGGGGGCAGACAGCCCCCTCTTGATACATCACCCGCGCAGCAAATCCGCGCCCAAGCCCAACATAAGCCCCTCAAACTTCGGAAACGACGTCACAATCGGCGACGCATCATCCACGCCGACAGGCTTCTTCGCCGCCATCCCGCACACGAGGAAACTCATCGCAATCCGGTGGTCCAGATGCGTGGCACAAACCGCCCCGCCCGGCACTCCGCCCGGCCCCATGCCATGCACGATCAGCGTATCCTCATCTTCCTCGATCCGCACGCCGCAAGCTTCAAGGCCCCGCGCCATTGCGTCGATGCGGTCGCTTTCCTTCACCCGCAGCTCTTTGACACCGCGCATCACCGTGCGGCCATGTGCAAAAGACGCCACCACTGACAGCACTGGAAATTCATCAATCATGCTTGGCGCGCGCGCCGCGGGCACATCGATCCCCTGCATATTGTCGCTGAACCGCACCCGCAAATCCGCCACTGGCTCGCCACCCTCGACCCGAGGGTTCAGAAACTCAATCTCCGCCCCCATTTCGACCAATGTCAGATAAAGCCCATTGCGCGTCAGGTTCTGACTGACGCCGGGAACCATCACATCCGACCCCTCCACTATCAACGCCGCACAAACCGGAAACGCCGCCGAACTAGGATCCCTCGGCACCGCCACCACCTGCGGGCGCAATTCCGGTTGACCTGTCAGGGTGATCACATTCCCCTCCGCCGAAGGCTCCACCGTCAACTCAGCCCCAAAGCCCAAAAGCATCCGCTCCGAATGGTCCCGCGTTGGTTCGCGCTCAATCACCACCGTCTGCCCCGGCGCGTTCAGCCCGGCCAGCAACACCGCCGATTTCACCTGCGCGCTCGCCACCGGCAAGGCATAGCGCACCGGCACCGGGTTCGCCGCCCCCACCACCGTCATCGGCAACCGCCCGCCCTTGCGCCCGTAAGCCTGCGTGCCGAACAACGACAGCGGGTCCGTCACCCGCCCCATCGGCCGCTTGCGCAAACTGGCATCCCCGGTGAAAGTCGCCGTCATCGCGGTCGTGGCCATACAGCCCATAATAAGGCGCACCCCAGTACCCGAATTGCCGCAATCAATCACGCCCGAAGGCTCCGAAAACCCCCCAACGCCAACCCCGTGCACTGACCACGCCCCTGCGCCATGCTGCATAACCTCCGCCCCAAACGCCCGCATCGCCGATGCCGTGTCCAGCACGTCTTGGCCTTCCAGCAAGCCTGTGATCTTCGTCTCGCCCACCGCCATCGCGCCAAAGATCAACGCCCGGTGCGAGATGGATTTATCCCCCGGCACATCCGCCACGCCTGACAGCGCCCCAGACTTCCGCGCCGTCATCGGCTCTTCTGCACCATGGCCAGACATAGAAGGTACTCCCATCACTTTGCGTCTGATTACCGTAGTGACGCGGCAGGGTCCACCAACCAAAGCCCTGCAATTTCACCTTGGCAAAAATATCCCCGCCGGAGGCTCACCTTGCGCGCCGGGCGAAGTCCCGGCGTCAAGAAAAAAAACCTGCGCGATCAGCGCACCGCCAGATTAAATCCGCCGATAGGTCAGATAATGCGGCGCCCGCCCCTCACGCAGCGCTTTCTGCTCATAGCGTGTCGAAATCCAGTCGCCCCAAGCCACACCGCCCGCGTAAACCAACTCAAATCCCGCCAGCGGCACTTCTTCCAAAGTCTGGCGCACGTAATCTTCAATATCCGTCGCCACCCGAAACTCTGCCCCCGGTGCCATCACCTGCGCGAATGCCGTCAGATACCCCTGCGTCACAAACCGCCGCCGATGATGCCGCGCTTTCGGCCATGGGTCGGGATAATTCAGAAACGCCTTGGAAACCGACGCCGCAGGCAGCACCTCAAACAAATCACGCACATCGCCGGGATGGATGCGCATGTTGCTGACATTCGCCGCCCGCGCGCGGCCCAGAAACATCGCAATGCCGTTCACGTAAGGCTCACAGCCAATAATCCCGACGCCGGGGTTGGCCGCCGCCATATGCACCAGATGCTCGCCCCCGCCAAAGCCCACTTCCAGCCATAACGGTCGCTGGCCAAAAATCGCGACCGGATCAATCGGCACCCGCGATGGATTGTCCGCCGCACTGATGCCGCTCAGGCTGATCCCGGCCAGATCTTCTTTCAGATAGGCTTTTTGGCTGGTGCGCAGCGTTTTGCCATGCACGCGGCCATAGAAATTCCGCCGCTCTGGTGTCTGGTTTTCGTCGCTCATCGGGCTTCACCTGTTGGGTGTTGCGGCCTACCCCCCGTTGCACCAAGCGTCAAGCCAGGTCGCGCAAAGCGTCAAGCCGGGTCGCGCCCAGCGCCATGCCAATCTGCCCGCCTTGGCTGTTCCGCGCTGCACCCTGGCACAAACCCTGTGCGGTCGCGCACAGCGGATCACGGCCCCGTTGGTTGCGGCACCCTGACCATGCGCTACTCTTGCGATGGATAATTCACTTAATTAGGAGCATCCAATGATCACCCCATCGCTTTCCCGCCGTGGCTTGTTCGGCGGCCTTGCAAGTGCCACCGCTCTTGCTGCCATTGGCGCGCCGCGCATCACCCTTGCGCAAACAGCCACCTCTCCTGTGACCCGCCCGGTCATCTATGACCGCCGCGTCGGCGATATGACCTTGACCACCCTGCTTGATGGCTTCCTTGGCATTGGGCAAGAGCTGCTGGTCAATGCCGATCCGACAGTTGTCGCGGCCGATCTTGCCGCAGCCTATCTTGATCCGGCCGCCTCACTTTCGGTTCCGGTCAGCACCCACCTGATCCGGTCCGGCACAGACATCACTTTGATCGATTCCGGTGCCGGCGGCGCATTCGGTCCTACCGCCGGACGCCATCTGGCCGCACTCGAGGCCGCAGGTGTTACCCCAGACGCCGTTACTCGCATCATCCTGACGCATATGCATCCAGACCATATTGGCGGCTTGGTCACAGATTCGGGGGCTGTGTTCGCAAATGCGTCCCTGCATGTTGCGTCTGCTGAATTTGCGTTCTGGACAGACGCCGCTATCGCCGCTTCGGTGCCAGAGGCCTCAAAGCCGTTCTTCGCCCTTGCCGCAAGTGTTGCCGCCGCTTATGGCGACCGCATCATGCCGTTTGACGGCGACGCTGATCTTGGTGGTGGCGTCAGCGCTATCGCCATGCCTGGCCACACACCGGGCCACACCGGATACCGATTGTCGTCGGGCACGGATCAACTGATCATCTGGGGCGATTCAACCGCGCTTGCGGCCCTGCAGTTCCAACACCCCGACATCGGCCTTGTCTTTGATGCCGATAGTGCGGCGGCATCTGCCACCCGCAAGAAAGTGCTGGCAATGGTTGCCGCAGACAAGATCGCTGTTGCAGGCTCTCACCTACCGTTCCCTGGCGTGGGCCATGTCGATGTCAAAGGCGATGCGTTTGCCTGGGTGCCAGAAGAATACAAGTTCCTCTGATCTAAACAAAAGGGGGCCGCAAATTCGGCCCCCTTTTTTCTACCAAATCACCCGATCAAACCGCCTTTTTCAAAGCCTCGATCAGATCAGTCTTTTCCCACGAAAATCCGCCATCCGCTTCCGGTGCCCGCCCGAAATGCCCATAGGCAGACGTGCGCGCATAAATCGGCCGGTTCAGCTGCAAATGTTCCCGTATCCCGCGCGGGGTAAGGTCCATGCACTGCGCCACAGCGCGTTCAATCTGTGCCGCGTCCACCTGACCAGTGCCATGCGTATCGACATAAATCGACAACGGCTTCGCCACCCCAATCGCATAGCTCACCTGCAAAGTGCAGCGTTCCGCCAAACCAGCCGCCACAACGTTCTTCGCCAGATACCGCGCAGCATAGGCCGCCGAACGGTCAACCTTCGTTGGGTCTTTCCCCGAAAACGCGCCGCCGCCATGCGGGGCCGCACCGCCGTAAGTATCCACGATAATCTTGCGCCCTGTCAGTCCCGCATCACCATCTGGCCCACCAATAACAAATGTGCCCGTCGGGTTCACATGCCATTCAGTCTTTTTGGTAATCCAACCCTCGGGAAGAACCTCCAGAATATACGGCTCCACAATCGCGCGAATATCCTTCGACTTTTGCTTTTTGTCCGAATGCTGCGTCGACAGCACAATCGAGGTCACCTCTACCGGCTTGCCATCCGCATAGCGCAGCGTGATTTGGCTTTTCGCATCGGGCCGCAACGTGGGTTCCGCCCCCGATTTGCGCGCATCGGTCAGACGGCGCAAAATGGCATGGGCATAGTGAATCGGGGCCGGCATGTAGTCGGGCGTCTCCAGCGTGGCATAACCAAACATGATGCCTTGGTCGCCCGCACCGTCCTTATCCACACCTTGGGCAATATGCGCCGATTGGCCGTGAAGATAGTTGTGAACCTTCAAGGTTTCCCAGTGGAATTTCTTCTGCTCATAGCCAATATCGCGAACGCAATCGCGCACGATGCCGTCGATCCGGTCCATCATGGCCTTAGTGGCTTCCTTGGTGGAAAGGCCAACTTCGCCGCCCACAACCACCCGGTTCGTGGTGGCAAAGGTTTCACACGCCACCCGCGCATTGGGTTCTTCGGTCAAAAACGCATCCAGCACCGCGTCGGATATCCGGTCACAGACCTTATCAGGATGCCCTTCCGAGACGGACTCAGAGGTAAACACATAGGATTTTCTTGTAGGTGTTGCGGTCATGGGGGACGTGCTCCGTTGGGTTACACCGTCACGCCAGGAAGCCGTTGTGACAGATCAATCGCTCTCCGTTAGGCCCCCGGCGCGCGAAGGTCAAGCAGCCCGAATGCGCCGCCAGATTGCCAACCACAATGCGAGTCCCGCCAGCAACACCAGGACGGGTGCTTCACCCCACCGCGCATAGGGCGTCTGTTGAATTGCCCCCGGCAGGCCGGTGTCCAGATAGGCCGCAATCCCGCGCGGCAGCGATGCCACAATGCGCCCACGTGCATCCACCACCGCAGAAATGCCGGTATTGGCGACACGCACCAGCGGCAGGCCTTGTTCAATCGCCCTGAACCGCGCCTGTGCCAGATGCTGGTAGGGCCCGGTTAATGTGCCAAACCAGGCATCATTGGTAATTTGCAAAATCCAGTCCGGCCGCTGCGGCATCCCACGCAGGCCCTGCGGAAACACCGCCTCATAGCAGATCAGCGGCGCAAAACTGCCCAGAGTACCGCCCAGATCAATCACCTGCGGGCCGGGTCCTGCGACATAGCCGTGGCCTTGGCGGGCAGCAAAGGCCCGCAATCCAAACCAGTCGTACAGTATGTCACCAAAAGGGATATATTCGCCGAATGGCACCAAATGATACTTGTCATACTGCGCCAGCGTCTGCCCTTTGTCCCCTATTACAGCCAGACTGTTCCATGCCTGAACGCCGTCATAGCGCTGAATGCCCACCACTGCCGGAATGCCACCCGCCGCTGTGGCAATTGCCTGCCCGACGCCCGGATTGTCTTCCAGCATATAGGGCACCGATGTTTCCGGCCAGATCACCAGATCGGGCCGCGGCTGTGCTTGCGTCAGCGAAAGTTGCCGGTCAAACAAAACGCTCGCCACCTCGGGGTTCCATTTCACCTTCTGGTCTGCATTGGGTTGCACCAGACGCAAGATCACGTCTCGTGCCGCCGGTTCCGGAGTTTGCAGCCGCAGCGTCCCAAAGGCCGTTCCTGCCGCCAGAACGGCTGCCCCCGCCAATAGCCCGGACCACCGGAATGCCACCGGCAAGGCCACCGCAATGACCGTGATCAGCGTCAGGCCCGACGGCCCGATCAGTGCTGCCACCTGCGCCAAGGGCGTCTCGATCCAGACATGACCTATCAACGCCCAAGGGAACCCGGTCAGCACATAGCCCCGCGCCAGTTCCACTGCCGCCAGCCCGACGGCAAAGACCACAACGCGCAACTGCCGGTTCGCCATCAGGCCTGCGACCACGCCAGCAAAGGCCCAGAACAGCGCAAAGCCGAATGACACCAGCACCATCGCAAACGGCGCCATCCAGCCATCGCGCGGGGCATCAATCAAGAATGGCTGGATGATCCATGACAGCGCCAAAGCAAAGTACCCGGCCCCGCCGAACCACGCCAGCCACGCAGCACCGCCCCCCCGCGTCACCAGATGCGCCAGCGCCGCAAGACCGGCCAGCGTCAACCACCAAAATCCCAAGGGGGCCTGCCCTGTGGCCATGACCGCCCCCAGCCCAAAGGCAAGGCCCGCGTCAGACCACCCCGGCCAACCAAACCGCGCCATGGTCAGGCCATCCGCATGTCAGATGTCGGCCGTTGCCGCGTCATCGCCCAGCATCGGCCCCGGCAGCCGCACCCGAAGCCGCTTGATCCGGCGCGGATCGGCCTCCAGCACTTCGAATGTGACGCCACTTTCATGGTCCACGACTTCGCCCCGTGCGGGAACAGACCCATTGCGCAAGAACACCAGCCCGCCGATCGTATCGATATCTTCGTCGTCATTGTCCATCCGCAGCCGCACGCCCAGGGCTGCCTCGAATTCATCAAGCGGGGCTGCTCCCTGCACAAGATAAACCCCCGGTTTTTCCAGCTTCCAAAGTGCTGCCTCGGCTTCGTCATGTTCATCGTCAATCTCGCCGATCACTGTCTCGATCAGGTCTTCGATGGTCGCCAACCCGTCAACGCCGCCATATTCGTCGATCACCAGCGCCATATGCACCCTGTCGCGCTGCATCTTTTGCAGCAAAACACCAATCGGCATAGAGGGAGGCGCATAAAGAACCGGCCTTAGCAGGGCCTTCAGATCAAACTTGACCCTGGCGCCAAAGCCCTGCTGCAAGGCAAAGTCCTTCAAAAGGACCAGACCCTGCGGGTGATCCAGCCCGCCCTTGTAAACCGGCAGTCGTGAAAAGCCATGCTTGCGAAACATCTCGACCAGTTCATCGCGGCTGATGTCCAACGGCACAGCAGCAATGCCCGCCTTTGGAATGGCGACATCATCCACCCGCAACTTGCGCAAATTGCCGATCCCCGGCAGCGTCAGCGGCCCTGGCTGGGTCGCCGCATCAACCGCGTCCAGCTCCGGCCCGCTCTCTTGCTCTGATGGGCTGAACGCATCCAATATCCGACCAAAAAATCCCCTTTGGGGCGGGTCTTCACCCTCATCAGCCGTCGCACTTGGTGCAACCACTGATCCGTCACTGCTACTGCCCATCTGTCCTTTTCCCAAAATTCCAAGCTTACGCGCGAAGCCGTCAATATGGATCATCCACCCCAAGGCTGGCAAGTATCCGCGCCTCGGTGCGTTCCATCAGTTCAGCATCCGCGTCTTCTATATGATCATAGCCGAACAAATGCAAAATTCCATGAACCACCAGATGCGTGACATGATCGGCTAAATCCTTGGCCTGTTCTGCCGCCTCGGCAGCGCAGGTGTCGTAGGATATCGCGATATCGCCCAGTTCTTCGGGATCATCCGTTTCCCCAGGCGCGGGCAAATCCGGCACCAAACCCGGTGCAGTTGCTGCCCGATCTTCCGACGGAAAGCTCAGTACATTTGTGGCCACACCTTTGCTGCGAAATTCGCCGTTCAATTCGGCAATCCGCGCGTCATCACAGCCCATCACACACAGGGTGAAAGCGGCCTCCGGCAAGCCTAAGGCGGCAAACGTTGCCGTTGCCGCCCTGTCCGCCAGCGCCGGAAGGGCTACCGCCTGCCAGCGCTCATCTTCTATTACAGTGTCAACCAACGGCTCCATCGTCGGCCTCATACGCCTCGATGATCCGGCCCACAAGCGGGTGGCGCACCACGTCCTTGGCAGTGAAGTAGTTGAAGGACGCGCCTTTGACGTTCTTCAAGATGCGTTCCGCGTCCTGCAACCCCGACGGCACACCGCGCGGCAAATCCACCTGAGTCCGGTCGCCCGTGATCACCATCCGGCTGCCCTCACCCAACCGGGTCAGGAACATCTTCATCTGCATCGTGGTCGCATTCTGCGCCTCATCCAGCACGACGAACGCATTGCTTAACGTCCGCCCACGCATGAATGCCAGCGGCGCAATTTCGATCCGCTTTTCCTCCAGCAGTTTCTGCACCTGCTTTTGCGGCAGAAAATCATTCAGCGCATCATACAAGGGCTGCATGTAGGGGTCGATTTTTTCCCGCATATCGCCGGGCAAAAACCCCAACCGCTCGCCTGCTTCAACGGCTGGCCGCGACAGGATCATTTTCTCGACCATGCCCGACAGGAACATCGTCACGCCCACCGCCACGGCAAGATAGGTCTTGCCCGTTCCCGCTGGCCCGATGCCAAAGCCCAATTCATGCGCAAACAGATTGGCGACATAGGCCTTCTGCGCCTCGGTCCGGGGTTCAATCGCCTTCTTGCGGGTGCGCAATTCCACCCGGCCGCCGCCTGAAAACATCTCGATCTGATGCTCGCTGTCGCGCAAGCTGTCGCCCATGGGCCGCCCCAAGCGCATCGCGCCATCGATATCACCGGCACCAATCCCGCGCCCGGCCTCCAGCCGCGCATAAAGACCGCGCAACACCGATGCTGCCTGTTCGCGCGACGCCTTATCCCCGATCACCGCCAACCTGTTGCCGCGCCGCAGAATGTGAACCCCCATCTGGTGTTCGATCTGCGCCATGTTGCGGTCAAATTCACCGCAAAGCTCGATCAGCAATCTGTTGTCGGGAAATTCCAGCAGTGTTTCCACCACGTCGTCTGGCCTGGTCGGGGGGGTTAGCGCGCTGATGCCCAAAAGCTGTTCCTTTACGGTTGATCCCAAAGCGTGATCCGGACAAGGAAGTCTCAGGTTTCCCTCGGCGATCACGCGACCACTTCTAGCCCCTTGAATGTGCGTTCGATCCCCGCATTCGGCAAGCCCCAATAAGGGCTTGGCCCGCACTTTACCCGCCTATGCCGAAAATATCATCAAACCGTCATGCCCGAAGGCATGTCATTTGACCCGCCGCGCCTTTGGCACGTAATCCCTGAAATCATTGTCTTTCGACTCAATCTTCCCCAATACCGTGCCGGGCGGGTATTTGCTGTCACAAACGGGCTTGCCAGTCTCTGGGTTCACACGCGGGGTGGAATACCCTTCTACCCCGTCATCCCTGATCCAGTTCTGGCACCCGTCGCCATCATAAACAATGGCAAAGCCGCCTTCTGGCAGGCTGCCTTCGTCGCCTGCGGTGTCATAGGGCCGGGCGATCACGGTGTCGGGGCCGGGCTTGTAGGGCACAAAATCGCAGGCCGATGTCAGCCCCGCCAGAATGCCAAGAACCATCATTGCCCGCACAGCGCCCACCCTCATCTGTAGCACACCAATTCAATCCGCCGATTTGCAGCCGACCCCTTGGCCGCCTTGGGATAACGCGCGCCGCCCCCAACCGCCTCGGTCACCTGCTCGCCCGCAGACCTTGCCAATGCGGCCACCGCCGCTGCTTGCGCCTGTGTCAAACGTTCGGCCGCCGCTTTGCTGCCTGCCCCATCACTATGGGCAAACACCGCATAGGCCTGCGCTTGTTGTTCGTCAAAGAACGCACGCAACCGGGCCTCGCCCGCGCTGGTCAGCGTCGCCGTTTGCGCGTCAAACAAATCATCGGTGCTTTGTGCCAGACACGCATGTCGCTTCAGGCAGACAGCCCGCCCGGTCTCGGGGTTGCGGCGCGGCACCATATAGCCTTCAAACCCACCATCCGCGTACCAATGCATGCAGCCATCAGCGTCCACCCACAGGCCCCAGTCCACCTTGCCGGTTCGTGGGTCATCCGACTGCGCCGCCGCAGGCAAAGCCACCGCGAGGCCAAGGGCCAGAACACAAAACCGCACAACCATGCCAAAGATACGCGTCATCAACAGCCCCCGACCGTCATATGTTCAATCCCTGATGCGCGAAACGGCTCGTGTAAAGGAAAATCTGGCGCAGGCCATTGTGGCGCATCGCAAGGTTGAGGGCCCTGCAGCATGCCTGCCTAAATCCGCGCGCCCGCCAGCGAATTGGCCGAGGCCGCTGTAATTCGCACCCGCACCAGATCGCCGGGGCGGCCAGCCTCGTCTTGCACATGCACCATATGCAGATGGTCGGATTTCCCCATCATCTGCCCCGGCATCCGGCCCGGTTTTTCGTAAAGCACATCCACCTCGCGCCCCACCATCGCCTGCTGAACATCGCGTTGCTGTGCTGTCAGCAAGGCCTGCATTTCTGCCAGCCGCGCATCGGCCACAGCCACCTCAACCTCTGGCTTCTCCGCCGCAGGTGTGCCGGGCCGGGCCGAGTATTTGAACGAATAGGCCATCCCGAACCCGACCTTGCGGATCAGGTCCATCGTCGCCTCAAAATCTGCGTCCGTCTCGCCCGGAAAGCCCGCGATGAAATCCGAACTGATCAAGACGTCAGGTCGCACAGCGCGCACCCGGTCCAGCACCCGCAAATACTGCTCAACCGTATGCTTGCGGTTCATCGCCTTCAAAATGCGGTCGCTGCCAGATTGCACCGGCAAATGCAGATAGGGCATCAACGCCGCGCAATCGCCATGCGCCGCAATCAGATCATCTTCCATGTCATTGGGGTGGCTGGTGGTATAGCGCACCCGCGCCAAACCGTCGATCTCCGCCAACGCCCGGATCAACCGCGCCAATCCCCAATCGCCGCTAGGCCCAGCCCCATGATAGGCATTCACATTCTGCCCCAACAGCGTGATGTCGCGCACGCCCTTGGCCACAAGCCCACGCGCCTCATCCAGTATCCGCGCAACCGGACGGCTTACTTCCACCCCCCGCGTGTAAGGCACCACGCAAAACGCGCAAAACTTATCGCAACCTTCCTGCACCGTCAAAAACGCCGTCGGCCCGCGCGTCACTTTGCGTTCCGGCAGATGATCAAACTTATCTTCCGGCGGGAAATCCGTATCCACCATGGGCACGTCACTGCGCAGCATTTCCGGCAACCGGTGGTAGCTTTGCGGCCCCACCACCAGATCAACCACATCCGGCACACGCCGCAAAATCTCGGCCCCTTCGGCCTGCGCCACACAACCCGCAACCCCGATTTTCAAACCCGGCCGCGCCTGCTTCAACGTGCGCAGCCGCCCCAAATCCGAATACAGCTTTTCCGAAGCTTTTTCTCGAATGTGGCAGGTGTTGATCAACACCATATCGGCATCGTCCGCCGTATCCGTCGCCACATAGCCCTGCCCGCCCAGCGTTTCAGCCATGCGTTCACTGTCATAGACATTCATCTGACAGCCATAAGTTTTGATAAACAGCTTCTTTGCGTCGGCCATGACAAGCGCCCTATTGGATCGGCTGCCTTCTACACCGCAGCGCCGCGCGCGGCAACGCCGGGTTCAGGCCTTCGCAATCGCCACATCCGGCGCGTCGTGCAAATACTGCGGCAAGCCATCCGAAATCTGATAAAACTCCGCCCGCCCTTCCACACAGATATGATACCCCGGCGTCAAACAGCCCGGGTCATCAAACGCCCCCGCCAGAATGGCATAGCGCGCCTCATCATTCGGTTTCCAAAACAGCGGTGTCCCGCAACTGCTGCAAAATCCGCGCTTGGCAAAATCCGATGACGCAAACCAGGTTATGGTCTCAGCCCCGCGCAGATCAAGCGCGCTGCCCGCAACCGAGGTCGCCGCGATGTACAATCCCGTTTGTTTGCGGCACTGCGAGCAATGACAAAACACCACCTCGCGCAATGGCGGCGTTGCCACAAATCGCACCGCACCGCACAGGCAGCCGCCAGAATGCTGATCACCCATTGCAATCTCCCACGTTGATCACCTTGTCACCCAGCCAAGCTGCCAGCGGTGCGTTTCCTTTGCCCCGCCAACAGCGCTGCACCATAGATCATTTGCGCCACTGCCAATCCGTTTGACCTTTTGCAAACTATCGCCGAGTCTGGCGATCATCCCGCCCGGTTGTTCGCGGCAGGGTTGCAGTTCGCTCAAAGGGCCAAAGTCTTGCACTACTCTGATCTCCCGACCTTTCTTGCCACTGCCAAAGCGGTCCTTGCCCAGGGTCCGATTGCGGTCATCATGGCCGAAGACAGCACCGAGGTGGATACAACTCTGCGCCATCATCTGGTTGCGGGCTTCAAATCCGTCCTGCTGCTGGCCCCGGACGAAATTGCTCTGGCGCCGCAACTGGCTGAGCAGATCCACCGCATCAGCCACAATGTTCATGCCGAAGCGGCCCTGCCCGATGCCGTCAACCAATTGATGAACGCCGCCGCCGGATCGTGGCTCTATTGCTGTTACAACGCCGAATATCTGTTCTTCCCTTTCTGCGAAACGCGCCGCATCGGCGAAATGCTGGCTTTTCATTCCGAAGAGCGTCGCGACGCTGTGCTGTCCTACGTGGTTGATCTCTACGCGGCGGACCTCACCGAAAGCCCGGACGCCGTCAGTCTGGAAAACGCGCATATTGACCGTTCCGGTTATTATGCCCTTGCCAGAACCACGCCCGCCCCCCCCCACAGCCCGAAAGACCGCCAGCTCGATTTCTTTGGCGGCCTGCGCTGGCGGTTTGAAGAACATATTCCCTGGACGCGGCGCAGGATCGACCGGATTGCCCTGTTTCGCGCTAAAACCGGCTTGCGGATGCGCCCCGATTTCACCCTGTCGGACGAAGAGATGAATACCTACGCCTGTCCGTGGCACAACAACATCACCACCGCCATCTGTTCGTTCCGCACCGCAAAAGCACTGCGCGCCAACCCCGGTTCCCGGTTTGAGATTAACAGCTTTCTTTGGCAGAACTCGACCGGGTTTCAGTGGCAGTCGCAGCAATTGCTGGATCTGGGCCTGATGGAACCGGGACAATGGTTCTAGATTTGACGCTCTGCTGATTTCATTTTGGCTCAAATATCCCCGCCGGAGGCATCCAGTCTCCCCACCCGCGCGGGCCGCTGCCTTTCACGAAACCGTGATTTCAGCCTCGAAACTTTCCGGCGTCACTCTCCGTTTCCCCTTCAGACGGCACGCAAACACGCCTGCCGACCAACAGGAGAACTGCCATGAAATCCACCTCGCTTGCCCTCGTTCTCGCCGTGCTTGCGGCCCCGTCCTTTGCCGCCAACCCCGATGTCGGCGGCGCCCCGATGTTCGAGACCAAGAACATCATCGAAAACGCCGTGAACTCTGCTGATCACACCACCCTCGTGGCCGCCGTCAAAGCCGCTGGCCTGGTGGATGCGCTGATGGGCGCAGGCCCGTTCACCGTGTTTGCCCCGGTGAACTCCGCGTTTGACGCGCTGCCCCCCGGCACCGTTGAAACCCTGCTCAAGCCCGAAAACAAGGACACCCTGACCAAGATTCTGACCGCCCATGTTGTCGCCGGTGATTTCACCGCAGCCGATATTGCCCGCAAGGCAAAAGCCTCGAAAGATGGCTATTTCAACATGAAGACCCTGTCTGGCGATGCGCTGTCGGCGAAAATGAAGAACGGCAAAGTCTATGTCTATGACGAATCCGGCAACACGTCGGTGATCACCATCGCCGATGTCGACCAATCCAATGGCGTGATCCATGTCATCAACAAAGTGATGCTGCCCAAGTAAAGCATCCGAAGATCGAGCAATGGGCAGGGGTGGCGCAAGCCGCCCCTAAACCCGTTTCAGCCTGATGACGACATCAACTTTCGACACCACCGTGCCCGCAGGCGCATCCGGCACACGGGCAATATCCAACTGATCGGCTGGCGCATCTGTCAATTCATGGGTGTCTTCCCAATAGAAATGGGGATGATCATCCATTCGGGTATCGAAATAGCTTTTCGACCCGTCAACCACCACTTCCTGCATCAACCCCGCCTCGCAAAACGCGCGCAGCGTGTTGTAGACCGTGGCAAGGCTGACCTTCTCGTCGCTCTGGCCAACTGACGCATGCAGGCTTTCCGCCGTGACATGCCGGTTTTCGCCATCCCCCACCAACAGCCCGGCAAGGATCATGCGTTGCCGCGTCGGGCGCAAACCGCCCCGCTCCAACCACATCGCCCCTCGGTCTATCACAGTCATTCGGTGGCCTCATCTGTCTTTGACCCTTTGGATATAGTCCGCATGGTCGACACGTTCAAACGTTTTTGTCAGGATCACCGGCAAACCCGCGACCCAATCCCCGCCACGCGACAATAGTCAGCATCAACGCGCCCAAAGCCGCCACCCAGAAGGGCAAGGTCAACGCCACCTCCCGCGTCAATGGCCCCTCACCTGCCCGCACGATCAAACCAGACAGAACCAACCCCACCGGTATCATCCCCCAGGCCAACAGCCGGTAAAGACTGTTGACCCGCCCCAGCATCGCATCCGGTATCATCCGCAGCCGCGTGCTGACCGATACGATGTTCCAAACGAGGCCGGTCAACTCCATGAACCCCAAAGCCGCCGCAATCAAAATGGGGCCGGGTGCAACAGCGATAGCTGCAAACGCAACCGGGGATGCGGCGAGCATCCATTGCATCGTCTGTGCAGGTCCCAGCCTCCGCGCAATCCAAGGCCCGGCAAGGCTTCCCACAACGCCGCCCACCGCCCCGCCCGCCAGCACAAACCCGTAGACCTGCGCGCCCAGACCCAGATTTTCCTGGGCGTGCAACACCAGCGCTATCGCCAAGATCTGGTGCAGCAAATTCCAAAACCCGGTGGTCCAGGCCAGCGTGCGCAACAATGGCGACGCGCGCAGAAACGCAAAGCCTTCCCCCAACTCGCGCCGCCAATCACGCGATACCGTTTGAACAGGCCGGAAATTGCCCGTCACCCGCAACACCAAAATCATCGCCACCCCGTATGCC
>JANNSG010000007.1:0-32146 GCA_031402355.1 Pseudorhodobacter sp. | reverse complement strand
GCCGGCCATCTGACAGACGCAGCCAGCACGCGGCCCGCGTTGATCTTGTATGGCCCCTTGGCGCAGGGGGTGTGATGCAGATTTCGGTGTGTGGAACCTGCCCCTTGGGAAAGGCCGGATTTGCCAAAAGTCTGCGTCTGGGCTGTGCGTCCTTGCCGTTTGTGGCCGAGGTGGACGAAGTCGACTGCATGTCCGGTTGCGCGCGCGAATCGACACTTGCGTTTCGAAGCCCTGGCAAAGTTGCGTATTTGTTTGGTGATCTGACTTTGGCGGACCTGCCCGAACTTTTGGCTTTCGCCAGACATTATCATGCGTCGTCGGATGGCTGCTTTGCCGATGCCCGCGTCCTTGGCACATTGCGCACCAAGGCATTGGCGCGCATTCCGGGGTAGTTTCGGCCACAGCGTCGGCCATGCACCTTCGAAGGACGTATTTCAGCTTGACCAGACCTGCCCCAAGCATACACATGATAGAAGCATGGTGTCCGAACAGCGCAAAGCGCCCGGACTGAAACAGGAATGGGGAATGGGCGGACTGATCACAGCGCCCCAAGCCCCAACCGCCCCCGCGACTGTATGCGGCGAGCGGCTTTCCATAGTGCCACTGACCCCTAAGGCAGGGTTGGGAAGGCGGAAAGCAGCGATGAGCCGCGAGTCAGGAGACTGGCCATGCAAGGTGAAACAACAATGCCGTCGGGTGTGACGGCAAGGAGAGACATGATGACGACGCTGAACCAGACTGCCGCCAAATCCACATCAAACCTGATCTCGATCCTGTTTGTTGCCTTGCTGGGTGGGGTGATCCTGTTCGCCGCGGGCCACGCGCAATCGGGTGCCTTGCATGATGCTGCCCATGATGTGCGCCATGCGACCGGCTTTCCCTGCCACTGATCCATACATAACAAAATGATCCAACGGATGGTGACCAGCGCTTTGTTCGCTGGCTTTGCCGCAGGTCTGCTTGCAGCCCTGTTGCATTTCGCGTTTGTGCAGAAGTCAATTATTCTGGGTGAACAATATGAAACCGGCGCTTTGACGCATTTTGACAATGCTATGCCGCCTGCTGACGCGGGGCATGATCACGCCGACCCCGCACAGCATGCAGATGGCAAAGCCCACGCGCACGAAGGCCATGATGCGGCTGCGCCTTCGGACTTTTCCCGCAATGCTTTGACAGTGCTGTTTTCGGGGTTGGTCTATGTTGCCTATGCCTTGATCCTTGTTGCAGGTTTTGCTCTTGCCGACCATTTCGGCAAACGCGTCACTGCGCGCGAGGGGCTGTTGTGGGGCATCGCTGGCTTTGCGACGTTTCAGTTGATGCCCGCGATGGGGCTTGCGCCCGAATTGCCAGGCACTATCGCCGCCGAATTACATTTGCGGCAGGTGTGGTGGTGGGGCACGGTTGCGGCGACGGCGGGTGGGCTTGCCTTGATCGGTTACAGCAAAAGTCCGGTCGCATTTGTCGCAGCAGTTGCCTTGCTTGCCGCCCCCCATGTCATCGGCGCACCGCAGGCGGAGCAGTATTGGGGTGTCGCCCCGCCAGAATTGGCAGCCACATTTGCCGCCAGCGTGCTGGGCGTGGGCTTGGTCGTTTGGGCGGTGTTAGGCTGGTTGGCCGGATATTTCTGGTCGTCCAAAACGGCCTGATCTGCAACAAAACCGGGCCTTGCATGGCGTTTTGCAAGGCCCCATGCCATATTTGCGGGGTGGAGGACTACCAATGTTTGACCTTACCCTTGTCGGCATTGGCACCGGCAATCCCGATCATCTGACGCGGCAGGCGATCAAGGCGCTGAACACCGTCGATCTGATTTTGATCCCGCGCAAGGGGGCCTCAAAAGCCGATCTTGCCGATCTGCGGCTGGCGATTTGCGCCGATGTGGTGACCAATCCTGCAACGCGGATTGTCGAGTTTGACCTGCCCGTGCGCGATGCGTCCAACCTTGACTACCTTGCCCGTGTTGAAGACTGGCATGATGCCATAGCCGCACAGTGGGAAAAGGCGGTGGCTGCTGCCCCAAACCCGAAGGGCAAGGTTGCGTTGCTGGTTTGGGGTGACCCGTCGCTGTACGATTCCACCTTGCGGATTGCAGCCCGCCTGACCCCCGCCCCGAGCGTGACCGTTATTCCCGGCATCACATCAATACAGGCGCTGTGTTCTGCACATGCGATACCGCTGAACGACATCGGCGCGCCGGTTCAGGTGACGACGGGGCGGCAGTTGCGCGATCACGGCTGGCCTGCTGGTGTAGATACGCTGGTGGTGATGTTGGACGGGGATTGTGCGTTTCAGACAGTTGATCCGACGGAAGTATCCATCTGGTGGGCGGGATATGTTGGTATGGCCGAGGAAATTCTGTTTTCTGGTCCTCTTGGCGAAGTGGGCCCGCAAATCATCGCGGCTCGCGCTATCGCACGGGCAAATCATGGCTGGATCATGGATATCTACCTGTTGCGCAGAAACCGAAGCTGACCCCTATTCACAGCGCGGATGCCACGCTAGATAAGGCGAATGCGGCACAACTTGACCGAAATCTATGAAATCCGCGTGGCCGACGGCAAACTTCGCGCCGATCCGGCACAGCATAGTATTTTGCCGCAAATGGAAGATACCCGTCTGTGGCTGGAAGAACACGCCGCCAAAAAGCGCGGTCTGCTGGGTGGGTTGTTCAGCAAGCCCGCCCAACCGCCGCGCGGCCTTTATCTGTGGGGCGGCGTCGGGCGTGGCAAATCCATGCTGATGGACTTATTTTTTGACGCCACCGAAATAGAGGCAAAACGCCGCGTCCACTTTCACGCTTTCATGCAGGACGTTCACCGTGGCATGCATGCCGCCCGCAAAAAGGGCGTTGAAGATGCACTAGCCCCGGTGGCCGATGATCTTATCCACGATCTGCGCCTGCTGTGCTTTGACGAAATGCAGATCACCGACATCACCGATGCGATGATTGTGGGCAGGGTGTTTGAAAAGCTGTTCGCGGCCGGTGTGGTGATCGTGACCACCTCGAACCGCCCACCGGACGGATTGTATAAAGACGGCCTCAACCGCGCGCTGTTTTTGCCGTTCATCGATCTGATCTCAGACCGGTTGGTCGTGGTGGGACTGGAAAGCCCGACCGATTATCGCCAGCACCGGCTGGAAGGTGCGCAGGTCTATTTTCAACCGGCAGCCAGCGCCAAAGGTGATATCGCGGCGATCTGGACGGATTTGACAGGCGGCGCGGGCGGCGAACCGCTGCGCCTGCCGGTGAACGGGCGCGAAGTGGAATTGCCGCGCTTCGCCA
This sequence comes from Pseudorhodobacter sp., assembly GCA_031402355.1. Taxonomy (GTDB): domain Bacteria; phylum Pseudomonadota; class Alphaproteobacteria; order Rhodobacterales; family Rhodobacteraceae; genus JACMNW01. The sequence goes on along the minus strand of JANNSG010000007.1, from coordinate 28,863 downwards.
ACGGCATAGGGCGCGCCAGTTTTTGGGAGCTTTGCGCAAAACCGCTTGGCCCGGCGGATTATCTGGCCATCGCCCGCGCGGTGCGGGTTTTGATCGTTGAGGATATTCCGCAGCTTTCGTCCTATAACTACAATGAGGCGAAACGCTTTGTTACCTTGATTGACGCCCTTTATGAGGCGCGGGTGCGGTTGATCTGTTCGGCCGCCGATGTGCCGGAGCGGCTGTATCTTGAAGGGTCGGGATCGTTCGAATTTGAACGCACCGCCAGCCGCCTGCGGGAAATGCAGGCAGCCGATTGGGGCCGGTAGCCGCGCCGGGCAAACGAGGTCTGGCAGGGCCTTTGGTCAGAATGCGTTGACGAACAGGAAAATCGTGGATTTCACCAAAGCATAGGCCAGACTGCCGACGACGGTTGTGGCGATCACCGCAGCGATGCAGCCGGCCACGATCCACACGCCATCGCGTTCCAGCAATGCAAGGCCGAGGATGCAGATGGCAATCGACGGCAGCATGTTGCCAAATGGAATTGGCAAGATCAGCACCAGCGACAAGAACAGGCATAAGGCGCCGACAAATCGCTGGGCAGGCGGGCTGACCAGCGGCCAGAAGCGGTGCTTCAGCATCCGCTCGGCGCGGGCGATCCACGGGATGGCCCGGGTGACAAGGGTATTGAAGGTCAGTCTGGTGATCGACCGGTTGGCAATAAAGGGTGGCAGCCAGGGCGTTCTGCCGAGCATCAGTTGAGTGGCAAGATAAATCAGCGGCAGGCCGAGAATGCCGGCAAGGCCGGGCGGCGATGGCAGCACGTTTGGAAAGGCAAACACCAACAACAGGGCCCCGACTGCGCGTCCTTCGAGTGCGCGGAGCAGATCCCCGATCGAGATGCGATCGCCCGCCGCATCTTGCATCATGTCTTGCAGGATTTCCGACAGTTTCCGGGCCACAGGTTTAGGGCCAAGCCGCAATCGACCGGCCTTTGGCAGCAGGTCGGGGTCTTCCACGATCTGTGCAGGTCCCGAACTGGCGGGCGGTTCGGCATTCATCGGGCACGGCCCCTTTGGTCAGGCGGTTTGCCTGCCAGATATGAGGTCGATCAGTCTTGACCGCAAGGTCGGCCGAACCGTTTTGATGGCCCCCGGGGAAGCTTTTTCCCGGGGGCCGTTCATGAAGGGCGTTGACTACTTTGTTTCGTGCGCCGATGCGGATGTGCCGCTGGACCGCCACAGAGAATACAGCACGCCCGCAGCCAGAATGGTGAACGTGATGCTGAGCGACCAGCTGGCGGGGAATTTCTCCCATCCGAAAAGTTCAGCAACAAAAACCTTGGACCCGATGAACACCAACAATATTGCCAAGGCATATTTGAGATAGTGGAAACGGTGCAGGACCGCCGCAAGCGCGAAGTACAGCGCCCGCAAGCCAAGGATGGCAAAGATGTTGGAGGTGTAGACAATGTAGGGGTCGGTGGTGATCGCGAAGACAGCGGGAACCGAGTCTACGGCAAAGACCAGATCGGCGATTTCGATCAGGACCAACGCCAGAAACAGCGGCGTCATGAACCGAACCAGCTTGCCGGTTTTCGGATCTGCCTGCTGCACGAAGAAGCTGTTGCCATGCAGCCCGTCGGTGACGTTGAACCGCTTGCGCATGACCTTTAGCACCGGGTTGGCGTTCAGATCCATTTCCTTGTCGTCGGTCACCAGCATCTTGATGCCGGTGAAGATCAGGAAGGCGGCGAAAATGTAGAGCACCCAGGAATACTGCGCGACCAGCGTTGCCCCAAGCCCGATCATGATGCCGCGCAGCACGATCACGCCCAGAATGCCCCAGAACAGCACGCGGTGCTGATACTGGCGCGGGATGGCGAAATAGCTGAAAATCAGGGCAATGACAAAAACATTGTCGAGGGCGAGTGTTTTTTCGACAACGAAAGCCGTCAGATATTCCGCAGCAGATTGCGAACCAAATTGCCACCAGATGAAACCGCCGAAGGCGACGCCCAGAGTGATGTACAAGGAAGACAGCTTCAGGCTTTGTGCGACGCCGATTTCGCTGTCGCCTTTGTTGAGGATGCCAAGGTCAAAGGCTAGCAAGGCCATGACGATACCGATAAACGAAAACCACAGCCAAAGCGGTGTACCAAGAAAAACTGTGTAGAGAAGAATATCCATTTGCAGCCTCTGTGCGTTGAGGAGCGCGCCTGGAACTGGCCTGACAAGATGGTCCGGGCTGGCACCGAGCACGCTCGATGCGGTCCGACATCACGACAGAAGTGTCGTCAGAGGGGCCCGGTCCGCTTTGTTGAATTAGTCAGTGAACCGCGCTTGTGCAAGGGCGGCGGTAAAGATTTTTATGCCACTGTCGCAATCATGGTGCGGCGAGGTTTTCGGTGCGGCCTTCAGTGGCCAGAAGGGCAGCCAGACCGGCCCGATAGTCCGGATAGATCAGGTCGATGCCAAGATCCGCTTTGATCTTGCCGTTGGCCACACGTTTGCTTTCGGCATAAAAACTGCGCGCCATCGGTGTCATCTCGGCATCTTCATAGGAAACAGCCGGCGGCATCGGCAGGCCCAGCAAACCCGCCGCATAGCCGATGACGTCTTCGGGCGGGGCGGGATCATCATCGCAGACATTATAGATGGCACCGGGGGCGGGATGGTGGATGGATGCCGCCACGACTTGTGCGATGTCATCGACATGCACCCGGCTGAACACCTGACCGGGTTTGAGGATGCGGCGCGCAGTGCCATCGCGGACCTTTTCGAACGGGCCACGACCAGGCCCGTAGATACCCGCAAGACGGAAGATGTGCAAAGGCAGGCCAAGGGATTGCCATTCGGTCTCGGCCTTGACCCGCTGGCGGCCGCGGTCTGTGCCGGGGGTCAGCGGCGTGGTTTCATCGACCCAGCCACCGGCATGATCACCGTAGACGCCGGTGGTGGACAGATAGCCGACCCACCTGGCCGAAGACGCGCCAATTTCCGCCGCATGTCGCGCCAGCACGGGATCGCCCGAGGGCCCCGGCGCGATGGAGGACAAGACATGGGTGGCCCGTGCAAGGGCAGGGGACAGGCTGTCACCGGGCCACAGCAACGGCTCTACCCCTTGATTGCGCAATCGCGCCAGCCCCGCCTTGTCGCGGGTGGTGCCGATGATCTGCCAACCCTGCGGGATCAGAACCGTCGCAAGTGCGGATGCTGAATAGCCGTGGCCAAGGGAAAGCAGGGTGTTTGTCATCGGCGCAGTATTCCCCAGCCGCGCGGCGCTGTGCAAGGCATTGATTGCGCGCGGCGCTATGTCATCGAACCGTCGGCAACGGCGTTTATTCGGGCAGGGCTTGATCCCGCCCCGCGCATTGGTGCAGTGTGGGCGATCTTTATTAGAAAGCTGTCATGACAATTTCCGACCCAACGTCCGCGATCCTGACACCGCCAATGATGGCGCGTGAAGACTTTACCAATGCTGAAGCTGCCGTTGAACGGCTTCAGATGCTGTATGATCAGGGCACTGTGTTTTTGTCGCATCACTTCAATGATGCCGTGCGAGGCCAGCGGCCACCAGCCCGGGTGCGCGCCTTTTATCCTGAAATCCGGCTGACCACGACCAGCTATGCAAAGACGGATTCTCGATTGAGCTATGGTCACGTGGCGGGGCCGGGCACATTTTCCACAACGATCACCCGTCCGGATCTGTTTCGCAATTACCTGGTCCAGCAAATCAATCTGCTGATGCAAAACCACAGCGTCGCCGTGACGATCGGGGTATCGGACACACCAATTCCAGTGCATTTCGCGGTAACGGGCAATTCAGAGGTTACCATTCCGCAAGAAGGAGAGTTGGATTTTTCGCTGCGCGATGTGTTCGACGTGCCCGATCTGGCGACGACGAATGATGACATCGTGAATGGCGTGCAGTTGCGCCACATCGATGGCTCGGCCCCTTTGGCCCCGTTTACCGCCCAGCGGGTGGACTATTCGCTGGCCCGCCTTAGCCACTATACCGCGACCGACCCGAGGCATTTTCAGAATCATGTGCTGTTCACCAACTACCAGTTCTACGTTGATGAATTTGAGACCTTTGCCCGTGCGGCGCTTGCCGATCCTGCCGCCGGCTATACCGCGTTTGTGGGGGCCGGCAATCATCAGATCACTGCAGCCGATCAGGTGTTGCCCCGCTCTGACAAGACCCCACAGATGCCGACCTATCATCTGAAACGCGCCGATGGTCAGGGGATCACGCTGGTCAATATCGGGGTGGGACCAAGCAATGCGAAAACTGCAACCGATCATATCGCGGTTCTGCGGCCGCATGCCTGGTTGATGGTGGGGCATTGTGCGGGTCTGCGCAATGGCCAAAGCCTTGGTGATTTCGTGCTGGCCCATGCGTACCTGCGCGAAGATCACGTGCTGGATGCCGATCTGCCGGTCTGGGTGCCGATACCGGCACTGGCGGAAATTCAGATCGCCCTCGAAGACGCGGTTGAGGAAGTGACCCAACTGGAAGGGTATGAGCTGAAACGCATCATGCGCACCGGCACGGTGGCCACAATTGACAACCGCAACTGGGAACTGCGCGACCAATCCGGGCCAGTCCAACGCCTGTCGCAATCGCGCGCCATTGCACTGGACATGGAAAGTGCAACCATCGCCGCAAACGGGTTCCGGTTCCGGGTGCCTTACGGCACGCTATTGTGTGTGTCCGACAAGCCGCTGCATGGCGAATTGAAGCTGCCGGGCATGGCAAGCGCGTTCTACAAAACCCAAGTAGCGCGACATTTGCAGATCGGCATTCGCGCGATGGAACGGCTTCGCGAAATGCCATTGGAGCGTCTGCACAGCCGGAAGTTGCGCAGTTTTGAAGAAACCGCTTTTCTCTGATGCAGCGAAAAGCGGCTGTGGGCAGGCAATATTGGCGGAATCCGCTTGATTTGCCCGGCAAAACACTGTGTAGCGGAACACGTCGCCCGTGATGGGCAGAAACAGACCCTGGAGAGATGAACGGGGCCAAGAAAATGGGAGACAAACAATGTCAAAACCGATGACCAAGACCCAGTTGATTGCTGCTGTTGCCGATGCCATGGGGGCCGATAAGAAAACCGCAGGCGCTGCATTGGATGCAATCGCTGCCGTGGTGACGCGTGAAGTTGCTGGTGGGGGCACTGTTGTTGTTCCGGGCCTTGGTAAAGTGGCCTGCCGGGCGCGGCCTGAGCGGCAAGTGCGCAACCCGGCGACCGGCGAGACGATGATGAAGGCCGCAGATCGTCAGGTAAAATTTGCAATCGCAAAGTCGCTGAAAGACAGCGTGAACTAAGCCCACTGCGAGACGCTTGCGCATGGCTTCATTGTTTGAAAGGGTCGCCTTCAGGGGCGGCCCTTTTCGCAATGAGGCACCAATGGCAGGCGCAGTGGCTATCGGAGGCGTATTTTTCCGGTGCAAGGACCCGACGGCCATGTCGGCTTGGTATCGGGCCCATCTTGGCGTAACCTCAGGGGGCCTGCCATGGCAACAGCAGGCCGGGCCGCTGGTCTTTGCCCCTTTTCCTGCGGCATCAGATTATTTCGCGGCGGACCGGCAATGGATGGTGAATTTCCGGGTTGATGACCTGACGGACCTATGCACGTCATTGCGGGCGGCAGGGATTGCGGTTGAGACGCGACCGGAATGGGATGGCGAATGGGGCCGCTTTGCGCGGATACATGACCCCGAGGGCAACCCGGTCGAATTGTGGGAAGCACCTGTTACGTGAAGCTGGATATTCTCGCCATTCTGATGGGTGTGTGTTTTTCGTTCATGTGGTCATCGGCATTTGCGACAGCCCGGATCATCGTGGCGGATGCGGCCCCCATGCATGCCTTGGCGCTGCGGTTTTTGATTTCTGGTCTTGTCGCGGTGGCCCTGGCGCGTGGCTTGGGGCAAACTTGGCACCTGACGCGGGCGCAATGGCGGGCGACCGCGATTTTTGGGCTATGCCAGAACTGCATCTATCTTGGTCTCAACTTTGTCGCGATGCAGACGGTTGAGGCATCGCTTGCGTCGATCATCGCATCGACGATGCCGCTGCTGGTGGCCGCATTGGGCTGGCTGGTTCTTGGCACAAAGGTGCGCCCGTTGGGGATGATTGGATTGTTTGCTGGCCTGATCGGCGTCTCTGTCATCATGGGCGCGCGGATCAGCGGTGGTGTTGATCTTGCCGGGGTCGGACTATGCGGCATTGGGGCATTGGCGCTGGCCGTAGCCACCCTGACGCTGCGCGAGGCCACAAGTGGCGGCAATCTGCTGATGGTGGTTGGCCTGCAGATGCTGGTTGGCGCGGGGTTGCTGGGGTTGGTTGCGGTGCTGTTTGAAGTTCCCCATGTCGCCCTGTCTGGGCTGCTGATCGTGGCCTTCATCTATCAGATGTTCGTGCCCGGTCTGCTTGCCACGATGATCTGGTTTGCGCTGGTGGGCCGAATCGGCGCGGTTCGCGCGTCCAGCTTTCATTTCCTGAACCCGTTTTTTGGCGTGGCTACAGCTGCCCTGCTGTTGGGCGAGGCCATCCGACCGCTGGATATGGTGGGTGTTGCGGTGATCATGATGGGTATTCTGGCGGTGCAGATTTCCAAGGCGCGCAGCTAGGCGGGCGATGGTAACACATCATCACGGAAGCTTTGGATGACAACGATTCCCCATCATATCATAATGCTGGCCAAAGTTGGGGACGGCTGCGATGGACTTGCTACTTGGTTATCTGGCGGGGCTTTTGACCCTGATAAACCCATGCGTGCTGCCGGTGTTGCCGATTGTGCTGACCACGGCCTTGCAGGCGCATCGCGCCGGGCCTTTGGCCTTGGCAGCGGGTATGTCGCTGGCCTTCGTAGCCTTGGGGCTGGGGGTTGCGACGCTGGGGCAGGCGATCGGGCTTGATGCCGAGACGCTGGCACAGGGTGCCGCTGTGCTGATGATCGGTTTTGGTTTGATATTGCTGGTGCCACGGTTGAATTCCGGTTTTGCGCTGGCGACCGGCGGTTTGGCCGCCCGCGCCGATGGACAGATCGACCAGGTCGACCGATCGGGCCTTGGCGGCCAGTTTCTGGGCGGCGCGCTGTTGGGCGCGGTCTGGAGCCCTTGCGTCGGGCCGACACTGGGCGGGGCCATATCGCTGGCAAGTCAGGGGCAGGATCTTGTGTGGGCCGGGGCGATCATGCTGGCCTTTGCCGGCGGGGTGTCTACGGTGATTTTGGCACTTGGCTATGGCGCGCGCGCGGCCTTGCAACGTCGCCGCGCCCTGATGCGCAGAATCGCAGAACGCGCCAAACCGATCATGGGTATCGTCTTTGTGGCCGTTGGCGTGATCCTGCTGACCGGCGCTTTGCGGCCGGTCGAGACATGGCTTTTGAATGTGCTGCCGTACTGGCTGCAAGACTTTTCCGTATCGATCTAACCTAAGAGGTATATCATGCAACGCCGCGACTTTTTGATGCTGACCGCCGCCGTATCGCTTGCCGCCCCGATGGCCTTTGCCGCCCAGGTGAATATCTATTCGCCAGAACTGGTGGCCGCTGAGTTGGCTGCCGGCAAGACCGTGGTGCTGGATTTCACCGCAAGCTGGTGTATCAGCTGCCAATCGCAGGGCCGTACCATTCGCGCCTTGCGCGACGAGAACCCGGCCTATGACAAAACCATTACCGTGGTCGATGTTGATTGGGATACTTACAAACGCACCGATCTGACTGAAAAATATGGCATCACCAGCCGTGGATCGCTGGTATTTCTGCGCGGCGACAAAGTCATCGCGCAGACGTTTACCCACTCGTCCAAGGACGACCTGAAAGCGATGCTGGATCAGGCCGCCGCTGCCAGCTGAGCCATCAGTGCAGTATCCGACGCTTTGGTGCGCCCAACCGATGGGCGCGCCATACAACGCGCCACCCAATCCTTGATGGAGGGGTCGCCCGGCGTTGCATCGCGGAACCAGGCGTAGGGGGAATGCACCAATAGATCGGCGGCCGAATAGTTGTCGCCCAACAGGTAGGGGCGGTCTTTCAGCGCTTTAGCTAGCTTTGCTGTCACCTCCGCCACCCCCCGAAAGGTGCGGGCAAGGGGTGGTTGGGACAGACCCAGCGCATCAAACACCAGCACGGGTTCCATCGCTGATCCGTACCAGTGTAGCCAAGAGATATACTCACCGCGCTGTGGGTGGCCAACCGGTCGGCCAAGGCCCGCATCTGGAAACATATCTGTCAGATATTGGATGATCGCCCCGCTTTCACCTGCACCAAATTACGACAGTGGCGCAGACCGAAGAATGCTTTCTCCCGCGCAGGGTGCCCTTGTTGCGCGAATTTAGCGCAACTCTGCGCGGGAATACTGCAAAAAAAGGTTCCGGCGTAATACTTGTACGGGTCAGAACTTTCAAAAATTCCAGACCGATTTCATGCCAAGAAATCGGCGCTTAACCAATCAACCCGCGCAGACCACCGGTCTGGCCACGGTCCAGCAGAAGATGATCAAGGATAACGCAGGCCATCATCGCCTCGCCCACTGGCACTGCGCGGATCCCGACGCAGGGGTCATGGCGACCTTTGGTGATCAGATCCGTGTCTTCGCCTTTTTGCGTGACAGTGCGCCGTGCGGTCAGGATCGACGAGGTCGGCTTCACCGCAAAGCGCACCACTACATCCTGGCCAGATGAAATGCCGCCCAGAATACCGCCCGCGTGGTTAGACTGGTATTCCGGGCCTTCGGGGCCCATGCGAATTTCATCGGCGTTTTCGACGCCAGTCAACGCCGCCGCAGCCATGCCATCGCCAATTTCCACGCCTTTGACCGCGTTGATGGACATCATCGCCGCGGCAAGATCGGCGTCCAGCTTGCCATAGATCGGCGCGCCGAGACCGGGTGGCACGCCCTGCGCCACCACCTCGATCACGGCACCGACCGAATTATGCGACAGCCGCAATTCATCCAGATATGCGGCCCAAGCGGCGGCGGCTTTGGCATCCGGGCACCAAAACGGGTTGGCGTCGATCTGGGCCGCATCAAACCGGGTGCGATCAATGCCATGTGGGCCCATCTGCACCAAGTAGCCGTTAATACGCACCTGGGGTGCAAGCGACGCCAAAACCGCGCGTGCAACCGCACCCGCCGCCACCCGCGAAGCCGTTTCCCGCGCGGATGACCTGCCACCGCCGCGCGGATCGCGCAGACCGTATTTCTGATGATACGTGATGTCGGCATGGCCTGGCCGAAAAGCCTGCGCAATATCGCTGTAATCCTTTGACCGTTGATCGGTATTCTCGATCATCAACTGAATGGGCGTGCCCGTGGTGCGGCCGCCATAGGTGCCCGACAGGATGCGCACTTCATCCGCTTCCTTGCGTTGGGTGGTGAATTTGTTTTGCCCCGGCTTGCGGCGGTCCAGCCAGGGTTGAATATCGGCCTCGGTCAGGGACACGCCGGGCGGGCAGCCATCGACCGTAGCGCCAATTGCAATACCGTGGCTTTCGCCCCAAGTGGTGACGCGGAACAGATGACCGAAGGTGTTCAGGCTCATGGCAAGTGGTTCCTTTGCTTGGGCCAAGCCTTAAGCCAAGCCCCGTCCGCAATAAACCCAAATCTGCAAAAGCCGGTTTGGACGGTTAGTCTTGATACAGTTCGGCACCGTCACCCAGATAACCATTCCACGCAAACCAATAGGCCACATGGCCCGCCACGCGCGGCAAACTGCGCCCATCGGCGGCCAGCAATGCCTCTTCGCCGCGTTGCCAGACGGCCCCGTCACTGCTGATCAACTGTCCTGCTTTCAGGGCAAAAGTCAGGCCACCGCGTTCATAAGCGCGGGCGGACCTGCTGTCTGCGTCGCCCAGCACGACCACCGGAAAATCGGCGACGCTGTCATTGATCACCGGGGTTTTGGCAAAAGCGCCAAGTGGCCATGCTTTTGCTGCGCCAAAACGGCGAATGCCGAACACATAGGCCTTTTGCTTTTGCCGGGTCTGATCTGACACCGCAGGAAACATCAGATCCTTTGAAGCAAAATAATCTTGGTAGACCACACCAGATCCATAATCGCGCCGAAAACCGGTTTCCAGCGCCAGAACCTGCGTTTCGGGGTTGGCATTTTGCCAATCATCCCAGCGTGAAATCACCACCGGGCGCTGCACCAGTTCGATCCCACTATCCGCCAGCTTTCCCGTTACCGGTTTGCCGGTAAACTGGTTCCACAAGCTAAGCGTGGCACGATCAAACATCAATTTGTTGGACCGGTAGAGAAACCCGGACGATCCGAACACAAAGGGTTTTGCCCGCCCCTGAACCTTGGTTTCATACAAAATGCCGGATCCGCACAGCGTACAATAGGCCAGCGCCACGGGCACCCCACCGATCACCTCGTTGAACATTTCATGCCAACCCATAATCCGCAAAGGATAGGCGCGCACATCACCGTTGATGGCCACGCCAAACACCAGATCATCGTCGCGCAGATAGCCGGCCTTGCTAGCTAGGATCAGCGTCGGATTGTCGAGCGCTGGGATGCCATCCTTCACCACGCCGCCCCATGTAATCTCTTCCGCCCGGATTTTCGCGCGCGCGCGGGACAGGTCTTGGGGGCGCAGGAACCGGTCGAATTCGGGGTCGATGCGCAGATAAAGATCGCGCATGAAGTCTATGAATGAAGGATGCGGTTCAAATTCCGGGTGCTTTTCCTGCCAGAGCATCCAGTCGAACCAGTCGTTTGCCGCAGTCTCACCGGTAAGGTCGCGCAGGGTCTGGGTAATCTGCGCCTGCCTTTCCGGCACAAAGCGCAGGGCCAGGATCAACCCCGCCGTCATATCGCGCCGTTTGCCTGCCTCTATCGCGGCCAATGCGGCCTCGGCCTCGGTCGAGGCACCCCCTGTGACGTCCCACAGCAAGCGCAGTTCAGGGCTTTGCTGGGCCGCTGCAGTGACAGGCAAAACGCCTGCGGCAAGGCTGGTCGCCAGAAACGCGCGTCTGCTTGGCATTGTGCTATCCCCTGAGGTTTTGCCAAACGCTAGCGCAAAGCCTGATCACGGTCGCCTCAAACTGCGGTGATCTGCCTCTTGCGCAGGTCCACCAAATGCCTATGGTCGCGATCACCTCGGGGTGCCTTCAGTGGCTGAGATGCGCAAGCGGACCCGTCGAACCTGAACCGGTTAAGACCGGCGGAGGGAAGGTGTATGGAATGATCCATCCCGTCTCCGCCCGTCGCAAATATGGAGCGTGAGATGAAATCACCACTATTTGCTGCGGGTTTTCTAGCTTTGGCCAACCTGGCTGCGGCGGAAACCCCAGTTCTGAATGTACTGACCTACGACAGTTTTGCGGCCGAATGGGGCCCCGGCCCGGCGGTGGAAAAAGCGTTTGAGGCAACGTGCGCCTGTGACTTGCGCTTTGTCACGGCAGGCGATGGCGCGGCGCTGTTGGCGCGCATCAGGCTGGAAGGGGAGGCGTCAGAGGCCGATGTCGTGTTGGGGCTGGATACCAACCTGACCGCTGCTGCCGCTGCATCGGGTCTGTTCGCGCCGCATGGCCAGACCATTGCCAATGACCTGCCGGTGCCATTTGCCGACCCGGTGTTCCTGCCGTTTGACTGGGGCTATTTCGCCTTTGTTTATGACAAGACCAAGCTGGCCACGCCGCCTGCTTCGTTTGAGGCACTGGCCGCGGCCGACATCAAAATTCTGATCCAGGATCCCCGCGCCTCAACCCCCGGTCTTGGTTTGTTGATGTGGGTGAAGGCGGCTTATGGGGATCGGTCGGATGAAATTTGGGCGGGCCTTGCCGACAACATCGTAACCGTCACCCCCGGCTGGTCTGAGGCCTACGGGCTGTTTCTGGAAGGCGAGGCGGATATGGTTTTGTCCTACACCACCTCGCCCGCCTATCACCTGATCGCCGAAAGCGATGACAGCAAGGCGGCAGCGGCGTTTGACGAAGGGCATTACCTGCAGATCGAGGTTGCTGGAAAGCTGGCGGCCAGCGATCAACCTGCCCTTGCCGATGCGTTTCTGGCTTTCATGGGGTCAGAGGCGTTTCAGGCCGTGATCCCGGAAACCAACTGGATGTACCCGGCCAAAACGCCTAGCGCAGGATTGCCCGATGGGTTCAAAACTCTGATCGTGCCCGCAAAAAGCCTGCTGATCCCGGCGGATCAGGCCGAAGCAATGCGCGCCAAAGGGATAGAGGAATGGCAAACAGCGCTGGCAAAATAGGCGCGATCACAACAAGCGGGGTTGCCATTGCGGCAGCCCTGCTGGTGATGTGCCTCGGCACGCTGGCCGCTGTGCTGTTGCGCGCCGGGGATGCCGGTTTTGACCCGGCAGATGCCGCCGCGATCCGCTTTACTGTGGCGCAGGCAGCCGTTTCGGCACTTCTTTCGGTGCTGCTGGCGGTGCCTGTCGCCCGGGCCCTTGCCCGGCGTCAATTCGCCGGACGATCCGTGCTGATCACCCTTCTCGGGGCTCCGTTTCTGGTGCCCGTGGTTGTGGCCGTGCTTGGGCTGCTTGCCGTATTCGGGCGGCAGGGGGTGCTGAACACCGGCCTTGTCACGCTGGGCCTGCCAGCGGTCAGCATCTATGGCTTTCACGGTGTTGTTTTGGCGCATGTGTTCTTCAACCTGCCTTTGGCCGTGCGGATGATCCTGCAAGGCTGGCAGGCGATCCCGGCGGAACGGTTTCGCCTTGGCTCGTCATTGGGTTTTGCCCCGTCCGACATCCTGCGCCATCTCGAACGCCCGATGCTGCGCGAGGTTCTGCCGGGTGCCGCGCTGGTGATCTTTACCCTGTGCTTGTCCAGTTTTGCGGTGGCCCTGACGCTGGGTGGCGGGCCGCGCGCCACAACTGTTGAACTGGCCATCTATCAGGCTTTGCGCTTTGATTTTGATCTTGGCCGTGCTGCAATGCTGTCGGCCACCCAATACGCGCTTTGCGCCACGGCTGTGCTGCTTAGCCTGCGTTTTGTCCAAACACCGGGCTTTGGGGCTGGGCTGGACCGGACAGCCATCACTTGGGGCGGGCTTGGCCGATGGCACAGGCTATCGGATGGTGTTGCAATCGGTCTGGCCAGCCTTTTCCTGATCCTACCTTTGGCACTGTTGGCTGCGCGTGGATTGCCGGCACTATTTGACCTGCCAGCCGCCGTTTGGCCAGCCATTGCACGGTCTTTGATCGTGGCAGGCGTTTGCACGGCTCTGACCACGATTGCGGCCATTTTGCTTGCCGCAGCCATCGTGCAGGGTCGGTTTGCAAAGATGTTGGAATTTGCAGGGATGCTGCCGCTTGCCGCCTCTGGCCTTGTGCTGGGAACGGGGTTGTTTTTGATCCTTCACCCTTGGGTTGCCGTCGAACGGCTGACGCTTCCCGTCACAACTCTGGTCAATGCGACCCTCGCCTTGCCCTTTGTGCTGCGCATCATTCTGCCGACCATGCGAAAGATCGAGGCTGATTTCGGCAGGCTGGCCACTTCTATCAACCTGAGCAGCTTTGCGCGGTGGCGGTGGTTGATTCTGCCCCGGCTGCGTGCGCCTTTGGGCTTTGCAACGGGGCTGGTTGCCGCGTTGTCGATCGGCGATCTGGGCGTCGTGGCCCTGTTTGCAGGCGATCGCGGTGTCACCTTGCCGCTACTGGTGCAACGCCTGATGGGGGCGTACCGGATGGAGGCGGCGGCGGGGGTTGCCTTGGTTCTGATCAGCGTAAGCTTCGCCGTCTTTTGGCTTCTCGATTGGGGAGGGCGCTGGAATGCTGATGCTTGAAGACCTGCGTATCACCAAGGGCGATTTTACCCTTGATGCAAACTGGTCGGTCGCCGCCGGAATGCGGCTGGCAATCATCGGGCCATCAGGAGCGGGCAAATCGACCCTGCTGATGGCAATTGCGGGCTTCATTCAGCTTGCCGCGGGGCGGATCACTTGGGCTGGGCAGGATATTGCTGCGCTGGCCCCGGGTGACAGACCGCTGAGCATTCTGTTTCAGGATCAAAATCTGTTCCCCCACCTGACGGTGACGCAAAACCTTGGCCTTGGGCTTTCGCCCCGCTTGGCCCTGACAGCAGATCACCGGGCGCAGATTGCGGATGTGTTGTCGCGTGTCGGGCTTTCCGGCATGGGGCTGCGCAAACCCGGCGATCTGTCTGGTGGGCAACAAGGGCGGGTCGCCTTGGCGCGGGCTTTGCTGCGGGCCAGGCCACTGCTTTTGCTGGACGAACCCTTTGCCGCACTTGGGCCTGCGCTGAAGGCAGAAATGCTGGATCTGGTCACAGAGGTTGCAACCGACACAGGGGCTACGGTGCTGCTGGTCACCCATGACCCGGCAGATGCCAAACGATTTGCCGATCAGACCGTGCTGGTGGCAGACGGCAAAGCCCATCAGCCGCGGCTTACGGCACAGGTATTTGCCGATCCGCCCGCCGCTTTGGCAACCTATCTGGGTTCCTGACAGACCAATGAAAAACCCCGCCGAAGCGGGGTTTTGTAGGCTGGTTCAAGTCGGCTCAGGCGTGTTTTTTCTTGCCTTTGGCGGCAGCCCAGATCCGTTTGTTGGTAAGGTACAGCAAGACCGTCAACAGGCCGAGGAAAAGCACGGCAACAAAACCCGCTTCCTTGCGTGCCATCAACTTCGGCTCTGATGTCCACATCAGGAAGGATGACACGTCTTCGGACATGTGATGCAGGGTCGCCTCATGACCATCGCCATAGGTGACCAGATCATCCGACAAGGGCGGCGGCATTGCAATCCAGGTGCCGGGCACAGTGGAATGGCCTTCCTCGTCCTTGCATTCATCCGGCACGCCACCATTGGCGAAATTCACGTTGTAATAGCCGACTGTGTCTTCGGGTGCGCAAGCAGGGGGGTCTTCATAACCGGTCAGGATCGCATTGATATATTCCGGCCCGCCGGTGCCTTTGAACAGCTGATTGATGCCACTGCCGTAAGGGCCATGAAAAGCCGCCCGCGACTTGGCCATCAAGCTGAGATCAGGGGCCGCTGCAAGGGCGTGGACGGGAAAGTTGTCGGTCGGGACCAAAGTGCGGAATTCGCCCTTTTCAACATCGTAAAGCTGCCGATTGCTGTCTTCGTCGTTGATCGGAAACGCCGTTGCATAGGCGCGGACCTGATCTTCGGGAAGATGCGGCCCGCCTTCATCGGCAAGCGATCTGATCGGTACATAGCGCAGGCCATGACAGGCTGAACACACCTCAGTGTATATCTGAAGGCCGCGCTGCAATTGGTTTTCATCAAATTTGCCGAAGGGGCCTTCATGGGCAAAGGCCAAGTCTTCGATATGGTGTTCCATGGTTTCGGCCAGGCCTGCACCTGAGCAGAGCGCCAATGCCGACACAGCAGTCAGAACGATTTTCCGGATCATCATGGTCATGTCTGTTCTCACTCTGCCGGGGTCACAGCGGCGTAATGCGCTTTGAAATCATCCTCAATCGTCGCAGGCTGCGGCAGCGGCTTTTCGATCACGCCCAGAAGCGGCAGGATGATCAGGAAATAGCCGAACCAGTAGGCCGACGCGATCAGCGAAATCGTGGCGAAGGGTTCTTCGGCGGGCATGGCGCCGCACCACATCAACACCACAAAGTCGATGCACAGCAGGGCAAACCACCATTTGAACATCGGGCGGTAGCGGCCAGACCGCACCGACGATGTGTCAAGCCATGGCACGATGGCCATAACGGCGATCGCGCCAAACATCGCAAGCACGCCAAAGAACTTGGCGTCGATGATGCCGAAAGACACGAAATTGGCGATCTGCACTACCCAGACATCGGCCGTGAATGCCCGCAGAATTGCGTAGAATGGCAGGAAATACCACTCCGGCACGATGTGCTTTGGCGTGGATAGCGGATTGGCTTCCAGATAGTTGTCGGGGTGGCCCAGGTAATTCGGCATGAAGCCGACAATCGCGAAGAAAACCACCAGGATCGCACAAAGCGCAAACAGGTCTTTCATCACGAAATAGGGCCAGAACGGCAACGTGTCCCTCTCGGCCTCTTCTTTCGACGTCCGGCGCACTTCGACACCGGTCGGGTTGTTGTTGCCGGTGGTGTGGAACGCCCAGATATGCACCGCAACCAGACCTGCGATCACAAAGGGCAGCAGGTAGTGCAAGCTGAAAAAGCGGTTCAGCGTAGCATTGTCAACTGCCGGGCCGCCCAAAAGCCAGGTCTGCAGCGACTCGCCGATGCCCGGAATGGCCCCGAACAGACCGGTGATCACGGTGGCGCCCCAGAACGACATCTGGCCCCAGGGTAGAACGTAACCCATGAAGGCCGTTGCCATCATGGCAAGGTAGATCAACATGCCGATGATCCAGGTTACTTCACGCGGGGCCTTGTACGACCCGTAGAACAGCCCACGGAAAATGTGCAGATAAACCGCCACAAAGAACAACGAGGCACCATTCGCGTGCAGATAGCGCAGCATGTAGCCGCCGTTCACATCGCGCATGATATGTTCGACGCTTGCAAAAGCCCGGTCCACATGCGGCGTGTAATGCATGGCAAGCACGATGCCAGTGATGATCTGCAGCGCCAGACAGAAGGTCAGAACAATGCCCCAGATCCACATCCAGTTCAGGTTCTTCGGTGTCGGGATCATCAGGGTGTCGTAAAGCAAGCCGACAATCGGCAGGCGGCTGTAAAGCCACTTCTGGTTGCCCGTTTTGGGCTCGTAGTGGTCATGCGGAATACCGGCCATGATGTCAGTCCTTACCCAAGCTTGATCGTTGTTTCGTCTTCGAACTTTGCCAATGGTACTGGCAGGTTACGCGGTGCGGGGCCTTTGCGGATGCGGCCTGCGGTATCATAATGCGACCCGTGGCAAGGGCAGAACCAGCCACCGAATTCACCCGCGCCGTCGCCGATCGGCACGCAACCAAGATGGGTGCAGACCCCCATCATCACCAGCCATTCGCCAGCTTCATCGAGGGTGCGGTTTTCGTCCGTTGCGTCGGCTTCGGCCTGGATGTTAGAGTTCTCGGCCAGCGGATCCGCAAGATCAGCCAGCGCCACGGCGCGGGCTGCTGCGATCTCGTCTTCGTTGCGACGCCGGATGAATACCGGCTTGCCCAGCCATTTCACCGTCAGCTGCGTGCCGACCTCGACCGCTGACACATCGACAAAAATCGACGACAAGGCCTGCACATCGGCAGACGGGTTCATCTGATTGACCAGCGGCCAGACGGCGGCGCCGGTGGCAACCGCGCCGGCCCCGGCGGTGGCATAGTACAAGAAATCCCGGCGGGTGCCTGCGTGATCGTCTGCATGGGACACGGCAACTTCTCCCTCTTCTGGCCAGCACTGTGCTGCGGCCAAACAATGATGCGGCCGCAGTTTCCCTTGGCTCTTGGGATCGGTGTTTAGCCAAGCACAGGCCGGACGTCCAGCGGACAAACAGGCGCAGGTGGTCTCATTAGGCCGGTTGAGTGATGCAACAGCAACAAACCTGTGCTGGACAGCAAGTGTTGATCACAAATTGCAAGCTTCGTCTGGCGATTGCCCGCAAGTTCTGCGATCTTGCCTTACACACAACCGAGTTGGCACAGGAATAGTCGAGATGATCACGGGCATGCGCAGTTTTTTGGCACGGGCAACGCTGGGGGCGGCGGTTTTGCTGATGTCGTCTCTTGGATCGACCGGACAGGCGCAGGCCGAAGTTGAACTTTCTTTCTATACGGGCTCGCAGTCCTCACCCCATAGCACGATCACTGACTCGGTTCTTGGAACCGGGCGGGTCCGCTGGCTGGGCAAGTCGTTTGAAAGCCCCCCCTATTATGGTCTGCGGGCAACCTGGTGGAAGTCTGATAAATGGGGATTCGGCGTTGAAGTAAACCACGCCAAGGTCTATGCGGAAAACAAGGCAGCACTTGGCTATGACACGCTTGAATTTACCGATGGTCTGAACTTGATCACGGCCAACGTCTTTCGTCGCTTTCCTAATGCGGGGCGGATTACCCCCTATGTTGGCGGTGGACTTGGCATTGCGGTGCCACATGTCGAAATCCAACGCGTGGGTGAATCAAGGACTTTCGAGTATCAATTGACTGGACCAGCAGCGATTCTGGTTTTCGGTGCCAGCTATGAGATCAATGACAAATGGTCGCTGTTTGCCGAATACAAGGGCAGCTATTCACGCAACAAAGCCAAGGTTGATGCGGGCGGCACGCTGACCACCAACATCGTAACCAACGCGCTGAATGTCGGGGTCAGTTTCAGCTTTTGAGGTAGGATCTGGCGATCCTGACCGGCGGGGTGTCGTCGCCTAATCAACGATGACACCGGTAATGGGCGATGAGCGGCGATGTGATGGCGCGCTTCATGCGGGCGGGTTTGTCGCCTGCATTGACGGGCGCTGGGCAAAGCGATCGTACCATTGGGCCAAGGCTTGTCGCCCTTGCCGCCAGCCCCGCGCGGAATGCCGGAAATCCAGATAGCCAAGCGCGCAGGCGATGGATATTTGTCCCATATCCAAAGGGCCCGACAGATGGCTGATCCAGCGGCTTTCAAGGGCATCCAACGCACGGTCGATCTTGGCCCACTGGCCTTCTACCCAGGGTGTGTATCGCGTGTCTTCGGGCCGCACGCGCACTTCATAGACCATCAATATGGCGGCATCCGTGATACCGTCGCCCGTGGCCTCAATTGTCAGTGTATCCCAAAGGGCGGGCTCTGCCGGATATAGCGCCTTGCCCGATAGCCGGTCTAGATAGCGACAGATGACCCGGCTGTCATAGAGCGCCGGGCCATCGTCGCGTTCCAGCGCGGGAATTTTGCCCAGCGGGTTCTGTGCCAGCGGCATTGACCCGGTATCAACCGGTGTGCCCGTCGCCGCAATCAGCGCGACGCGGTCAAGCATCCCGGATTCGTGCAGCAAAACCATACATTTGCGAACATAGGGCGACGTTGGGGAATAAAACAGGCGCATGACTTCCTCGGCTAAGGCTTGACGATTCCTATGATCCCATCTTTGCGAAGTCTACAGGGCAGATAGACTGACCAAATGAAAAAACCGCCCTAAGGTTTCCCCAAGGCGGCCTGTTCATCAATCTCTGGCCCGAATCCCAGGCCAGATCAGTTCAGCCCTGACGGGCCTTGAAGCGTTTCTGTGTCTTGTTGATCACATAGACACGGCCTTTGCGGCGCACGACCTGACAATCGCGGTGACGCGACTTCAGCGAGCGGAGCGAGTTCTTGACCTTCATCGGCCTTCTCCTGTTCGCGGCGTCAGCAAGCAGTGCCTTGCGCCTTGAAACTGTTATGCCCCAAGTGCGGGGCGGTGAATTTTGCCGCTTGCGCGACGATGAATGCAGCAAAAGCTGCGGGTTTACGCAGCGACGCTGCAAATGGTGGGCGGTACTGGGATCGAACCAGTGGCCACTACGATGTCAACGTAGTGCTCTACCGCTGAGCTAACCGCCCACATACCTTTGATACCGCCTTGCCCAAAAAAAATGGACGCGGGCGGAACCGCGTCGGATGAGCGGTCTATAAAAGGAGTCGCTTGTCTGTTCAAGGGGTTTTGGCAAATCAAAATTACCCGCTATACAGGTCCAAATGAGGACCCGTTCATGACCGATGACAGCTACAGCATCGTTTTGCCCGTGCAGCGGGATACCTCGGTCATTTTTTCGTCACCCCATTCGGGGCGCAACTATTCCCCGGCCTTTCTTGGTCAGACAGTTCTTGATGGTCTGTCAATCCGGTCCTCGGAAGATGCCTATGTCGATCTGTTGATTGAAAAAGCGACCAGTTTTGGTGCGCCTGTCCTCATGGCCGAGGCCCCTCGCGCGTTTATTGATCTGAACCGCGCCATTGATGAGATTGATCCCGGGGTGATTCAAGGTGTAGCGCGGGGCATGCACAATCCGCGTGTCAGCTCGGGTCTGGGCGTGATCCCGCGGGTTGTTGCCAACGGGCGGGCCATTTACAACGGCAAGATCCCGATGCACGAGGCGCAGGCCCGCATTGCACGGTTTTGGCATCCCTATCATGCCGCGCTGCGCCGGTTGCTGGACGAAAGCCATGACAGCTTTGGTGAAGCGATTCTGATCGATTGCCATTCGATGCCGCATGAAGCGATCGAGACGCACGCGCGCCCGGGCCAGGCCAGACCGGAAGTGGTGCTTGGCGATCGGTTTGGGGCAGCCGCCGGTCGTGATGTCATGGACCGGGTGGAGGCCGCATTTGAGTCTGCCGGCCTGCGGGTGGTGCGCAATGCGCCGTTTGCAGGGGCCCATATCACCAAGGCTTACGGTCGCCCGCTGCAGCATCAGCATGTGGTGCAGATCGAGATTGATCGCGCGCTTTACCTGGATGAGGCGCGGGTGCGGCCTGGCCCGAATTTTAACAGCTTTCGGGACTTGATGGCCGGTGTGGTGGCGGAACTGACTCAGATCGGACGCGCGGCCAAGCTGGGGTTGGCCGCAGAGTGATCGCATATATTGATGCGCCAAGGGATCCCGGCGATTGACGCAAACTTCTTCGTGACCTAGCCTTCGCCCGATCAGATCAGCTTTTCAATGGGAGAGAACCATGCGTGCGTTTTTGCTTGCCGGCTCGGTACTTCTTGCGGCACCAGCCTTTGCCGAAGATCAATGGATGACAGTTCCTGTTGCCCCTGCGATGCCGACGGCCGCGTCCAGCGGCATGGCACCGGTGAACGGCATCCAGATGTATTATGCCACCTACGGCGCTGGCAATCCTGTACTTTTGATCCATGGCGGACTTGGGCATGCAGATATCTGGGCCGCGCAAGTTGCTGATCTGATGAAGGATCATCTGGTCATCGTGGCCGACAGCCGAGGCCATGGCCGGTCCAGCCGCACCGCAGACCCCTTCGGTTACGATCTGATGGCATCTGATTTTGTTGCCCTGCTGGATCATCTGAAGATCGACAAAGTTGATCTGGTCGGTTGGTCGGATGGCGGCATCATCGGGCTAGATATCGCGATGCAGCACTCTGAAAGGCTGGACCAGCTGTTTGCGCAAGCGGCCAACATCACTACGGATGGCGTCGATCCATCCGTTGCGACGGATGAGGTGTTTGGCGCATATATCGGCCAGATGGCCGGGGATTATGCGAAAATGTCGCCAACCCCGACCGAGTTTGATCCCTTTGTCGCGCAGATATCGGAAATGTGGGCGACCCAGCCCAACTGGACGGATGCGCAGGTGGCCGCAATCACCGTGCCGACAGCGATTGTCGCAGGCGACTATGACGAAGCGATCCTGCGCGCCCACACCGACAAGATGGCCGGCCTGATCCCGGGGGCAAAACTGGTGATCCTGCCCGATGTCAGCCATTTCGCGATGCTGCAAGACCCGGATGGTTACAACGCCGCCGTGCGGGCGTTCATAGACTAAGTGGCCAAGCCCAGCCTTGCCTCCGTTTCGGCGATCAGCGCCTTGAACCGGGGATGGTCGCGCAGCGGGTCAAGGTCGGGGTCGAGCTTGAACCAGCGCAGGCCTTCGGGTTGCAACAGCGGAAATTCCTGTTCCAGCATGTCGATAGCCCGGTCGTGCTGACCCGCAAAGGTCAGCGCGCAAGCGATGTTGTAGAGCATGTTGCCGTTTTCCGGGTCCATCACCAGGGCGCGTTCGATCCACTCCTCGGCGCGCGCGGTCTCGCCCAGGTACACCAGAGCGATGATGCCAAAGCTGAGCGCGTTGCCGTGGTCAGGTTCGGCAGCGATCACGACCGCCACGCGGTCCAGCGTACGGCGCGCGGCTGACTGCATGCCCTCTGCATCGCCGAGGTGGTTATACCCGAAGATCGACATGCCGAGCGCCCAGTAATCAGTGGGCTGTACTGTCGCCGCCTTTTCCAGATGGATCAGCGACTCGCGGTTCCGACCCTGCGCGATGGCACAGCGCGCGGCGGCGGCGTGCGCCTCGTAGGAGTCAGGGTCAAGCTGCAAGGCCCGGGTTAAGGCCACCATGGCCTCGTCATAGCGCCCGTCGCCGGCCAGCGCGCGCCCAAGGGCGGCATGGGCATCGGCAAGATTCGGGTCCAGAGCAATAGCGCGCGTTGCCGTCTCCACCGGGCCTTCAACCGGCGTTCTGTCCACCATGCGCTCAAACGACAACCCAATCGACATCAGCGCCCAGGCCGGGGCATAGCCGGGGTCCAGTTCCACCGCGCGGCGGCAGATGCGCACGATGATCGGGCGGTGGCGCTGCGATCCCATGACCGAATAGTGCCGGGCCATCAGGTACAGCTTGTAGGTCTGCGGGTTGGTGGTGGAGCGGGCCTCGATGATGGCCTTTTCCTCGGGCAGCAGTTTCAGTTTCAGCACTGCCACGATGGTTTCGGAAATCTCGTCCTGCACGGCGAAGATATCAGACAGGTCGCGGTCATAGCGTTCAGCCCATAGGTGTTCGCCCGTGGCCCCGTCGATCAGCTGCGCCGTGATCCGCACCCGCCCGCCCGCCTTTCGGACGCTGCCTTCCAACACATGGCTGACCTTCAACTGCCGCGCGATCTGCGGCACATCCACCGCGCGACCCTTAAACTGGAACGAGGTGTTGCGGGCCATGACGCCGAGGGCCGAGATTTTCGACAGGTTGGTGATGATGTCTTCAGTGATGCCATCGCTGAAATACTCTTGCTCGGGATCGCCCGACATGTTGGCGAAGGGCAGGACGGCGACGGTGCGTCGGTCTTTGGCCTCGGGCGCGGGCGCGGGTTTGGCAAGCGCCACGTCATAGACCCGGATGGGACGGTCGATGTTTTTCAGGCTCTGTTCGCCACGGTCAACATAAGTCAGGTCCAGCCGGTTGCCGACATGGTCGCGCGCCGAGGCCGACAGGCTGATGCCACCGGGTTGTGCGATGCTTTCTATCCGCGCCGCCACATTGACGCCGTCGCCAAAGATATCGCCATCTTCGGCAAGAATATCGCCCAGATGCAAGCCAATGCGGAACTCGATCCGGCGGTCGGCGGGGACATCGGTGTTGCGCGTGGCCATTCCGCGTTGAATATCGACAGCGCAGGCAAGGGCGTTCACCACTGATGAAAATTCAACCAGCATCCCGTCGCCGGTCAGTTTGACGATGCGACCCTGGTGTTCGGTGATCTTGGCGTCGATCAGGTCTTGTCGATGGGATTTCAGGGTGGAAAGCGTGGCGGTTTCGCTGACGCCCATCAGACGGCTGTAACCGGCGACATCAGCGGCAAGGATGGCGGTGAGGCGGCGCTTGGCGTCCATGCGGCGGCTTTCGGTTGGGTCGCGGCAGCGTATGCGCTGGGCAAAGATCTGTCGAGAGTCGGTTATCGCAGGGCGCGGCCCTTGATGATTGCATCCTTGCCGAAACGGGCGCGTATCTTGTCGGTCGCGCGTTCAGCGGCGCTTCGTTTGGGGGCATCGGGATCAAGCAGATCGGCGGTCAGATCGGCCTCGTCTGCTGGCGCGAGGTCGGATATACCGACGCCGATCAGCCGGAACGGGCCGGGATCATTGGCCATGTCCATCAAATTGCGCGCTTCGCGGTAAATCCGGTCTGCGGTTTGGGTCGGGCCGTCAAGGCTGTGACGGCGGCTGATCAAGGTAAAATCAGCGCGTTTCAGTTTCAGGGTGACGGTGCGGCCAGACAGATCCTTGGCTTTCGCGCGGTCGGCCACTTGTTCGGCCAGCCGCCATATATGGCCATCCAGCAGATCGGGGTCACCGGTATCGGTGTCGAAGGTGGTTTCCTTTGACACTGATTTCAGGGCCTCATTCCTGTTCACACGGCGGGTGTCCTTGCCCCGCGCCAGATGCCAAAGCCTGTCGCCCATATGGCCAAATCGGGCCGTCAGATCGGCGCGGTCCCATCGAAGAAGGTCGGCAATCGTGCGGATGCCGACCTTATCCAAAGATGCCTGCGTGGCCGTGCCGACGCCCCAGATGATGCGAACAGGTTTTGGCTGCAGGAAACTTTCGGTTTCCGCCCGGCCAATGATTGAAAACCCGCGCGGCTTATCAAGGTCCGACGCGATCTTGGCGAGGAACTTGTTGTGGGACAGGCCCACCGACCCGGTCAAGCCAAGTTCGGTCTCCATATCATGGACAAGGCGGGCCAAAAGAACCGCTGGGGCCGCGCCGTGCAGACGTTCGGTTCCGGTGAGGTCTAGGAAAGCTTCGTCCAGACTGAGGGGTTCGATGGCAGGGGTCAGCCGTTCCATCATCGCCCGGATCGCGCGGGAAGCCTCCACATAGGCGGGGAAGCGGGGTTTCACGACCACCGCTTGCGGGCAGAGTTTCAGGGCCTGAAACATCGGCATGGCAGAGCGGACGCCGGAAATGCGGGCGATGTAGCAGCAGGTGGAAACGACCCCCCGGGTGCCGCCGCCGACGATGACTGGGTGATCGCGAAGGGACGGGTTGTCGCGTTTCTCGACGCTCGCATAGAAGGCGTCGCAATCCATGTGGGCGATGGAAAGCCCTGTGAGTTCGGGGTGGGAAATCAATCGCGGGCCCCGGCAGGTTGGGCACCTGTGGGGGGTGAGTTCGGATATGGAAAGGCAGTCGCGGCAGAGGGTGGGCATGATTTTTGGGAGTGTAGGGGATTTTGCGGGGTCGGGGAACGGGTGTGTTGACGAGGGGCGGTAACACGCGTGTTAGGGTGGGCTAAGGTGTTGATATGGTTTGGGAGTGTGGGTTTTGTTAAGGGGATTTTAACTTGAATGAGGGATAGGTAGCACGAGTGCGGCGCGTAAGGTTGGGGTTGAATGGTGTACACTAAAGGTGTAGTTATACGCTGAGAGATAGAGCGGTAAAGTTTGAGTGGGATGAAGATAAACGCCAGCGCGGGATTGCGAAGCATCAGGTTGATCTGGTCTATGCGGCGGGGGTGTTTAAGGGGCCATTGCTGATCGCGCCGGATGAACGGGGTGTGTATGGCGAAGATCGGTTCACTGCGATTGGCTTGGTTCGGGGTGAATTGTTTGTTGTGGTGTTTACCAAGCGGGGTGACAAAGTGCGGCTGATTTCAGCCAGGAAAGGCGGACGACGTGACCGAAGCAAATATCAAACGCGCCTCGCTTGAGGACATCCGCCGGATGCGGGACGCGGGGGAGTTGTATCACAATACGGGTGCGCCAGAGGGCGAAGACCTTGGGCCGGAGTTTTGGGCTAAGGCGGTTTTGGTGGCCCCGCGCAAGCCGAAGTCAGTGCATCTGAAGCTGGACCCGGAGGTGTTTGATTATTTTGTGCAGATCACCGGTGGCAAAGGGCATCTGACGCGGATGCAGGCGGTGTTGAAGGCTTATGTGGAGGCGATGAGGTGAGGATGGTGCGCGATGAATTCGCACACTACCGGATTTTGGTGGGATCGCAGTTGGGGTAAGGGCAGAGTCGGGGCGAACCCCGACCTACTGGATTTTGTGTGGGGTTGGTGGTAGGTTTCGGGAATGAACGCACCTGTGACCAGATCAGACCGCGACAAGTGGATTTTGCCGGAACCGGAGACGATGGTGCCGGAGGCTGGCTATGATGCTTGGCTGGCGGATGAGATTGCGGCGGGCACGGCGGAGTTGGATGCGGGGCTTGGGATTCCGGCGGCAAAGGTTTGGAAAGACCTTGGGATTGAATGATCGTGCCGAATAGACACATGAAAATTGATTAATACAGCGTGAGTTTCACCGACCCTATGGCTCTCTGGATTATCTGTAGGCCAAAAAGTCATCCAAAAATGTATTCAATTCTTCAAAGGTATTGTGATCAAACGGAATGGTGCCATTCCTAATTCCTCGCCCCAATCCGCGACAGATTTGCCCTTCGCTGATTGCCAAGAAAATCTGAACTGCGCGTTTGCTAACCAAATCAAGTGGTATGCCTTCTTCAATTCTTTTCTGTAAAACGTTGTTTGCTAACTCCGCCCTTGGGTCTGTTCGAATAGAATCCAAGACTAGATCTTCCAGCATTCCAATCGAGCCGGTTCGCGGAAAAATATACAATCCTATCCAATGGCGATCCCGTGCGACGACTGCTCCCGCATTGGGGCTGGGTAAATTTGCAGTATGCAATTCTTTTTGAAATCGCTTTTCAGTCTCTTGAAAACTGTCATCGGCATCAACAATTACGCAAATCGCACGTAGTCGGTGCTGAGTGAATGCGGGGCTTTTTGCAATCCCCGAAAGAAAGCCACTGATACCACCGATGCCATCAGTGTAGCGGACTTCAATCCGTCCAACATCTTCTTTTCTAGCTTCGAGGAGTGCCTCTAAAAACAGAGCGTCGTCTTGCCCTTCTGTGACAAAAAGCACCTCACGACTGAATGAATGTGGGCTTATGTTGGGCAATGTGATGTATTTATAAGCCATTATCTGAATTCAAACCCGTGCTGGGAAGCGATAGAAATATCTTCGTGACTATAAAGAACCGCGCTGTGAATCGAGTCAGCTTTTTCCAACCTAAGATAACGAAAATCTGCCTTTCTGCCCGCGCGTTCTATGCCGGTCGCTGCGCTGAGTATGGCTTCTCTTGAGTGCGACGTAGCAAATATTTGGCAGTCTGCTTCATTCGCAGCGCGCGCGACGATTTCCCAGTATTTGTCGGTAATGGTATAGTGAAGTGCTGTATCAACTTCATCTAACAATACTATTCCATTTCTGAGCCTGAAAATGCTAAGTATAGTTGTTAGAAGGTTTCTAAATCCGTCACCCAACAAATCTATCGGAATCATGCCGCTATGTCGTTCGGCATAAATCGTGGGATTAGGACCATTGTATAAAATGGTTAGATTGTTAACAGAGGGATCAAGGATTTTTAGATAAGAAAGAACTGCATCGCGCTTGTTCTGTTTTATGCAATCGCTCCACCACTCTGCCATTTCAACAGCAGATACACGCAAATTCGACGAGAGAAGTTGACAGGTAGGTAACTCCTGACTCCCAAGCTTCGTTATTGTACCGGCAAATCCATCACCGTGTGGAGCCAAGTATGATTCAAACGCGTGAGGCCCGGTTCCAGATTTAATTCGGAGTCCATTTCCAGCGAAAACGCTTGATCCGCCAACCATGGGTCCCGAAATTAGAGTAGCAGAAAGAGCGGAAACTGCAGCAGGTGGCAAAGTTGCCTTTTCAATAATAATTTCTCTTTTCCCATTTGGGGTTCCATAGGAAATTTTTGCAGGCTGTGCCAAATCTTGAAAAAACATTCCCAATCCCTCGTCGCCCATTAATGGAGTCTGCCTCCAAGAAAAAGGCCTCACTAAACAAATTGGATTTCGAAGGTCAACAAGAAAGAAAAGTGTTTCAAGAAGGGCAGATTTCCCTGCTCCATTGAAACCACCAATTATGTTAATTCGCTTGAGGTCTGAAACTTCCAAATCACGAAATAGACGAAAGTTCTCAATTCGAATGCTGTGAAAGTAAAAACCCGTTGACATCTTGGCTCCGTCCGCATTTTTTCCTTAGCTTACATTGGTCGTGTAACTTAAGTAAACTGTGTTGTGCGTATTCTGCATATTGAACATAATCAGATATTTAAGGAATTTGCCCCCCTCACCCCCGCCCCACCAACCGTTCCACCTCGTCCATCACTGTCTCCATCAGCATGCCCGTCGCCTCTGGTCCGGTGAACCTTAGCACCCAGCCTTCGGGTGCCAGTTCGCGGCGCACGGTTAGGCCTCGGCGGGGGGTGAGGATGCGGCGGGGGCAGCCGGGGCGGTAGGGGGTGGGGTCTTTCAGGGATTGTTCGGCCTCGTCCAGGATGGGGAGGAGGAGGGTCCAGTGGCCCTCAGGCGTTTTGGTGTGGGATTGGTCTAGCGCGGTTCGGATCAGATCGGTGAAGCCTGCGCGCAGGGCGGCGGCGAGGCGAAGGGATTGGCGCAGGCTTAGGGTTTCTGGGGCGGCGAGGTGGTCGTCGAGTTCATCGACCACAAGGGCCAGTGCGCGCAGGCGGGAGCGGCGCATTTTGGTGGCGTTGGGGTAAAGGCATGCTACGGCGGCGTCGATGGTGTCGAAATGGCCGTGGTTGCGGGCGGCGACGGCGATGCGGCCTTTTTCCCATGGCGAGAGGTCGGCGCGGATATCGTTTTCTTCGACCATCAGGGTGAGGGCTTCTGCGATGGATTTGGGGTGCAGGATGGTGGCGGGAATGCTGGCGTAGGCGGGGTTTTGGGTGAGGCTGTGCAACGCACGGTAGGCTGCGAGGCGGCGGAAGCCGGAGATGAGGGCGTAGCCTTGGTCGGTGGGGAAAACCTCGATGGGGGTGCGCAGGCCGTGGGTGGCGATGGAGAGGCGGAGTTCTGTGAGGGCGGTATCATCAAGGTGGGTGCGGTCGCGGGGGAGGGCTTCGGCGTCGATCTGGATGGTGGGGATTTGGGGCATGGTGGCGCTTTCGCTGGGTCGGGCGAGTAGGCGCGCTGGGGGTAAGGCGGGGGTTAACGGGGCGTGCGGGGTTGATTTGGCACGGGGTTAGGGGCACATCTGGTGCGGGTTCATTTTTAGGGGAATTGCGATGCAGGATTTATTGGGCGGGAATGCTGTTTTTCTGGCGATTGCGGCGTTTATTATCATTTGTATTTTTCTGGGGGTGCGGATTGTGCCGCAATCGGAAAAGCATGTGGTGGAGCGGTTTGGGCGGTTGCGGTCGGTTCTTGGGCCGGGGATCAACTTTGTGGTGCCTTTCCTCGACCGGATTGCGCATAAGGTTTCGGTGCTGGAACGGCAGTTGCCGACGGCGCAGCAGGACGCGATTACCACCGACAACGTGCTGGTGAAGGTGGAGACGTCGGTGTTTTACCGCATCACCGAGCCGGAAAAGACGGTGTACCGGATCCGCGATGTGGATGCGGCGATTGCGACGACGGTGGCGGGGATTGTGCGCGGGCAGATCGGCAAGATGGAGCTGGATCAGGTGCAATCGAACCGGGCGGAA
>JANNSG010000006.1:0-15865 GCA_031402355.1 Pseudorhodobacter sp. | reverse complement strand
TTTCCGACCAAAATGAAAGCGGGTAGGTTGACTTGCGCGATTGCGGGTTAGTTGACCGATAAATCCAGGGCCCGGACGCCTGGGCGAAAGGAAAGAGCGATGCCGACGACGACTGCCCCGCTGATCTTGTGGTTTAGGCGCGATTTGCGGCTGGGGGACCATCCGATGCTGACGGCCGCGGTCGCGACCGGGCGGCCTTTGATCCCGGTGTTCATTCTTGACCCCGAAACCGAAGCGCTGGGGGCGGCAGCAAAATGGCGGCTGGGGCTATCTTTGGCGCAGTTTTCGGGGCGGCTTGAGGGCTTGGGTGGGCGCTTGATTTTTCGGCGCGGGGCGGCGATCGCAGTGCTGGACTCATTGATTTCTGAAACTGGGGCGCAGGGGGTAATGTGGTCGCGGCTCTATGATCCGGCCTCCAAAGTAAGAGATACAGGCGTTAAGGTTGCGCTCAAAGCGAAGAGCATCGCTGCGGAAAGTTTTCCGGGCCATCTGCTGCATGAGCCTTGGACAGTTGAAACCGGGCAGGGCGGCTTTTACCGGGTTTACACCCCGTTTTGGCGCAGCGTGAAGGACAAGGAGGTGGGGGCGGCGGCACCCGCGCCAAAAGTTTTGCGCCCGCCTTTGGTTTGGCCTGCGTCCGATGTGTTGGCCGATTGGCAGTTGGGCCGGGCAATGCGGCGCGGCGCAGCGGTGGTTTTGCCGTTTCAAACTGTTGGTGAGGACGCGGCGCAGGCCAAGCTGGAGGCATTTCTGGAGGGGCCGATTGACCAGTATTCGGACGCGCGCAATTTACCCGACCGGGTTGGCACATCGGGGCTATCGCAGAATCTGGCGCTGGGCGAAATTGGCCCGCGCCATGTTTGGCATGCGGCGATGCGGGTGTGGTTGGGCGGAAGTGCCGGGGCGGAGACCTATCTCAAGGAATTGGTCTGGCGCGAGTTCGCCTATCATCTGCTGCATCACACACCGCATATCACGACATCGAATTGGCGGCCGGAATGGGATAGCTTTCCATGGCGCGGTGATAACCCGGATGCGGAACGATGGCGGCGCGGCATGACGGGGGAGCCATTTGTCGATGCTGCCATGCGCGAGATGTATGTGACGGGCACCATGCACAACCGGGGCCGGATGATTGTGGCCAGTTACCTGACCAAGCATCTGATGACCGATTGGCGGGTGGGGATGGCGTGGTTTGACGACTGCCTGACCGACTGGGACCCGGCCGCCAATGCGATGGGCTGGCAATGGGCGGCGGGATCGGGGCCGGATGCGTCACCCTATTTCCGCATCTTCAACCCGGCCACGCAGGCGGAAAAGTTTGACGTCTCGGGCGCTTATCGGCGACGTTTTATTGCTGAAGGAGATGCCAAGCCTCACAGAGACGCGCTTGGTTTTTTTGCTGCAGTGCCGAAATCTTGGCATATCGGCGCCGGGGACGCCTATCCAAACCCGGTAGTTGCGCTATCTGAAGGCCGAGATCGCGCTTTGGCAGCCTATGCCCAACGAATTGTTACATCGCAATGAGACAGGGTGATGCTAGGGTGCGGTGATAGTCTTGGCCAATTGTCTGACGCGGCAGGCGGCCACAAAAAAATACACGAAACACCGGGGAACACATGACGTTTCTGATGACAACCAAAGGCCAGACTGGTCTGCCGCGCTACTTTAGTCTTGCTTATGACGTGGTGAAAAAACTGGAACACGGGCGGCTCGATTTCGTGCTGCCCGATGGCCGGGTGTTCCGCGCCGAAGGCAGCAAGCCCGGCCCGGTCGCCGAATTGGTGGTGCACAATTCCGACACCTTCGGCCGGCTTATCCGCGAAGGCGATCTCGGTTTTTGCGATGCCTATCTGGAGGGCTGGTGGAGCACACCGGATCTGCAGGCTTTCATGGATTTGATCCATACCGATAACAACCATGTCTATGACGGCTATCCCGGCATGGCCCTCGTGCGGAACTATGAAAAAGCGCGCCATTGGCTGCGCGGCAATTCACGGGCCCAGGCGCGCAAGAATATCGCGCATCACTACGATCTGGGGAATGACTTTTACGGGCTCTGGCTGGACCAGACGATGACCTATTCTTCGGCAAAGTTTGTCACTGGCGAGGAAAGCCTGGAAGACGCGCAGATGCTGAAATACGCCAGCATGGTCGACGAGATGGGGGCAATGCCCGGCGATCATGTGCTGGAAATTGGCTGCGGTTGGGGCGGGTTTGCCGAATATGCAGCCAAGGAACGCGGCCTGAAGGTCACCGGATTGACCATCAGCCAGGCCCAACATGACTATGCGGTGGCGCGGATTGCCAAGGCGGGGCTGTCGGACCGGGTAGAAATCAAGATGCAGGATTACCGCGATGAGCGCGGGTCTTACGACGGCATTGCCAGCATTGAGATGTTCGAAGCCGTTGGTCAGCGCTATTGGCCTGTCTATTTCGACACCCTGCGCGACCGGCTGAAACCGGGGCGCCACGCGACATTGCAGATCATCACAGTGCAGGACAAGCGGTGGGAAGTTTACCAACGCGGCGTTGATTTCATTCAGAAATATATCTTTCCGGGGGGTATGTTGCCGTCGCCCATGGCATTGCGGGATGAGGTGAAGCGGGCGGGTCTGACCATTCGCAACTCTATCGAATTTGGCCAAAGTTACAGCCAGACCCTGCGTCGCTGGCATGACACCTTCAACCGTCGCTGGGATGAAGTGGCCCATATGGGATTTGATGACCGGTTCCGGCGGATGTGGAATTTCTACCTTACCTCTTGCGCGGGGGCGTTTCACGGCGGAAACTGCGATGTAGTGCAAATCACAGTGACCCGCCCAAGGTAGAGCTTCATGCCCACAGCCGCTAAGATCGTTGCCGCCATTTGTTTTGCGTTTTTCGGAGCAATCGCTGCGACTGCGGTCAAGCCGGTGCTGCCAGAGGGCATTCAGCTTGGCTATTTCTTCGAAGTCAGCGCTGCGATCGGTTTGCTCAACGGTTGGTTCCTGATGGGGCGGTTGGCCGGGCATGGGTACCGCGATGCGATGGGGTCGGGTGTGCGCACGGCGATTACGATCGTGATCTGGGCGCTTCTGGTGTTTTCCATCAGCGAGATGATCACCCGGTCGATGCAATTGCGGTATGACGGGCCGATGGAAGCGGTGACAGCCGCCTTCGGGATCATGCTGGATTATGGTCGTTTGCTGTTGGATCCGGCGGTTCTGGGCACATTTTTGGTGGGCGGCTTGATCGGCGGGGCCGTGACTGAATGGGCCCGCAAGCGCTGGGACTAACAACTTGGCAAGTCTTTTCTTCTTTGGAACGCTGTGCCATCCGCCGCTGCTGCAGGTGATCCTCGCGCGAAAAGCGGACAGCGCAGCCGCAGATTTGCCGGGATATGCAGTGTCTTGGGTCCATGACCAGGCGTTTCCGATGATCGAGGCCCGGCCTGAGGCACTTGCAAAAGGGGTTCTGGTGCGCGGCTTGACCGATGCCGATCTGGCGCGGTTGGATTTCTATACAGGCAGCTATCAGGCGGAACAGCGGCACCTGATGGTGACCACCGGCGCAGGTGCCGAATCGGCAATCGCTTACTTCCCCGACACTAGCGTCTGGGCGCCGGGTCGGCCGTGGGTGTTGTCCGATTGGGCTGAGGTCTGGGGCGAGACCGTTGTTGCAATGGCCACGGATATGATGGCGCATTTTGGCCGGACAGATGCCGCCACCGTTGCGCGGCGGCGCGGCGCCATGATGGTGCGTGGGGCGTCGCGTGTCAGGGCAGCTTTGCCCGCGCCTGCCACCGTACGCCGGACGATGGCGGCAGGCGATGTTGATGTGCAGATACGCCATTTTCCCTACGCAAATTTCTTCAGCGTCGAGGAATACGATCTTCGGTTCCGCCGCTTTGACGGGACCATGAGCCCGGTGGTAAACCGTGCAACCTTTGTCACCGGCGATGCAGTGACGGTGCTGCCCTATGATCCGGTGCGCGACCGTGTGCTGTTGGTCGAGCAGTTCCGCGCTGGCCCCTATGCGCGCGGTGATGCAAACCCTTGGCATCTGGAGGCGATAGCAGGGCGCATAGACCCCGGCGAGACGCCAGAGCACGCGGCACACCGCGAAGCCATCGAAGAGGCCGGTCTGACACTGGGGGCCCTGATCCCGGTTGCACACTATTACCCGTCAACCGGGGCCAAGACCGAATTTCTGTATTCCTATCTGGCCCTGGCCGACCTGCCCGACGGCGCGGCCGGCATTTTTGGTGTTGAAGATGAAGCCGAAGATATTCGCGGCCATCTGGTTCCGTTTGATGTCTTGATGCAGATGGTCAGCACGGGCGAGATTGCCAATGCCCCCCTGATTCTGACCGCGCTTTGGTTGCAGGGCGAACGAGGCCGGCTGCAGGCTGCCCAAAATCCTGCATGAGGATTTTGCCAAAAGCCTTCTGTATTGACGGGTTATAGTGCGAGCTTGGTCCAGGCGCCGTTGCGTTTCGACGACCGCACGCAGGCATCCACGAAAGCGACGCCTTCCAGGCCCTCTTGCAAACCCGGAAAAGTAACCGCGCTGTCCAAAGCTGTGCCATCTCGCCGGGCAAGAATGGCCCTCGCTGCCTCGGCATAGATATTGGCAAAACCTTCGAGATAGCCTTCGGGGTGGCCGGGGGGAACGCGGCTGACGCGGGCGGCCTCTGGTCCCGATCCGGCCCCGCCACGCGTCAGGCGGTAGCGCGGTGCGCCAAGAGGTGTAACCCACAGATAATTAGGGTCTTCTTGCGCCCATTCAATACCCGCCTTGGTCCCGAAAACCCGCAAGCGCAGACCGTTTTCACAGCCTGACGCGACCTGACTGCACCACAGCATGCCGCGCGCGCCGCCTTGATAACGCATCATCACATGGGCGTTGTCATCCACCCTGCGGCCCGGAACAAAGCTTTGCAAATCAGCGCATAGGCTATCCAACGTCAGCCCGCTTACGAAATTTGCAAGGTTGAAGGCGTGGGTGCCGATATCGCCGGTTGAGCCACCCGCCCCGGTACGGGCCGGATCCGTGCGCCAGTCGGCCTGCTTTTGGCCGGAGTTTTCCAAGGGTTCGGCTAACCAATCCTGCGCATATTCCGCTTGCACCAGACGAATATCGCCCAGCGTGCCCGCATCAACCATGGCTTTCGCCTGCCGAACCATCGGATAGCCGGTGTAATTGTGTGTCAGCGCAAAAATGACGCCCGAGGCTTCGGCCGCCTTTGCCAGTTTCTTAGCCTCTGGCAGGGTCGCAGTCAGCGGTTTGTCGCAGATCACATGAATCCCGCGTTTCAGGAATTGCAGCGCCACCGGCGCGTGCATGTGGTTTGGGGTGACGATGGCCACCACCTCGATACCATCCTTGCGCCGCGCCTCACGCGCGGCCATGTCCGCAAAACTGCTGTAGGCGCGGGGCACGCCCAGATCGGCAGCGGAGGCCAGAGATTTTTCAGCACTGGATGAAAAACACCCTGCAACCAGTTCATATTGGTCATCAATCCGCGAGGCGATGCGGTGGACAGCCCCGATAAAAGCGTCACGGCCACCGCCGACCATGCCAAGCCTGATGCGGGGTGCGCGTGCGACATGTGCGCCGGTGATGGCCATAGGTCACTCCAATCCCAACATGCGGCGGTTGGCGGCATGATCCGTGCCCCCGTCCGCGAAATCATCGAAGGCGCGTTCGGTGACCCGAATGATATGGGCGCGCACGAATTCGGCGCCTTCCCGAGCCCCGTCTTCTGGGTGTTTGATGGCGCATTCCCATTCGACCACCGCCCAGCCTTCAAAGCCGTATTGGGTGAGTTTCGAAAAGATGGATCCGAAATCTACGTGACCATCGCCCAGGCTGCGGAAGCGCCCGGCGCGGTTGATCCAGGATTGGTAGCCGCCATAGACCCCCTGCCGCCCGGTCGGGTTCAGTTCGGCATCCTTGACGTGGAACATCTTGATGCGGTCATGGTAGATGTCGATGTTATCAAGGTAATCAAGATGTTGCAGAACGTAGTGACTGGGGTCATACAGCATGTTGGCGCGTTTGTGGTTGCCCACGCGGTCCAGAAACATCTCGAACGTCACGCCATCATGCAGATCTTCGCCGGGGTGAATTTCGTAACAGACGTCAATGCCGCAATCTTCGGCGTGGTCAAGGATAGGCCGCCAACGTTTGGCCAATTCATCGAACGCGGCCTCGACCAGACCGGCGGGCCGTTGCGGCCATGGGTAAATATAGGGCCAGGCCAGAGCGCCTGAAAAAGTC
Organism: Pseudorhodobacter sp.; assembly: GCA_031402355.1. Classification (GTDB taxonomy): domain Bacteria; phylum Pseudomonadota; class Alphaproteobacteria; order Rhodobacterales; family Rhodobacteraceae; genus JACMNW01. The sequence continues at coordinate 9,601 of JANNSG010000006.1, read as the reverse complement.
GCATGAGCATCAAGGCCAAGGTTTCTTGATGCGGTCAGCGCAAGCTTGACCTGTTCAACCGCCCAAGCCTGACGCGCCTTCGGGTTGCCGCGCACGGACGGCGCAGCAAAACCGTCAAATGCATCGTTATATGCGGGATGAACGGCAACAAGTTGACCCTGCAAATGGGTGGACAATTCGGTGATCTTAATACCGGCCTGTGCGGCGACGCCGATCAGATCATCGCAATAGGTTTTTGAAGTTGCAGCTTTCTGCAGATCGAAAATGCGCGCGTCCCAGCTTGGGATCTGTACCCCGACATAGCCCATATCTGCCGCCCAGCGGGTTATGCCCGCCCAGGAATTAAACGGCGCTGTATCGCCCGCAAACTGTGCCAGAAACAGGGCGGGGCCCTTCATGGTTTTCATAGATGTCCCTCCGGGGCTGTTTGCCCAATTTCCTTCTGGATGGTGGCACGATGTTTGACGTCTTGGAAGAGGGCCGCCAAGCAAAAGTTTGCGCTAACCTGCGGATTATGCCTATCCGCTTGATTGCAGACGCCCTGCGCTTCATAAGCTGGTGTCAACACTGGCGGGTTTGGGGCGCATGGACGCTGATATTCGGAAAATACCCTCGCATGAGGTGACCTATGGCCGCTTGCGCGACATGGTGCTGTTTGGCCATCTGGAACCGGGGCAACCGGTGACCATTCAGGGCCTGATCCGCGACTTGGCTGCGGGCATGACGCCGGTGCGCGAGGCGATAAGGCGACTTGCGGCCGAGGGGGCGTTGCTGCCGCAAGGCAACCGGCGCGTATCGGTGCCGCATCTGACGCCTGCCTTGGTCGATCAGGTGGCTTTTGCGCGGCTGTCAATTGAACCGCATTTGGCGGATCTGGCTATGGCCGCAATGTCGCCCGTGTTGATTGCGCAGCTAGAGGCGATTGATAGTGCGGTTGATAACGCCATTCAGGCGGGCAACGTGCATGGCTATCTGGAGGCGAACCACCGCTTTCACTTTGCGCTTTATGAGGCATCGGGCGCACCGATCCTAGTGGATATTGCGCGTTCACTTTGGTTGCGGTTTGGGCCGTCACTTCGGGTGGTGTGCGCGCATGAAGATGTGCAACTGCTGCCTGATCAGCATTCGGTTGCGCTGGCGGCAATGCGGGCGGGCGATGGCCCCGCTTTGGCCCGCGCAATTGAACGCGATATTGCGCAGGGGTTGGATCAGGTGCGGCTTGCGCTGGCAAATGGAGAAATTTGATCAAATTTCTTGAACTCAACGAAATTTGATCATATTGTCGGACTCGCAGTTGTGGCCAATGCCCGACTCCCCCGATTTTCTTTGCAGCGAGGCCGCCCCATGAACATGATCACCAACCATATGCCGACGGCTGAACTTCAGGCGCTGGATGCGGCCCATCATATGCATCCGTTCACCGATAATGGTGAATTGGCAGCACGCGGTGCGCGGGTGATGACGCAGGCCAAGGGTGTGTGGTTGACCGACAGCGAAGGCAACAAGATCATCGACGGCATGGCCGGGCTGTGGTGCGTGAACATCGGCTACGGGCGCGACGAATTGGCCGATGTAGCGGCACGCCAGATCAAGGAACTGTGCTATTACAACACCTTCTTCATGACAACGCATGTGCCCGCGATTGCGCTGGCGGCAAAGATTGCCGAACTGGCACCGGGCGATTTGAACCATGTGTTCTTTGCGGGATCGGGATCAGAGGCGAATGATACCAATATCCGCCTCGTGCGCCGCTATTGGGATATCAAAGGCCAGCCGCAAAAGCGCATCTTCATCAGCCGCAAGAATGGCTACCATGGGTCCACCATGGGTGGCGGGTCGCTTGGCGGCATGACCTATATTCACGCGCATGGCGGGTTGATTGACGGCATAGTGCATATCGGTCAGCCGCATTGGTATGCCGAAGGCGGCGAAATGACGCCCGAAGCCTTCGGGCTGATGCGCGCGCAGGAACTGGAGGCGAAAATCCTGGAACTCGGCATTGAAAACGTGGCCGCGTTCATTGCGGAACCGGTGCAGGGTGCTGGCGGAGTGATTATTCCGCCAAGCACCTACTGGCCAGAAATTCAGCGCATCGTCGATAAATATGGCATCCTTCTGATTGCGGATGAGGTGATCACCGGGTTTGGGCGCACGGGCAATTGGTTTGGGTCGCAGACCTTTGGGATCAAGCCCCATATCATGACCATCGCCAAGGGGCTGTCGTCGGGCTATATGCCCATCGGCGGATCGATTGTCTGTGACGAGATTGCGCATACGTTCGAAGGGTCTGGCGACTTTAACCATGGCTACACCTATTCCGGGCATCCGGTGGCGGCGGCGGTGGCGCTGGAAAACCTGCGGATCATTCAGGAAGAAGGTCTTGTGGAGCATGTGCAAAACGTGGCCCACCCCTATTTGGCCGAACAATGGCACGCGTTGGCCGATCATCCGATGGTGGGGGAAACCAAACTGGTAGGTCTGATGGGGTCGCTGGCTTTGACACCGAACAAGGAAACCCGTGCCAAGTTCAAATCTGAGGCAGGCAAGGTGGGCTTTCGCACCCGCGAGCGGTGCTTTGCCAACAATCTGGTGATGCGCCATGTCGGCGACCGCATGATCATCTCGCCACCGTTGGTGATCACGACGGATGAGATTGACGTGCTGATCGCGCGGGCGCGCAAATCGCTGGATGAAGCTTACGCCGGGCTTAAGGCAGACGGGATGTTTGTCGCCGCATAAAGCCGAAAGCAGGGCAGGGTTCTTGAGTTTGGCAGCTTTGACCCCTACACCTAGGGGCAAGCGCCAAAAGGAACCTCTCCCATGCATATTTTCAGCGATCTTGCCGCCACGATTGGAAACACCCCGCTTATGCGGTTGAAAAAGGCCAGCGAGCTGACCGGATGCGAAATTCTGGGCAAATGCGAGTTCATGAATCCCGGCCAATCGGTTAAAGACCGCGCGGCGCTTTACATGATCAAGGATGCCATCGCGACGGGCGCGTTGCGCCCCGGTGGCACCATTGTGGAAGGCACGGCGGGGAATACGGGGATCGGGCTTGCGCTGGTGGGTGCCTCGATGGGGTTTCGGACGGTGATCGTTATTCCGGAAACCCAAAGCCAGGAAAAGAAGGATATGCTGCGTCTGGCGGGCGCGGAATTGGTGCAGGTGCCAGCCGCGCCCTATAAGAATCCGAACAATTACGTGCGCTATTCGGGGCGTTTGGCCGCCGCACTTGCAAAAACCGAACCTAACGGCGCGATCTGGGCCAATCAGTTTGACAATGTGGCGAACCGTCAGTCCCACGTGGAGACCACCGGGCCGGAGATCTGGGATCAGACGGGTGGCAAAGTCGATGGCTTTATTTGCGCGGTCGGGTCGGGTGGCACTTTGGCGGGGGTGGCACAGGCATTGCAGCCAAAGGGCGTAAAGATCGGTCTGGCAGACCCGGAAGGGGCGGCCTTGCACAGCTTTTACACCACGGGCAAACTGGAAAGCCCCGGAACATCGATCACTGAAGGCATTGGACAGGGGCGGATTACCGCCAACCTGGAAGGCTTTACCCCTGATTTCAGCTATCGCGTTCCGGATGCCGAAGCTTTGCCGATCGTGTTCGATCTGTTGCGCGACGAAGGGCTGTGCATGGGCGGATCAAGCGGTATCAACATCGCCGGGGCCGTGCGGATGGCGCACGACATGGGGCCAGGGCATACCATCGTCACCATCCTGTGCGATTACGGCAGCCGCTATCAATCCAAACTCTACAATCCCGCGTTCCTGAAAGAAAAAGGCCTGCCGGTGCCGGATTGGCTGGACCGCGGCCCCCGTGCCGTTCCTACCGTGTTTGAGGACGCATGACAGGGCGCTTTGGCAGGGCATGCGGGGCGGCCCTGCTGGCGCTGCTGCTTGGCCTGTCTTGCACTTCTGTATCCTTGGCGCAGACCGCTGCACCTGCAGGCACGGTCGCAACCGAGGCGGCGTCTGCAACAACACTTGACTACGCCGCATGGGCCGAGATGGCAAAGCGCGCTGAGGCGGTCATCGAAGACCGTGTCGCGTTGGACGAAACGCTAGAGCAGGCGCGCGCGCAACTGGTGGATTGGCGCGAAGCATTTTTGGTGGCGCAAAGCGCCAATGTGTCGCGCTTGGCCAACCTGCGTTCGCAGATTGCAGCCCTTGGGCCAGTGCCTGCAGAAGGCACTGTTGAAGCGGGCGAAATCGCAGAGCGGCGCACCGAACTGTCGGATCAATTGGTGCGCCTTCAGGCCCCCGGACTGGCAGCTGACGAGGCCTACAATCGCGCCGACGGTTTGATCCGCGAAATCGATCAAGTGCTGCGTGACCGACAAGCGCAGGAATTGCTGCGGCTGTGGCCTGCGCCCATCAACCCGGCGAACTGGCCTGCAGCCGCGCGGGCCTTGTCTGCGGTTGCAGTCGGGCTTTGGACGGAAACGACGGGTCTTTGGCAACGCCCGGATGCGCGTGCGCAGCTTGGCGACAACTTTCCCTTAACCTTGCTGTTTCTGGCTGTGGCGGGGGCATTGCTGTGGCGCGGGCGGATTTGGGTTGATCAGCTGGTGCATCGTTTGCAGGGCAATGCGTCCGCGCGCGGCCAAAGGATCTGGGGCTTTGTCGCCTCGCTTGGGCAAATTCTTGTGCCCACGCTTGGCATGGTAGCGCTTGCAACCGCGCTGGCCCTGACGGCCATGATCGGCCCAATCGGGGAAAGCGTCGTACAAAGTTTGCCGGATATCGGATTTTCCTTCTTCGCGGCGATTTGGCTGGGGGGCCGGGTGTTTGCGGTGGTGCAGGAACCCGATGCTGTGCTGCAGCTGACCGATGATCGCCGAGCCAAGGGTCGATTTGCAACCGCTGCATTCGGGCTGGCGTTGGGTCTGGAAAGCCTGCGCAAAGCCGTGTTGGAACCGATCAGCGCGGATGAAGCGGCCTTGTCGGTGCTGCAATTCCCGGTTCTGCTGCTGGGCGGTTTGGTGCTGCTGCGTCTTGGGCATGTTTTGCGGCACCATAAACCAACAGAACGGAAAGACGATGAACTGCCGGTGTTTCGCAACCGGATCATCCGGCTGCTGGCGCAAGGAGCCGTGATTATCGGCGTGCTTGGCCCGGCTTTGGCTGCAGTGGGCTACGTGGCGGCGGGGGCCGCATTGATCTTTCCTGCCGGGGTGTCGCTGGCTCTGGTGGCCGCACTGTTCATTCTGCAGCAGCTGGTCGACGATCTTTTCGCGGTGTTGGTACGCAAAGATGACGCCGGGCAAGTGGCTTTGCTTCCGGTATTGGTCAGCTTCGGGCTGACGCTGGCCAGCTTGCCCGTTTTTGCGTTGGTCTGGGGCGCGCGGTTTGAAGATCTGACGGAACTTTGGACCCGTTTCCGCGAAGGGTTCCAACTGGGCGATACCCGCATTTCGCCAACGGATTTTCTGTTCTTTGCCGTGATCTTTGCCCTTGGCTATATGGTAACCCGGCTGTTTCAGGGTGCGCTGAAATCAACCGTCCTGCCGAAAACCAGCCTTGATCAGGGCGGGCAGAATGCCATCGTTGCAGGTGTAGGTTACGCCGGCATCTTCGTTGCCGCACTTGTGGCAATCAATTCCACCGGTGTTGATCTGTCGGGTCTTGCAATTGTTGCGGGTGCTTTGTCAGTCGGCATTGGCTTTGGCTTGCAGAACATCGTGTCGAACTTTGTGTCAGGCATCATTCTGCTGATCGAACGCCCTGTCTCGGAAGGCGACTGGATCGAGGTCGGCAATGTGCAGGGTATCGTGCGGGCGATTTCTGTTCGTTCGACCCGGATTCAGACCTTTGACCGCACGGATGTGATCGTACCCAATACCGATCTGGTGGCGGGTCGGGTGACCAACTGGACCAGGTTCAATCTGACGGGGCGGTTGATCGTGCCCGTTGGTGTGGTGTTTGACAGCGATACGCGCCAGGTGGAACGCATCTTGCAGGGCATCGCCGAAGCGCAACCGATGGCAATTCTGAACCCGCCGCCCGTCGTGGCCTTCATGGGGTTCGGCAGCGATGCCATGTTGTTTGAAATTCGGCTGATCTTGCGGGATGTGAATTTCATCATCGATGTACGGTCAGAAATCAATCATCAGATTGTCGAGCATCTGACAGCGGCCGGTATCGGGATTGCGCATGCCTCCCGCGAAGTGACAAACAAAATAGCGGCAGAGCGGATGGCATTGGCACAGGGGCCCTTTGTCACCCAGCCGCCGCCGTCAAGGCCGGCGAAGAGGCAACTGGAATGACCATCCCCCTGTTTCGCCAGGATCCCTATCTGCGCCAATCCCCGGCACGTATTTGTGGTCACACGATGGAAGGCGCGATCGTACTGGACCAAAGCGTGTTCTACCCCACCGGTGGCGGGCAACCGGGCGATGCAGGCTTTGTGCAATGGGACAGCGGGCGCATTGCGATTGCAACCGCAATCAAACTGCCCGGCGGCCAGATCGGCCTTATACCAGCCGAGTCCGCCGCCATGCCACCGATTGGTGCGCAGATCACCCAAATTCTGGACTGGGACCGCCGCTACCGCCATATGCGCATCCACACGGCGTTGCATTTGCTTTCGGTGATCATCCCCTTGCCGGTAACGGGTGGGCAGATCGGGGCTGAACGCGGGCGGCTGGATTTCGACATGCCCGATCCGATCGAAGATGTGGCAGCCCTGGACGAGGCGCTAAATGCGCTGATCGACCGTGATCTTCCCGTCACCGAAAGCTGGATCACCGAGCTTGAATTGCAGGCCAAACCGGGGCTTGTGAAAACCATGTCGGTGGCCCCGCCACAGGGCCAGGGTCCTGTCAGGCTGATCCGCATTGGAGAGGGGGCGGATGAAGTAGACCTGCAGCCCTGCGGCGGCACCCATGTGGCGCGCACCGGTGAGATCGGCCGGATCGAGATCGGCAAGATAGAAAAGAAAGGCCGACAGAACCGCCGGGTCGGTCTGACACTGCTGTAGTGGCTGCGATGCAGAAACAGTCAATCTGGCGCATGGTGGTTCGGCCAGCTGTCCAGCCCCGACAAACCCCGTTTGACGTCGATAGTGCCTAGCCAATCGCAGCCCGCACAGCTTGCACAAATCCTTCTTGTTCGTCATCGGGTAAAGCCGCAGCCCCCCTTGCAACCCGGCCCCCAATGCCTATAAGACCGCGCAACGGATCGGTGGCCGAGTGGTCGAAGGCGCACGCCTGGAAAGTGTGTAGGCGGGGAACCGTCTCTAGGGTTCGAATCCCTATCGATCCGCCATTTAAATTAATATTATTCAATAAGACCAAGATCTTACGTTAAGCCGCGAATGTAACGTCCCCCAGCATATCCCCCACTTTAAATTTCCACAGTCGTTGCGAAGGCAGATTACGTTTGTTTATTCGAACCGCCTGAGTCGGCATTATTTAAACATCAATCGATTTACTTCTCACATTACCGTTCAATCAATCGGGCTGTTTTGGGGTCATAGATGAAATTTACTATCGTTCGATCCCGAATTCGTTCGACGGCCTCGTCGATTACAAACAGCGGCACCATGAACCACTCGCGGGGCACGACAGGTCGGCCAAAACGGTCAAGGATCTCCACATCAAATCTGGCAGGGTCAAAAATCCTGTGAATGAGATTTTCAAGTTTGGACCGGTTGATGTTGAAGAGCTCGTAAGTGGCAACCACTTCGACGTCCGCCAACAAGAAGGTTGGCTGCAGACGCGCCCCGGCGATCCGCTGCTTCACACCGGTGTTGGTAACTCCGATCTTATGAACAAGTTCGCGGTTTGCAGCCACCATCGGATGCTCGGACTTGCTGCGGAGAACATAGATCGTGCCGCTTGCCTCGTCACCTTCTTGCGGCTGGTCAGAAAATAGCGGCCCTGCAACTGGCTCTGTGATCCGCCGTCCGGCATCATCCTTGTTCAAAGCCCGCTGAAGAGAGCGCATCAGCATGTTGCTCTCGGTACCATTGTCGAAAATCACCCGAAGTCGCGCATCCGTTCTTCCCTGCGCGGTGATCTCGATCTCGCCCATCTCTGCAACTTACGCCTTCTGACCACCAACGATGAAGAAACGGCCTTCCACGATCTCGGCTTTCAATTCGAACTGAACCGCCCCGGGTTTGCCGGAGACCAAATAGTCCGTATCACGCGACCATATCGAGTGTGGTCAGGTTTGCATAGAACTCCTCCTCTGCTTCGGCGGGCGGTATGTTGCCGATGGGTTCAAGCAGACGGCGTTGGTTGAACCAATCGACCCATTTCAGGGTTTCCAATTCGACCTCGTCGATGGTGCGCCATGATGGCCGCCTGCGAATGACCTCGGTCTTGTAAAGGCCGTTGATTGTCTCAGCCAAGGCATTGTCATAGGCGTCGCCGACGCTCCCAACCGAGGGTTCGATGCCCGCTTTGGCAAGGCGCTCGGTGTATCGGATGGACACGTATTGGCTGCCGCGATCGCTGTGGTGAACGAGGCCGCCCTTGTGAGCCGGCCTACGCGCGTAAAGTGCCTGCTCAAGCGCATCCAGAACGAAGTCGGTCTTGGATGAGCGCGACACCTTCCAGCCAACGATGCGGTTAGCGAAACCGCCAAGGTCCGGCTGGAAAACACGAAGGCCGAGTTGATGGACCGCCCGAAGAAGGCGGCGGTCGAGCAGGTCGAAAGGACTGCCCATAGCACGTCCTGGACCGCACAACTTCGCGAAAAGACCGCAAGCTCTGCAGAGCTGCATTCGATGGCTCTGCAACTTCGCTTCGAGTTAACTGCTGTGGGCGTCAAGCAGATCATCAATGACCGGATCGACATTATGTTGAGAGCAGACCCGGAAATGACACTTTTACTGGTTAAAAACAATCTGAAATTCTGAAGTATTTATCAATAAAAAATAGACCAGACTCTCAATGTCTCAAGGTGGCAACACGCCGCATATGGAAATTTATGAACTGAAGCCACTTGAAAGAAATGCGCGAAGTGTCACAGGCACCTCCGAATTCCATCGGCATTTAGCGAAAATGCGACCTCTCAGAAAAGGAATGCGACCTCTCAGAAAAGGCAGGTCCTTGTACGGTCGCGACCTATCAGTGCAGGCAGGTTGAAATATAAAAAAGGCGTCAATACTCCTATTTTCGATTTATTTACAGCTACTTATCATTCATGTAGTACATCTGGTTGTGCAGTGCGACAAATTACCCCTTAATTTATCGAAGATGACGCAAGTTGAACTACATGAATGATAAGTAGCTGTAAATAAATCGAAAATAGGAGTATCGACGCCTTCTTTATATTTCAACCTGCCTGCACTGATAGGTCGCGACTGTACAACGACCTGCCTTTTCTGAGAGGTCGCATTCCTTTTCTGAGAGGTCGCATTTTCGTTAAATGCCGATGGAATTCGGAGGTGCCCGTGACACTTCGCGCATTTCTTTCAAGTGGCTTCAGTTCATAAATTTCTATATGCGGCGTGTTGCCACCTTGAGACATTGAGAGTCTGGTTTATCTTGTAAACTATTTACACTTCAGAATTTCAAATCGTTTTTAACCAGTAAAATTTTCATTTCTGGGTCTGCTCTCAACATAATGTCGATCCGGTCATTGA
>JANNSG010000005.1:0-21784 GCA_031402355.1 Pseudorhodobacter sp. | reverse complement strand
CATCATCGCCCGCCTATACCCCGCTTGCAGAGTTTTTGCCAGACCGCCTTGTATTTACCTGATTTCGCCCTTGACCACCCCCCGTGAAGTTTCTATGCACCCCCCTTGCGTGGGCCGGTAGCTCAGTTGGTAGAGCAACTGACTTTTAATCAGTAGGTCTCGGGTTCGGATCCCGACCGGCTCACCAAATATCCCAAGATTTACGGCTGTTTGATCAACTGGTGCTTTCGGCGCATCAGAGCCCCGGTCGTGTCGCAGTCGGACTGCCGATCAGCCGCACATGCGAAAAAGGCGGGGTTTCCCCCGCCCTGTCACTCGTCGCTGCACAGTACTCGTTACGAACGTCAGTAAATCAAACCGTCATAGATGCTGTAGACGCCATTGCGCGACCCAAGCCGTTTGGTGGCACCAATGTCACGGGCATAGGCCGCCACCGCTTGATAGGTGCCCGGGCCGAAGGATCCGTCCAGGCTGGAGTGATAGTAGCCCTGACGCGAAAGCTGGCGTTGAATGGCCACCCGCTCGGACCGCGAATAGCTGTTGAAGGCGACGGCAGCTGCCGTGTCATAGACACTCGTGCGGTACACCGGGCGCGGCTGATAGACGGGCTGCGGTTCCACATAGCGCGGTTCTACATAGCGCGGTGCGACCTGGCGATTTGCCCGCTCGTTGCGGATGATGCCATTGATGATCAACGCCGTTGCCGCACCGGCAACAAAGTTGCGCTCATTCTTGCCCCAGGCATGGGCGGGAGCGGCGGCAGTGATGGCCAATGCAAAAGCAGTAACCGAGGCGATAACGGTGTTTTTGACAGCGGGCAGCATGTCGTGTCCTTTCGGGTTGGGTTGAGCAGGTTGGGCTCGTTTCGATGAGACCAACCTGTGCCCGCCGCCAAAGTTATGCAAAGTCATCGGCTTGTTATCCGATAGCATATCGTCAAAGCATTGTGTTATAAAGGTTTTATGATTTTTCCGAGAAGGGGCGGAACTGCAGCTGTGCCGCACCCCGCCCTGCCCAGCGCCCCGACGCCCAAGCTGCGGTCAGCAGATAACCCCCAGTCGGGGCCTCCCAGTCCAACATTTCGCCGCAGACAAAGACGCCGCGAATCGACTTCAGTTCCAATGCATCGGTCAACGCGGCACGAACAATGCCGCCTGCAACCGAAATCGCTTCGTCCATCGGGCGCGGTCCTTGATGGGCGATCGGCAAACGCTTGACGATCTGGCTAAGTGGCTGACCACGGCCAAATTCCATTACCAGCGCTACGGCAATCGAGGGCAGCCCCAGCTTGCGCAACCGGTTGGCAGCCGTTTCACCTGCGCGCATCCGGGCAAGCCGTGCCTCAATCTCTGCCAGAGACAAATCGGGCAAGACATCCAGCGCAAGACCCGCGCCTTCGCGCATGCTGCGAGAGACGGCATAGATCCCGCCGCCTTCCAGACCCTTCGCCGAAACCACGAATTCACCGCGTTCGCGTTGTGTCCCGGCAAGCAAAGCCACGCCCTTTACCGGCATCCCGAAATATCGCGCCATATGTGGCGACCATTGCACCCTGAACCCCATATTCGCGGGCCTGAATTCGGCAATTTCGACGCCGCGGTTGCGCAACATAGGCACCCATGCGGCATCAGACCCAAGCCGCGCCCAACTGGCGCCGCCAAGGCCCAGCACCGTCACCGCAGGCTGCAGCACCTGCCGCCCCAACGGCGTATCAAAGGCAAAGCCATCGCCTTCGAACCCGGTCCACCGCCAGCGGGTGCGGATATCCACCCGCATAGATGCAAGCCGCGCCACCCAGGCCCGCAGCAGAGGCGAGGCCTTCATTGCTTTGGGAAATACGCGCCCCGACGACCCCGTGAACACCTCTTGCCCCAGATCCCGGCACCAATCCTGCACTTGATCAGGGCGAAATTCTGCCAGCATCGGGGCCAGCCAATCGCTGTCAAAGCGGCGCTGAAAGGCGGCTAGGTCCTCTGCTTTGGTGACGTTCAGCCCTGACTTGCCCGCCATCAGAAACTTGCGTCCGACTGTGGGCTTGGCTTCGGCGACAATGACCCGCTGGCCGGCCAGCGCCAACTGCTCTGCCGCCATCAGCCCGGCAGGCCCGGCCCCGATGACAAGGGCGAAGCTCATGCGCTGGCCATCGGCGCGGTGCCCTTTATTTCAACCACGCGGTGTGGGTAGGGCATCTCTATGCCTTCTGACTTGAGCGCGTTCCAGATGGCGAACAGCACCGGGCTGGCGTATTTATGACGCCCGTCATCAATACCGTTGACCCAGTATTCGACAGCAAAATCCACCGCGCTTTCGCCAAATCCCTTGAGCTCGCAATCCGGCCCGTCAGGGGATTGAAGAATGAATGGCAGCGCCGCTACCGCCGCCTCGATAATCTGCGGCACGCGGTTGATGTCGGTGTCATAGCTGACCGAAAACAGCGCCTCATAGCGGTTGGCCGAACCCTGATCGGAATAGTTTACCACCCGTGTGGTGATGAAATGTTCATTCGGAACAACGATCCAGCGACCATCAAATGTTTCCAGCACACAGGCGCGGGCGGTCATCTTGATGATGGTGCCCTTTTCGCCGCCATCAAGCTCGACATAGTCGCCGACAGTGGTCTGGCCCTCTAGCAACAAGATCATGCCAGAGACAAAATTTGCGGCAATCTGTTGCAGGCCCAGACCAACACCCACGCCCAATGCGCCGCCCAGAACGGCAATTGCCGTCAGATCAATACCCATGATCGACATCAGCAGCAGAAAAGCCGCGCCGAAGATGGCTATTTCGGCCAGCTTGGTTGCCAACACGCGGGTTGCCGGACGCAGGATCTCTTGCTTGGTGATGTAGGTGGCGCTTTGCCGGTTGGACCAGGCCCCGAGCCAGAACAGCAACGCCCCCGCTATCGCACCCCGGATCAGTGCCATCACCGAGAACTTGATATTGCCCAGCGCAATGATGGTCTGATCCAGCCGGGTCGAAAGGTCGTCCAGCACGCCCAAAGCAAAAAGAAAGGCGACCGGAAGCAAGACATAGCGGCCAAGCAGCCGCAGGAACGGATCGGTCAGCACGTCGCGCACCAGATTGCGCGCAGCCAACACCAGGAAAACCCGTTTGCCAAAGGCGATTACATCGCCCGAGCCAAAGAATGACCGGGTGATCCCTTCGCCCGCCGCCGTGAAGCCGTAGGCCAGAACCGGCATCAGCAACGGCAGGGCCAGCAACATCAGGCGCCTTGCCCTCGCCAGCAAATGCGACTTGTCGGCGGGTGGGGTGATCAGCCGTGTCAGAACCGGCGCAAGCCGTCTTGCCGCAACAGTTGCCGCGATGAAGGCCACGCCGAGCAAAGCAAACTGCGACCAGGCCGCAGGGCTTGCAATCCAGGCCAACGCTGTTTCGCGGCCCTGTTCGAACACCGCCAAAAGCCGCGTTGCAAGTTCGGATTGGTTTGCCATTCACGCCTCTGTCAGTGCCTGGGGTTGCCTACGCGCTTGACGGTACGGTGTCAAAGCCAAGACAGCCTGCGTTTGTCCGGCAGGCTGGTTGATTGGGCCTGGTTGATCAGGCTGATGTCAGGATATCAGACCCACCGCCCGTCTGATCGTTTCATCGCGCAACGATATCTCTTGGCCCAGCCATGGGTCTGCCGCCGCAGAACACATCCACAGCAAGGCGCGTGCTGGCCAGTCGGCCGGGATGTGGACGGATGGATCAAGCTGGCTGACCGGGTTCAGGCCACTGGCCTTGATCGCCACCTGCATGTCGGTGGCCACGGTCCCGGGCGACAATCCCATAATGCGAAGGCCGGCCCCGCCTTCTTCCAGATGGGCGGACCGGGTCAGCATCGCCGCTCCGGCCTTGGATGCGCAATACGCGCTCCAGCCTTCCAGCGGGCTATGGGCTGCCCCTGACGAAACCGTCAATATGGTGCCGCTTCGTTGTGCCAGCATGACTGGCAGAACGCATTTCATGCCAAAGAACACCCCCTTGAGATTCACATCAATCGCGCGGCTCCAAGCCGCGATGTCGGCATCGGCGAGACGGGCTATCGGGTCGATCGTACCCGCATTGTTGATCAGCACGTCAATGCGACCCCATCGCGCCATGACAGCATCTATCGCCCCTGCCACCGACGCGGCATTTGCCACATTGCAGAGCAAGGCCAGTGCATTACCCCCTAGTCTGGTTGCCAATGCCTGCGTCTGGTCAGTGGTCCGTGCCAACAGGGCCACCCGTGCGCCCGACTGCACAAAGGCCGTTGCCGCTGCGGCCCCAATGCCCCGACTTGCGCCTGTTATCACGACGACTTTGCCCTGCATTGCTGTTTCCTACCTTGTTATTTGCCTGATGTTTTCGCTTTCCGCCAAACTACACAAGCCCTTGACCAAGCGCTTCCGTCAACTGATGATAACGCCACATATTCCTCTTCAAAGGTACCGATATGAAAAATTGGCAATTGGCAGGATGCACTGCGCTATTGGCGCTTGGCCTTGGCATAGGATCAGCCTCGGCTCAGGTCACACCCGAAGAAGTGTGGCAAAACTGGCAGGACATGACCACCTCTTACGGGCAGAGCATCACAACGACTTCGTCCACGCGCGATGGCGACACTTTGCGTGTGGAGGGAGCGGTCATTTCGATGGACAATGGGACGGATGGCAAATTTGATGCCCAATTGGGTACTCTGAATTTTCGCGATCTGGGCAATGGCACCGTTGAACTGACAATGGTTGACAGCTTTCCTGTCAATATCACCACCCCTGCCGCTGACGACACCGAAAAGCCGACCAAGGTCAGCTTGATCGTCTCACAACCAGGCATGAAATTCATTGCCGGTGGCAGCCCGTCTGAGACGACCTATGACTACAATGCGCCGACAGTGAACGTGAAACTGAGCAAGATTGAAGGCGTTGACGCGGCTGCGGTTGACTTGACTGGCGACATTTCCATGACTGCAGTGACCGGCAATTACCGTATCGCGGGGGATGCTGCAGCAAGGGTTATTGATAGTGCTTTTGCCGTGGCGGCCATGGCTATGGTCTTCCAAGGCAAGGATCCGGACTCGGGCAGTGATGTGGATATAACTGCAAGTATCGCAGATATTGCAGGATCGACAAAAGGCACGTTCCTTGGCGCCGCAATCATGGAAAACATGGCCGAAGCGTTGAAAGCCGGGTTCAATGCAGAGGGTGGTTTTTCCTATGGCAAGACTTCGCTTGATGCAAATGTCACTGATCCGACGGGCCCAACACGGGTATCGACAACCGCAGAAAGCGGCAGTCTGACCTTTGCTGTCGATAAATCCCGGCTGGCTTACGGGGTTGGCGGCAAGGGCATGGCGGTGACCGTCAGCAGCCCGGATATTCCTTTCCCGGAGGTGAAAATCACCTATGCAGAGGCGCTGATAAATCTGCTTATGCCGGTCTCAAAATCGGATGTTCCGGAGGATTTTGCCTTTACGACCAAGATCGTCGATTTCGCGATCTCGGATGAAGTCTGGGCGATGTTCGATCCGACTGGCGGCTTACCGCATGATCCGGCGACGATCATCATAGATACCAAGGGCAAGGCCAAGTTGACCGTCGATCTGACGGATGATGCCGCTACCGCGGCCTTGGGTGATACCCCGCCGGGGGAGCTGCATTCGTTGGAATTGACCGAACTGAAAGCAAAAGTGGCAGGCGCCGAACTGACAGGAAGTGGCGCCGCGACCTTTGACAATTCGGATCTGACCACGTTCGAAGGCATGCCTGTGCCAACCGGAAAAGTGGACATGAAGCTTGTCGGCGCAAACACACTGCTCGACAAATTGATTGCCATGGGGTTGTTGCCCGAAGAAGAGGCTATGGGCTTTCGCATGATGGCCGGTATCTTCACGGTCGTGGGGGAAGGCGAGGATACGCTGACCTCGACAATCGAGTTCAAGGACAAGGGCATTTTCGCCAACGGCCAGCGTCTTAAATAGACCCTAGCTTTGCAAATAGGAGGCCCCCGCCAAGCCGGGGGCCTTTTGCGTTTGATGCAGCGCCATGACTTGCACCTTTCGCTGCGCAAGACTACCTGCTTTTCTGAATCGAAGGAGTGATGCCATGATGGCCAAGTTGCCGGATCTGACCCAGGCTTTGCTGGACGCCGCCCTGCGGGCTGGTGCAGAGGCAGCCGATGCCCTGGCCATAGAGGGCACTTCAGTCGGAATAGATCTGCGCGCTGGCACACTGGAGAAAGCCGAACGCGCGGAAGGCACGGAACTGGGCCTGCGGGTGCTGATCGGCGGCCGTCAGGCCTGCGTATCTGTGTCAGATACCTCTGCCGCGACCATTGCCGCCATGGCGGAGCGCGCAGTCGCGATGGCGCGAGAAGCCCCCAGTGATCCCAATGTCGGGTTGGCGACAGCACACCAGATTGCCCGGACATGGGATCTGGGCGGCTTGGATCTGGCCGATGCAACACCTCCGCCAAGCGCTGCGGCCCTTGAAGATACCGCGCGCCGAGCCGAGGCGGCCGCCATGGCGAAAGGCGGCATTACGCAAGTTGAAACTTCGGCCGGTTATTGGCACCGCGACATGCACTTGGCCGCGACCAATGGCTTTTCAGGCGGCTACAGCCGTACGGGGCATTCGGTTTCTGCCGTTGCCTTCACCGGATCCGGCACTGGGATGGAACGGGATTGGGCGGCTGAGGGCCGAACCTACCTGTCGGAACTGCCAAGCGCCGAGGACATAGGCCACCGCGCTGCCGAACGGGCATTGGCCCGTGTGGGTGCCACCAAACCCAAGACCGGCACCTACTCCGTGGTCTACGACGAACGTGTCGCATCATCGCTGATCGGGCACCTGCTGTCGGCAATCAACGGCAGCGCCATTGCACGCGGTGCGTCGTGGCTGCGGGATGCGATGGACACCCAAATCTTGCCCGAAGGTCTGTCTCTTGTCGAAGACCCGCACCGCCCCCGCATTTCCGGATCGCGGCCGTTTGACGCCGAAGGTCTGCCCACCGCAAAGCGCACTATTGTCGACGCAGGCACCTTGCGCACGTGGACGCTGGATCTTGCCACCGCGCGCAAACTTGGACTTCAATCCACCGCCAATGCCGCCCGTGGGCCATCGTCACCACCGTCGCCCTCCACATCGAACATCGACCTGACCCAAGGTATGCAATCGCGTGCAGACCTGATCCGCGACATGGGCACGGGCCTGCTGATCACCTCGATGATCGGCTCCACCATCAATCCCACCACGGGCGATTATTCCCGCGGTGCATCGGGGTTCTGGGTGGAAAACGGCGAAATCCTTTACCCCGTGAACGAATGCACCATCGCCGGAAATCTGCGCGACATGTTGAAACGCTTGCGTCCCGCCAATGACGCCCGCGCGCATCTGTCGATGCGGGTGCCTAGCTTGCTGGTCGAAGGGATGATCCTTGCCGGCGCATGATCTGGCCCTGCTGACCCACGCCGCCCGCGCTGCAGGCGACATCGCTTTGCGGTTCTGGCGGCAATCGCCGCAAGCGTGGGAAAAACCAGATGGCACCGGCCCGGTGACCGAGGCCGACCTCGCCGTCAACACCATGCTGCGCGACACCCTGCGCGCAGCCCGCCCCGAATACGGATGGCTGTCCGAAGAAGACACCGATACTGCCGCTCGCCTGTCCACCCAGCGTCAGTTCATTATTGACCCAGTAGATGGCACGCGGGCGTTTATAGCAGGCGAAGAAGGGTTCGCACATTCGCTGGCCGTGGTTGAAAGCGGCAGGGCGATCGCGGGTGTGGTCTACCTGCCCGCCCTTGACCGGCTTTACACTGCCACAGCAACCGGCCCATCGTTGAAGGATGGCGAACCTATCCAAGCCAGCAGTCAGACCGAGATTGACGGCGCAACCCTGCTGACAACCCCGCCAAACCTTGCCCCCGAACTCTGGCCCGGCGGAGTGCCCGCAATCAAGCGCAGCTTTCGTACGTCACTGGCGTACCGACTATGCCTTGTGGCTGAAGGCCGGCATGACGGAATGCTGACCCTGCGCGATGCCTGGGAATGGGATATCGCAGCAGGCGCGTTGATCGCCCGGCGCGCCGGGGCGACGGTGACGGACCGCCACAACAACCCGCTCATTTTCAACACCCAACATGCAAAGAGGCCGGGGGTGCTGGCCGCAGCCCCCGGCCTTCATGCGGCTTTAATGATGCGGCTTTTGCCGTAGAGCCAAAAATTTTCGTACGAAAATTTTTCGGCCTCCAATCAACCCTTTTTCTTAGGTGGCACAAACCGCTTGCTGGTATCGGTTGCCGGTGCGCCCCTTGGTTTGGCACTGGCGGGCTTGGCAAAAGCGGGCTTGCCCGCTGGTTTGCCAAACGCCTTGCCTTCCGAAGCATGCGACTTGGACCCAGCTGCGCGTGAAGGTCGCGCATCCGATGCCGCCCCGCCACCGTGGGATTTGAACCCGGTTGACCGACCTGCAGCACCCGCAGGTTTGCCGCCCGCCGCCCAACGCGGCTTTGCTGGCCCATCCCCCCCCGGTGCCGCATCGCGCTTGGCATAGGGCTTTGCCCCATCTTCACGCTTGGCATAAGGCTTCGCGCCATCTTCACGCTTGGCATAAGGCTTGGCACCATCTTCGCGCTTTGCGTATGGCTTGGCCCCATCTTCGCGTTTCACATAGGGCTTCGCCGCCGAGTCTTCGCGCCGGGCGTAAGGCTTTGCTGCATCATCGCGCTTTACATAGGGCTTTGCGTCATCACGCTTGGCATAGGGCTTTGGTGCCGCATCACTACGCGCTGCATATGGCTTTTTCGCCGGACCATCATCGCGCTTTGCATAGGGCTTGCGACCCTCCTCGCGCGGAGCGTGGGGCTTGGCTTCTTGGTCATCCCGTGGGGCCCAGGGCTTGGCAAATCCGGCAGGCTCGGTATCTTCCACCACACGCGGCGGCTTTGGAATGTAGGCTGGCTTGTCCGCCCGAGTCGCACGCGGCGCTTCATCCGCATCGCGGCGCGGTGCAGCGCGTGGCTTTGCTGACCGTGCTGGTGCGCGCTCTGGGCGATCTGGGCGCTCCGAAAAATTCCGCTCCGGGCGATCCATTGAAGGCTCGCCATCCATCCGCGTCATCACAACGCCTGATTCCAGTTCAAGGGTCTTGCCGAACTTGGCCGCGACCGCCTTGCCGATTTGCACGAATGTCTCATTTTCTTGCACCCGGATGGCACCGATTTCGTTCTTGGTGATGCCGCCACCGTCACAGATTTTGGGCAGCAACCAGCGCGCTTCGGCCCGGCCTGCGCGGCCTACGGATACGGTGAACCAGACTGATTCGCCAAATTCAGACCGTTCCCGCGCTGCTGGCGCAGCCGCGCCCACGTCTTGCAACACCTCGGGCGCAGATCGCCCTTCGCGCCACAACCGCACGAATGCTGCCGCTGCCTGTTCCGCGCCGAACCGTTCCAGCACAATCGCCGCCATCGCAGAATCGTCGCCCACATCGGCGGTCAACGCTGGGTGATCAAGCAGACGCATATCATCGCGGGTCGATACTTCTTCGGCAGATGGCGCCTTAGCCCATTCCGCCACAACCTTAGCCCCTTGCAGCAACCGTTGTGCTTTCTTGAATTCCGCAGGCGACACGATCAGCGCAGAAACGCCCTTCGATCCCGCCCGTCCGGTCCGACCAGACCGATGCAACAGCGTCTCGGAATTGCTGGGCAAATCCGCATGGATCACAAGGTCCAACCCCGGAAGATCAATCCCCCGTGCCGCCACATCCGTCGCAATACATACCCGCGCCCGGCCATCGCGCAACGCCTGCAAGGCATGCGTGCGTTCCTGCTGCGAAAGCTCACCCGACAGCGCCACCACCTGGAACCCACGGTTGCCCATGCGCGCCAAAAGATGGTTCACGGCGACGCGGGTTTTACAAAACACAATCGCCGACCGCGCTTCATAAAAACGCAGCAGGTTGAAAATCGCATGTTCACGGTCACGAACGGTGACACTCAGCGCGCGGTATTCGATATCGACGTGTTGTTTCGCCTCGCCCGCTGTCTGAATACGCAATGCATTGCGCTGGAAATCCTTGGCGAGTTCCGCAATCGCCTTCGGCACCGTGGCCGAAAACATCAAAGTGCGCCGATCTTCCGGGGCTGCCTGCAGGATAAATTCAAGATCCTCACGGAAGCCAAGATCAAGCATTTCGTCCGCTTCATCTAACACCGCCGCCCGCAGACCGGAAAGGTCCAGCGACCGCCGCTCGATATGATCCCGCAAACGCCCCGGCGTGCCGACAACAATATGCGCGCCACGGTCCAATGCGCGCTTTTCGGTGCGGTAATCCATGCCGCCCACGCAGGTTGCAATCAGCGCACCGGATTCGCCGTAAAGCCAGTCCAATTCACGCGCCACTTGCAGCGCCAGTTCCCGCGTCGGTGCCACGATCAATGCCAGCGGAACATCCGCAAACAGCAGCCGGTCCGCGCCGCGCAACAGCTCATCCGCAATGGCGATGCCAAAGGCCACCGTCTTGCCAGAGCCTGTCTGCGCCGATACCAGCAAATCGCGGCCAGACACATCATCGCCCAGCATCGCTTCTTGCACAGGGGTCAGGGTTGCATAGCCCTTAGCAGTCAAGGCCGCTGCCAAAGGCGCGGCTATACCGTATTCATTCATCATTTCAGCCCATATAGGGGCGCATATCCGCGCCAGTGGTGCCATGCTTGGCCGGCACCTTTTTTCCCTTTCAGCGTCGTGGCCTCCCTGCCAGACACCCCGGAATCCTTGGGCCGTGCGGGTGCATACAGCCAAACCGCCCCGCTTGTATAGGGGCAGGCGCAAAAGTCACCGCCTTGACCCGCGCCACCCTTTCATTACGGTGCGCCAACAGTTGCAATTAGGATTCCCTCGCATGACCCAACGCTTGCACCTAGTCTTTGGTGGCGAACTGGTATCGCCCACCAAAAACGTCTTCAAAGATGTCTCTGCCCTGCATGTGGTGGGACTGTTCCCCGATTATGACACCGCCTTCGCCGCATGGAAGGCCGAGGCACAGCGCACTGTCGACGATGCCCACACACGGTATTTCATCGCCAATCTGCACAGGCTGCGCGACGAGGCTAGTCCGAACTCCGGCACGGTAGAACTGGGGGCATAAACAGCGCATCCAATGGTATATTCGCTGGGCCTTACGCTTTACAACCTCGGTAATCGGCGGGAACCCGTTGCCAACGCGCAGCGCCCGGCGCGCCCCGCCGGTCGGCTTGTGTGGTTGCATATCCCGGCCGCCGAACGGGCTTCGCCAATGCTTGAACTTGCGCGCAGGTTGGTTGTGGAAGACGGCTTTACAGTCTTGATCACCTGCCCTGCCAAGCTGGCCCTGCAAGACGGCATGCTGCAAGACGCGCCGCCGCAGGAAAATTCGACCGATGCAAAGGCGTTCTTGCAGCATTGGCAACCTGAACTGGCCATTTTCGCGGATGGTGAATTGCGCCCAGCCGTGCTGCAAGAGGCCGCCAATCAGGCTTTGCCGGTTTTCATCGTGCAAGGTCGTATGCCCTATCTGCCGCAGGATCGCGATGGCTGGTACCCCGGTCTCTCGCGCAGCCTGCTGCACGGCATTCCGCATATCCTTGCCCTCGATGATGCCGCCGCCCGCAGCTTTCGCAAAGCCGGGGCCGTAGCGGACGCTGTCGAAGTCGTCGGTCGGATGGAAGCCCAAAGCACCATCCTGCCCCATACCGAGGCAGAACGTGCTTCGCTGTCAAACATGCTGGCTGCGCGGCCGATCTGGCTGGTTGCTGGCTTTGATGTGGCAGAACAAGAAGCAATCATCATTGCCCATCGAAGGGCCCTGCGTCTGGCGCATCGGTTGCTTTTGATTGTCGTAACGCAAGATGCCGAACAGGCCGAGGCGCTGGCAAAGAAGATGGAGACTGAACAGGGCTGGAACGTCGCCCTGCGCAATCTTGATCAAGAACCCGAGCCTGAGGTAGAAGTTCTTATCGCCGATAGCTTGGCCGAACTGGGTCTGTGGTATCGGTTGGCACCGATCACCTTTCTTGGTGGCAGCCTTTTGGGAGAAGGTTGCATGCGAAATCCGATGGAGGGGGCGGCACATGGGTCTTCGCTGATCGGGGGGCCGCTTTCAGGCCTGTTCGGACCGGAGTTTGGCCGACTTGCCGTGGCCCATGCCATGCGCGTTATCGGATCAGCGGGCGAGCTTCCCGATGCTTTGGCCGAACTTCTGGCGCCGGATCGCGCTGCGCGGCTGGCCAATTCTGCCTGGAGCGTAGTCTCAGACGGGGCCGAAGTGACGGACCGAGTGATTTCGCTTGTTCGCCGTGTCCTGGACGGCGACAGCTGATGCGCGCGCCCGCTTTTTGGGCAACACCGCCGGATCAGCCGTCCTTGCTGGCGCGGGTGCTGTCTCCGCTGGGCGCAATATACGCCAATGGCACAGCTCGACGATTGCGCTCCCCGGGATATACTTCGAAAACCCCAGTCATTTGCATTGGCAATCTGAACGCGGGCGGCACCGGAAAAACCCCAACCACCATTGCGCTTATTGAACGGTTGTCGCAACGGGGCCACAGATCCGTGCAAGTGGTTTCACGCGGTTATGGCGGGGCCCTCACCGGCCCGGTCCGGGTTGATCCCACCCGCCACACCGCCGCCGACACAGGCGATGAGCCTCTCTTGTTGGCTGCCTTCGCACCCACTTGGGTCGCCAGAGACCGCGCTGCAGGCGTCAGGGCCGCCGAGGCCGCCGGCGCCACTGCCATCCTGCTTGATGACGGCTTTCAAAACCCCTCTGTGACCAAATCTCTGTCGGTCATCGTGGTTGATGCGGCTGCGGGCTTTGGCAATGGCCGCTGCATTCCAGCCGGGCCCTTGCGCGAACCCGTGGCTAGGGGCCTGGCGCGCGCTGACATTCTGTTGTCAATCGGCACCGCCGCTGATCAAAACCGCTTCTTGCAAACCTGGGGCAGCAACATCACTCTGCCCCACCTCACAGGCCACCTGTCCCCCCTGAAAACGGGTATGGATTGGCACGGCCTTCGCGTGCTGGCTTTTGCGGGCATTGGCCATCCGGACAAGTTCTTTGCAACCCTGCAGGGCGAAGGTGCGAGTCTGGTCGCATCGGTGCCGCTGGAGGATCACCAACCGCTGACCGACGCGCTGATGCAGCGGTTGATTGCGCAAGCCAAATCCCTGAACGCGCAGCTTGTGACCACCGAGAAAGACACCGTCCGCTTGCCCGAAAGATACCGTGCAGAGGTGTTGACCCTGCCGGTGCGCCTGCAGGTCGACGATTGGTCCGTACTGGATGCATTGATCGCAGATCTCGGCCTGTAACGCAAAAGGGACGACCCGCAGCCGCCCCTTCGCTGTTCATCCAAGCAGGCTTATTTCGCCAGTTCGGCGTCCAGTATGGTCTTCAATTCTTCGTAGGGCATATTGGAATATTTCACGCCGTTGATGATCAGGGTCGGTGTGCCTTCCACCTGATCAGCTTCGGCATTGGTCTGATAGGTCGTCACCATCGCCTGCGCCAAATCCGCATTCTCAAGACAGACGCCCATCGCCGCGTCTTCCATTCCAGCGGTCCGGCCGATCTTCTTGAGGTTCTCGATGACGATAGCCGGATCATCGGTCGCGGCCCAATCCGCTTGGGTTGACAGCAAAATATCGGAAATGCCAAAATACCGCATCTCGCCGCCACAGCGCGCGATCATCGCCGCCCAAAGACCATAGCGGTCAAAATACACTTCACGGTAGACGAATTTGATCTTGCCGGTGTCGATGTAGTCTTTCTTCAGTTGCTTGAAGACATCTTTGTGAAACTGCGCGCAATGCGGGCAAGTAAAGCTGGCGTATTCCGTCAATGTCACTTTGGCATCTTTGTTGCCCATGATCATATCGGGCACCACAATCGTCTGGGCCACCGCAGCTTCCTGTGCGCGTAGCACGGTTGCAGGCACCAGAAATGCGAATGCCAGCGCGATGGCCAACCCAAATCTACCAATCATCGATCAACCCTTTTCATCATTTCGTTCGCGTTAGAACATTCTGCGCCAGCAATGCAAGGGCATCGCGCAAACCAGTATCCTGCACCCCGCCTGCGGTCTCGGCAGCTTTTGCCAGAACCGCTGGATCAACCGCCGCCTTTGTCGGTTTGGGCGCGCCGCGAAACTCTGCCTGTCCTTCGGCAAATCCGCTGGCCGCCGTCTGTGTCAGCATGATCCGCGAGATCGCTGAATAACCGTAGCACGCGTTCACCTTGGCGCGAATAGCTTCCTTTTGCATTTCCACCATCGGGGCCACCGGGCCGGATGTCAGCAGGGTCAGCGTGGCCCCCATACCATCCCGCGTGTAGCCAACCTTTACTGGGCGCGTGCAGCCGGCAAGGTCTTCGCCTACAATTTCTGCCCAGTGGGTCAACAACCTTGCCACCGCGAAACCACGCTTTTCGCCTGCGGCGCGGATAGGGTCGCGCACCAAACCCGCAGCCGGTTCAAACCCGCGCATCCGGCGGGCTGCATTTGCAGAAGGGGCGGGCTGGCGCGGCATCTGTTCCTTTCCAGACTTTCTATTTTATATATATCAGGTGCGTGGTCCTTCATTCCAGTGGATTGGCCGCTTTGGGGGAATAAAGATTGCGTGATGCTGACCTCTCCTCCGTTCTGCTGGCTTGGTATGACCAGAACGCCCGCGTCATGCCGTGGCGGACACCGCCTGCAGATCGCGCCAACGGCATCCGCCCTGATCCCTACCGTGTCTGGCTGTCAGAGGTGATGTTGCAACAAACCACCGTCGCCGCCGTGCGCGCATATTTTCACCGCTTCACCGACCGCTGGCCGACCGTCCAAGTCCTCGCCGCTGCGAATGACGCCGATGTCATGGGTGAATGGGCCGGCCTCGGCTACTACGCTCGTGCGCGGAACCTTCTGGCCTGCGCCCGCGCCGTGGTGGCAGACCACAACGCCAAATTCCCCGGCACAGCCGCAGTCCTGCAAACCTTGCCCGGCATCGGCCCCTACACTGCCGCCGCCATCGCCAGCATCGCGTTTGCCGAACCCGCCACCGTGGTTGACGGCAATGTCGAACGTGTCATGGCGCGGCTATACAACCATCAAACCCCGCTGCCTGCGGCCAAACCCGCCCTCACTGCCCTTGCCGCCGCGCTAACACCGCGCACCCGTCCGGGTGACTACGCCCAAGCTGTGATGGACCTTGGTGCCACCATTTGCACCCCCCGCAACCCCGCCTGCGCGCTATGCCCATGGTCCAACCCTTGCGAAGCCCGCGCCATCGGCACGCAAACCGAACTCCCCCGCAAAGCCCCAAAACCCACCAAACCCACCCGAAACGGCACCCTGTGGCTCGCCCGCCACCCCGATGGCACATGGCTCACCGAAACCCGCCCCGAACGCGGCCTCCTCGGCGGCATGATAGGCTTCCCCGGCACCAATTGGGACGGCGCAGGCGGCCCCGAGCCGCTTGCCGCCGATTGGATGCGTTTGGGCGAAGTCCGCCACACCTTCACCCATTTCCACCTGATCCTCGACGTGATGCTGGCGGAAACCACCGCCACCCCCACGCGCGGCATCTACCAACACATCCGCCCGTCAGACCTGCCCACCGTCATGCGCAAAGCCTACGACCTTGCGTCAGACCAACTTATACCGGGTTGAGCCGTCCCCATTTTGCGCTATCGTCCCCAAAACTTGAGGGAACCGGATGCCAAACCCCCATAGCCTGACCAACGCCCTGCCGTTCTGGCTGTCACTCGGTCTGCTGCCTACCGGCATCATCAGCGCCTACGTTGGCGGCTGGGCTACCCTTGCCCTACCGCTTGCGACGTGGGGCCTTTTCTCCGTCCTTGACGCGCTCATCGGCCAGACAAAGGAAAATGCCGATCCGCAGACGCCCGACGCCGAACTTTACTGGTATCGCCTGATCACGCTGATCTGGTTTCCCTTGCAGGCGGTGCTGCTGTTTGGCCTGATCTTCTATGTCACCCGCGCGCCCCACTTGGGCACACCTGAAAAGCTGGCCATTTTCTTTGGCATGGGTGTCGTCTCCGGCACTATCGGTATCACATATGCCCATGAACTGATGCACCAAAAATCCAAGGTTGAGCGTTGGCTGGGCGATCTTCTGATGGCAAGCGTTCTCTATTCCCACTTCCGGTCAGAACATCTGCGCGTCCACCACGTCCATATCGGCACACCTAAAGACGCCGTCACCGCGCGGTATAACGAAGGCTTCCACCGCTATTTCCCCCGCGTGTTGTGGCAATGTGCGCGGTCCGCATGGGCTGTTGAGGCTGCCATGCTGGCCCGTAGAAACCTGCCGCCCACGCACCGATCAAACCCCTTCTGGCGCTACGCCACCTTGCAAATCGGCATGCTAACCCTCGCAGGCATCTCGGGCGGCTGGGTCGGCATTGCCCTGTTTACCTTCCAAGCCTTCATTGCCGTCTGGCAGCTGGAGCTTGTCGATTATGTCGAACATTACGGCCTGACCCGCCGCCACCTTGGCGCTGGCAAATACGAACACGTCCTGCCCTGCCATTCGTGGAACGCCGCGCACAAGGCCTCCAACTGGCTGCTCATCAACCTGCAACGCCATTCCGACCACCACTACAAACCCGACCGCCGCTTTCCCCTGCTGCAAAGCCACGAGGCGGATGCCGCCCCCCAACTGCCCTACGGCTACCCCACGATGACTGCCATCGCGATGATCCCGCCGCTGTGGAAGCGCGTGATGAACAAACGGGTGCGGGCCTGGCGGAAACAGAACTATCCTGACATTACCGATTGGAAGGCCTACAACAAAGCTCTGAACCCAGTCGGGGCCTGACCGCACGGCAGATCAAACGCCCGTGGTTTTGCGTCCGTAAAGCTCCAGCCGGTGCCATTCTATATCATAGCCCAACTCAGCCGCGATTTCCGCCTGAAGTTGTTCGATCAGCGCCGAGCGGAATTCGACCACTGCCCCGGTATCAAGATCGATCAGATGGTCATGATGCTGCCGGTCGGCCAATTCAAATCGTGCGCCGGAGCCGTCAAATTCGTTGCGCAAAACGGAGCCTGCCTTCTCCAATACTGCGAGGGTACGGTAGACGGTTGCTTGCGACACTGACGGATCCTGCGCACGCGCGCGGGCAAGGATCTCTTCTGCCCGAGGATGATCTGACGCTTCTCGCAGGACATGCAAAATCGCCAGTCGCTGCCGCGTGACACGAACACCTTCGGCGCGCAGATCAGACAAGGGATCATCAATCAGGTTGCTCATCCGGTAAGGTTAGCACGAAGGCGATTGCAAGATCAAGATTGCGAGCCATTCTCATATACCTTGACATTATGCGAATCATTCGCATTATCGTCTGGACCACGGGCTTCAACCGACAGGACATTGTTTTATGCGAGATTTGCCTTTTGCCGTGCTATTTGCAGGTCTGGCTTGCGCCCCGGCTTTTGCCGACGAGTTCAAGGTAGTGACCACCTTTACCGTCATCGCCGACATGGCGCGCAATGTGGCAGGGGACAATGCCACCGTCGTTTCTGTGACCAAGCCCGGCGCCGAAATCCACGGGTATGAGCCAACCCCGCGCGATCTGGTGGCCGCTCAGGATGCTGACTTGATCTTGTGGAACGGCATGGGGTTGGAGCGCTGGTTTGAACAGTTCCTTGGCAATCTGGGCGATATTCCGTCGGCCACCTTGTCGGATGGGGTAGACCCGATGCCGATCCGCGAGGGTGCATATGAAGGCAAGCCAAACCCGCATGCCTGGATGTCGCCGGTTTCAGCGCAGATCTATGTGGACAACATCGCTACGGCGATGGCTGCAGCAGACCCTGCTAATGCCGATGAATATACTGCAAACGCCAAGGCCTATAAGGCGAAGATCGCAGCAGCCTTGGCCCCGCTGCAGGCCGATATCGCGACTGTGCCCGTTGATAGACGCTGGCTGGTCAGTTGCGAAGGGGCGTTCAGCTATCTGGCGCGCGATCTGGGTCTGCGCGAGGCTTACCTTTGGCCGATCAACGCCGACGCAACCGGCACACCGCAGCAAGTGCGCGGTGTGATCGACACGGTAAGGGCCAACGCCATTCCGGTGGTATTCTGCGAAAGCACGGTCAACACCGATCCCGCAGAACAAGTCGCGCGCGAAACCGGGGCGGCTTATGGCGGCGTTCTGCACGTGGACAGCCTTTCCGAAGCGGATGGCCCGGTTCCGACCTATCTGGATTTGCTAAGCGTCACGACAGGCACCATTGCCAAAGGATTGACCGAAAGCCAGGGAAATTAACAATTGAGCGAACGGATCTCGATGAATGACACCGATGCGGCGGGCCTTTGGGCGCGCGGTGTCAGTGTGTCTTACCGTACTGGCCTGACGGCGCTGCGTGACGCCAGCTTTGCCATTCCGCGCGGATCGATTGCAGCGCTGGTCGGGGTGAATGGCGCGGGAAAATCGACACTGTTCAAAGCGATCATGGGGTTTTTGCCGGTCAGCGGTGGCGAGATTGGCATTCTGGGGCAGCCGGTGCGCGCCGCCTTGAAGAACGGACTGGTCGCCTATGTTCCGCAAGCCGAAGAAGTGGATTGGACCTTTCCGGTGCTGGTCGAGGATGTGGTGATGATGGGGCGCTATGGCAAGATGGGGTTCCTGCGCCGCCCCAAGCCTTCGGATCATATGGCCGTTGACACAGCCCTAGCCCGCGTCGGCATGTCCGACTTTCGCTATCGTCAGATCGGCGAGTTGTCTGGTGGTCAGCGCAAACGGGTTTTTCTGGCCCGCGCTTTGGCGCAGGACGGGCAGGTGATCTTGCTGGACGAGCCTTTCACGGGTGTGGATGTGCAGACCGAAGAGGCAATCATCCGCCTTTTAGGCGAACTGCGCGATGAAGGCCGGGTTATGCTGGTGGCAACCCACAATCTGGGGTCTGTGCCGGAATTCTGCGATCAGGTGGTTCTGGTCAAAGGCACGGTGCTTAACTATGGCCCCACCGAGGCGACCTTTACCCGGGAAAACCTGGAAGGCGCATTCGGCGGCGTTCTGCGACATTTTGTGTTGGGCGGCACCGATCTTCATGATGACGCCGATGGCCGCGAGGTGACCATCCTGACCGATGATGAACGTCCCATGGTGATCTATGCCGACCGCACCCAAAGGGCAAAAACATGACCGTGTTGCTGGAACCCTTTGCCTATGGCTACATGACCAATGCAATGTGGGTCTCGGCCCTCGTCGGCGGGGTTTGTGCGTTTCTTTCGGCCTACCTCATGCTGAAGGGCTGGTCGCTGATCGGCGATGCCTTGTCCCATGCGATCGTGCCCGGCGTGGCGGGGGCCTACATGCTGGGCCTGCCTTTCGCACTTGGGGCATTTCTGTCAGGCGGTCTTGCGGCAGCGGCGATGTTGTTCCTGAACCAACGGACCGGCCTCAAGGAAGATACGATTATCGGCATCATCTTTACCTCGTTCTTCGGTCTGGGGCTGTTCATGATTTCGGTCTCGCCTACCCCGGTGGATGTCAAGACGATCATCTTGGGCAACATTCTGGCCATTTCACCCAGCGACACCTTGCAACTGGCGATCATCGGCTTTGTGTCGCTGGCGGTGCTGCTGGCCAAATGGAAAGATCTGATGGTCGCGTTCTTTGACGAAAACCACGCGCGGTCGATCGGCTTGCGCCCCGAACGCCTGCGGTTCATCTTTTTCGTATTGCTGTCGGCCTGTTGCGTCGCGGCGTTGCAGACTGTTGGTGCGTTTCTGGTGGTAGCCATGGTGGTAACGCCGGGTGCCACGGCCTATCTTCTGACCGACCGATTTCCCCGTTTGATCGCCCTGTCGGTGGCGATAGGTGCTACCACCAGCTTTGTCGGTGCCTATATCAGCTTCTTTCTGGATGGCGCGACAGGCGGAGTGATCATCTGCCTGCAAACCGCCTTGTTCCTGTGCGCCTTTGTCTTCGCACCAAAACACGGGATTCTGGCCGCCCGCCGCAGGGCCGATGCCGCGATGAGCGAGATCGGATGATGGATTGGTCGTCGCCCTTCCAGTTTCCCTTCATGCAAAACGCCTTCTGGATTGTGCTGTTCATAGCGCCGCCGACCGCGATGCTGTCGTGCTTTCTGGTGCTGAAAGGTTGGTCCTTGTTGGGGGACGCCATCAGTCATGCCACCTTGCCCGGTATCGTCATTGCTTATGTGCTGAAGTTGCCTCTGATCATCGGGGCATTTGCGGCCGGCATGGCCTGCGCGCTGGCAGTCGGATTTCTGGGTGACAACAGCCGGGTCAAGCGCGACACCGTCATGGGAGTGGTTTTTTCGGGCATGTTCGGCCTTGGCATGGTGCTTTACACCAAGATCGAAACCGATGTTCACCTGGACCATATCTTGTTTGGCAACATGCTGGGCGTTGGGCCAGAAGATCTTTGGACAGCAGGGATTGTGGCATTTGGTGTGTCACTTGCGCTGTTGGCAAAGTGGAAGGACCTTCTGTTGCACGCCTTCGACGCAGCCCATGCGCGCGCGCTCGGGTTGCGGGTCGGGCTGTTGCACTATGGATTGCTGGTCGTGATATCGTTGACAATCGTGGCAACATTGAAGGCCGTGGGGTTGATCCTGGCCATCGGGCTGCTGATTGCGCCGGGGGCGATCGCCTTTTTGCTGACCCGCGAATTCAAGCACATGCTGGTCGTCGCCGTTGCCATAACGCTGGTGGCCATGTTGGGCGGCGTTTACCTGTCGTTCTGGATCGACAGTGCACCAGCGCCAACAATCATCCTTCTGCTGTCATCCATCTTTGTGCTGGCCTTTCTGATGCAGCAACAGGGTGCCAAAACCGCAGCACGCACACCAAAAAACGCGCGCAACACGGTGGCTTGAAAGGCGGTGAGACCTAAGGCCGCAAAAGCAAATTGGCCAGGGAGTGCCCCCGGCCAAGTTGAGATGATGCTGCTAAAGTCCTCGCGTCAGATCAAACAGGATCAGAACAAAAACGAATCCTCCTGCACGAAATTGATATTTTCAGCCTCCAGCCCGCGACCCCGGATGAACAACACATCCCCATCACCCTCAAAAATTACCCTTACCCCACCACCAAAGTCTTCGATGCTGCGGATTTCCGCATCTGATCCCAGGACAATTGTGTCTTTGCGCCAATTGAATCCAACCAAGACATCCCTTTCGCAACGGCCGTTCTGGGTTTCGCTGTCAAAGACAAACCAGTCATTTCCGGCACCACCCCGCATTCTGTCGCTGCCACCCAGGCCTCGTATCAAGTCATTGCAGCTTGTTCCGATAATGATGTCGCGACCCTCGGTACCAATGATTTCATTGACGTCATTTCGTTCTGCAGCGCCTGCGACCTCAGTTTCAACCGATCCCACAGTTGAATTTGTGCCGTCAGACAGCAGGTATCCAAAAACCACTTGTTCAGTTTCGCCAGCATCCAGATCATCGAAACCCGGGCCGCGCGGATCATAGGTGAACGATCCGTCGGCATTCAATGTCACACGCCCGAAATCAAAGTCATGCGATTGACCCACCGCAAGCTCTGTGCCGTCCGGCGCGATCAACGCAGTCACCATCAGCGCGCCGTCGCCGGTATCTGCGCCTTGACCATTGTCCACCAGAACATTGCCTGTTCCCTGTCCGCCATCAGCGCCCATGGAACAGTTTAGTATGATTGCGTAGCGGAGGGTTTGCGGCTCATCTTTACCCCAGTTGGAGTTGAAGATGATGAAGAACCGAAGGACCGCGTCAGCGAAACCCGTGACGACGAAGGCGCCT
>JANNSG010000004.1:0-51926 GCA_031402355.1 Pseudorhodobacter sp. | reverse complement strand
AGGTGGCGTGCGGGAATATGTGAAATACCTTGACCGGTCTAAATCCTCTATCCTAGCCGAGCCGATTTACATGATTGGCGAGCGTAACGGCATGACCGTCGAAGTCGCGATGTGGTGGAACGACAGCTACAATGAAATGGTCTTGCCCTTCACCAACAACATACCCCAGCGCGATGGCGGCACGCATATGGCGGGCTTTCGTGGCGCGTTGACCCGCACGATCAACAATTATGCCCAGACAAGCGGTATCGCCAAGCGGGAGAAGATTGATTTCACCGGCGATGACGCACGCGAGGGCCTGACTTGCGTGTTGTCGGTCAAAGTGCCGGACCCGAAATTTTCCAGCCAGACCAAGGATAAGCTGGTCAGTTCCGAAGTTCGTCCAGCGGTTGAGAACCTCGTGAACGAAAAACTGTCGGAATGGTTTGAAGAAAACCCCGCCCAAGCCAAAATCATCGTCGGCAAGATCATAGAGGCCGCGATGGCGCGTGAAGCCGCCCGCAAGGCGCGCGAATTGACCCGCCGTAAGACCGCGCTGGATATTGCATCACTGCCGGGCAAGCTGGCGGATTGTCAGGAAAAAGACCCGTCGAAATCTGAAATCTTCCTCGTCGAGGGGGATTCGGCTGGTGGATCGGCCAAACAAGGGCGTTCGCGTGCCAACCAGGCCGTGCTGCCGCTAAAGGGTAAAATCCTGAACGTGGAACGCGCCCGCTTTGACCGGATGCTGGGATCACAGGAAATCGGCACCCTGATCACCGCCCTTGGCACAGGCATTGGGCGCGATGAATTCAACATTGGAAAACTGCGCTACCACAAGATCGTCATCATGACCGACGCTGATGTTGATGGCGCGCATATCCGTACGCTGTTGCTGACTTTCTTCTTCCGCCAAATGCCGGAGGTTATAGAAGGTGGTTTCCTGTATATCGCGCAGCCGCCTTTGTACAAAGTCGCGCGCGGCAAGTCTGAGGTTTACCTGAAAGATCAGGCCGCCTTGGAAGATTACCTGATCGAAATGGGCGTAGAAGGTGCTGTTCTGCGGCTTGGCAATGGCGAAGAAATCGCGGGTGCCGACCTGACCCGCGTGATCGACGGCGCCCGCGCGTTCCGGCGGGTGCTGGACGCGTTCCCCACGCACTATCCGCGCGGTATTCTGGAACAGGCGGCACTGGCCGGGGCCTTTGATCCAGGGCAGGCCGATAGTGACTTGCAGAAGGAAGCGGATACTGTTGCAGTTCGATTGAACTTGATCGCGACAGAGTATGAAAAAGGCTGGACAGGCAGGATTACCCAGGATCACGGTATCCGATTGTCGCGGATTTTACGCGGGGTTGAGGAATTGCGGACCTTGGACGGCGCAGTTCTAAGATCTGGTGAGGCCCGGCGGTTATCGCAGATATCTTCCTCAACGCGGGATGTCTATAAAGACCCGGCAAAACTGGTCAGGAAAGACCGCGAGACGATGATCCACGGGCCGATCGATCTGCTGAAATCCATCCTGGCCGAGGGCGAGAAGGGGCTTTCCTTGCAGCGCTACAAGGGGCTGGGGGAAATGAACCCCGAACAGCTTTGGGAAACCACGCTGGATCCGGAGGCGCGGACATTGCTGCAGGTGAAGGTGGATGATCTGGTCGAGGCCGACGATATCTTCACCAAACTGATGGGCGACGTGGTTGAGCCGCGCCGCGAATTCATCCAGCAAAACGCGCTGAATGTGGAACATCTGGATATCTAGAGCTTTGATTTGTCGCAAATCGGGCGGGAAAATGGTGACCTCGGCGTGATTCGAACACGCGGCCTACGGTTTAGGAAACCGTCGCTCTATCCAGCTGAGCTACGAAGTCTTTTGCTGGAAATGGGATAATCGGGTCCGGCATGCGTTGCAAGGGTTTGCTGTGTTACCGGGGTGCGTAACACGCGTGATACTTGATTTAATATTATGATTTTATGTGTTTATATTTTTTCGTTAAGCGAATATTAGGAATTTCACACGCCCCCGGCTTGCGCAATTGTTCTGCTTATGTTCCAATCAGATCAGTTGTCGAGGAGGCGCAAAATGGGCACTGGAACCCGGCTGAACGAAACTTTTACAGCCTTTATCAAGCGCGCGCCTTTGTTTTTCGTGGCGACGGCAGACCTAACCGGGCGGGTCAATGTCTCGCCTAAGGGGATGGATACGCTGCGGATTGTGGATGATACCCGTATTGTCTGGCTGAACCTAACCGGCAGCGGCAACGAAACTGCAGCGCATGTGCGCGCGACGGGGCGGATGACGCTGATGTTTTGCGCGTTTGAGGGCGATGCCATGA
This sequence comes from Pseudorhodobacter sp., assembly GCA_031402355.1. GTDB lineage: Bacteria > Pseudomonadota > Alphaproteobacteria > Rhodobacterales > Rhodobacteraceae > JACMNW01. Next base: position 49,614 of record JANNSG010000004.1, on the reverse strand, counting down.
TCCTGCGGCTGTATGGGCAGGCGAAGGTGTATCACCCGCGCGATGTGGACTGGCAGGATATGGTCGCGGCATTCCCGGACATTGCGGGCAGGCGGCAGATTTTCGATTTGACGATTGATCTGGTGCAGACATCTTGCGGCACCGGGGTGCCGATTATGGAATATCAACGGCCCCGCGCGGATACAGAACTGGTGCCGTTTTATGCCGAGATGGGGGAAGAAGGAGTGGAGGACTATTGGCGCAGGAAGAATGCGGTGAGCATTGATGGCAAGCCGACGGGGGTGGTTGAGGGGTTTTGAGGGGGGGGGGTGGCGATGTCCGAACTGGAGGTGTTCATCGTTGCAGCGAAAGCCGCAACGTACGTAGGAAATGGAAAGGTAGCGCCGTCCTGCCGCACAGATTCGCATGATCTAACGTATGAAGACGCCGAATGGTCATACCGCGACAGCTATTTCGGCGGCACAGATTTTCTTGGGCAAGAAACGGTTTGGAGGTTTGGAAAAGCTGTGTGGGCAATGAATTACTACGGCCACATCATGCGACCTGATCTAATTGACGCCGAGCGCGCAGGCCGCGTGATCAAACAAGCTCTCACATTGCTTTACAATGAAGGCAGGTTCTTAGGGAGGTTTAACTGCCAAGTGGACGGGTTCGATTATCATGACGCTTCAAACGGAACCTACCTGCAGTTCCACGGACTTGAGTCTATTTCCAAGGAGAATTTCTTGGCTTACGAGCTTCGCTATCATGGTGGTCTAGTAAAGGCTTGAGGCGCGGCCGATCAAAGCCCCCTTCGCCCTATTACGGACAGGCTGGTAGCGCTCCCCTTGCCCGGAATCAAGGCGCATCGCGCCGCCGGGCCGCGCCCGACCTCCCGCCGGGAGGGCGCGTTTGGCGTGTTGCCAGCAGAACTTCGACGGGAGAGGTTGAGGGGTAAAGTGCCTAAGACGGACGTTGTTGCGCCATCCCGAGGTTGGGCGCGGCCCTGTGTTCAGTCTGTGATTGAAATGCTGCTCCCCCCAACCCCTCCCCGCGTTGGGGGAGGGAGGCAATAGGCATACGGCGAGTGATGTTGGGGCGGTCAGGTCGGGTACGGCCCTGTGTCTGGCGCATATGGCGGTGCGCAATGAATGCGCACCCTACGGGGTAAAAACGGGGCAGGAACCTTCGCTTTCGCAAAGAACAGCGCAATCTATGGGTGGGGACTGTGACGGGGCGTTAGCTGGAGTCGAGGCAAGCCCAGAACTGAAGTATTACCCCTTTTTCAAATGCTTGCTTCCCAGCAATTCCGCGATCTGCACGGCGTTGAGCGCCGCACCTTTGCGCAAGTTATCACTGACGCACCACAGGTTGATGCCGTTATCAATGGTGCTGTCTTGCCGGATGCGGCTGATATAGGTCGCGTATTCGCCCACGCATTCGATAGGGGTGATGTAGCCGCCGGGCTCGCGCTTATCGATGACCATCACACCGGGGGCTTCGCGCAGGATATCGCGGGCTTCGTGTTCATCGAGGAAATCCTCGAATTCGATATTGATCGATTCCGAATGGCCGACGAACACCGGCACACGCACGCAAGTGGCGGTAACCTTGATGGCTTTATCCAGGATCTTCTTGGTTTCCGCGACCATCTTCCATTCTTCCTTGGTCGAACCATCGTCAAGGAACACGTCGATCTGAGGGATCACATTGAAGGCGATCTGCTTGGGGAATTTGCTTGGTGCTACCTCTTGACCATGCACATAGATGCCTTTGGTTTGATCCCAAAGTTCATCAATGCCTTCTTTGCCGGCACCCGAAACGGATTGGTAGGTAGAAACGACAACGCGCTTGATACGCGCGCGGTCATGCAGCGGTTTCAGCGCCACAACCATCTGCGCGGTGCTGCAGTTCGGGTTGGCGATGATGTTCTTGTTTTTGTAGCCGATGATCGCGTCAGCGTTCACTTCGGGCACGATCAGCGGCACGGCGGGGTCGTAGCGGTAAAGCGACGAGTTGTCGATCACCACGCAGCCTGCGGCGGCGGCGCGTGGCGCGTAGACCTTGGTCGCGTCAGAACCCACAGCGAACAGCGCGATGTCCCAGCCAGTGAAATCGAAGGTGTCGAGGTCTTTTGTTTTCAGGGTCTTGTCGCCAAAGCTGATTTCGGTGCCAAGCGATTTGCGCGAGGCAAGAGCCACGATTTCATCCACCGGGAACTCACGTTCCGCCAGAATGTTCAGCATTTCGCGGCCCACGTTACCGGTGGCCCCTGCGACGACGATTTTATAGCCCATTTGGACACTCCTTCAACATGCGTGCGGCTTTAGCGCAAAGGCGGCGGCGGGGAAAGGGATCAGTCTGTGCGATCTGTGCTGAACGCGTAGATTGCGGTGCCCAGCAACAAAAGAAGCGCGAAGAACAGGAAAATGGCGCTGTAAGGCGTTTCGGGCGGGATTTTGGGCAGGGCCGTGTGCATCCGACCGGTAATGATTTGGGCTACGCCAATGAAGCCGATGCCAAACAGGTTCAGCAACGTAACGCCGCGGCCCATCAGGTGGGCGGGCACAAAGGCACGGCCATGCGCCAAGACCATGGGGAAGGACGCACCAAACAGGCCGACACCCGCCAGCAGGGCTATGGTCGGCCGACCGCCAAGGGTGGGCATGGCCCAAAGGGCCAATAGGCAGGCGGCAGCGCAGAGGTTGCCGATCAGCACCACCCATTTGCGGGTGCCAAAGATGCGGTCAAAGCTGCCATAGGCGAAGTTTCCTGCCACCATGGCCAAGCCCATGATCAGGGTCACGCGGCCAATGCCAGCGGCATCTGCGCCGAAGACATCGGTGTAATAGGGGCCGACCCATAGGCCCCGCAAGGCGGCAATCGGGGCATAGTTGGCGGCCATCATCGGCAGGATCAGCCAGAGGGCGGGCATACGGAGCAAATCCATCAGCGCGCCTTCGGCGGCCCCTTTGGCGCGGGGGGGATTACGCACAAGCGCGGCTGTGGCGAGGGCAATGAGGGTGGTGAAGACGGCGAGGGCCATCACGCTGTTGCGCCAGCCGAAATGGTCAGCTGCGGCGGCGAGGGGCAATGATCCGGCGATGTTGCCCAAGCTGCCGATGCCGACCAAGGCACCAGCAAGCGTGCCGAAGATGGCGGGCGAGAACTGCCGTGCGAAGATGAAATAGCTGGCCATCAGGACAGGCGCGCAGCCGATGCCGATAAGAGCCATGGCGAGTTTCAGATCAAACGGGGTGCTGGCGGTGGCGAACAGGACGGCCCCGCCTGCACCCCCGATCAGCAGAAGCGATGAGGCCGTCCAGCGCGGGCCGATCCGGTCCAGCGCCCAGCCGATAGGTATCTGCATGAGGGTGAAGGTCAGGAACCACAGGCCCGATGCGGCAGACAGGTCTTGTGCGGTGGCACCAAGGTCGGTTTTCAGCACAGGTGTCAGCACGGCCAGAAAGGCGCGGTAAAACTGGCTGAGCATATAGGCGATTATCAGCGCCGCGATGCCGATTTTCATGCCGGTTGCGCGGTAAGTGCGCGTTCCCGGATCGGCAGATGCAAGATGACGGACAGCGCACCGACGCCGATGCCAACCCACCAGACGGCGGTGTAGTTGCCAGTGATGTCGTAAAGCCTGCCGCCAAGCCAGACGCCAAGGAACGAGCCGACCTGATGGCTGAAGAACACAAAGCCATAGAGCGTGCCCATGTAGCGCAACCCGTAGATTTGCGCGACGAGGCCGGAGGTGAGCGGCACAGTAGCCAGCCAGAGGGAGCCCATGACAAGGGAATAGATCACCACGGTTACGGGTGTCATCGGCAGCAGAATGAAGGCAATCGACGCTATGGTGCGGAAGGAATAGATGCCCGCCAGCACGTATTTCTTGAGATACGTCTTGCCCAGCCAGCCCGCTAGGATGGACCCGCCGATATTGGCGACCCCGATCAGCGCGATGGAAAATGCGCCCAAGGCAGAGGTTGTGGTGATCCCAAGACCTGACACCAAACTGCCGGGGGCGATGGAAGCGCACATCTCGGTGATAAAGGCCGGGAAATGCGCTGTGATGAAGCCCAGTTGGTAGCCACAAGAGAAAAAGCCGAGCGCGATCAGATAGAATGTCGGATCCCGGAAGGCGCGGGCAAGAACGGTACGCAGGCTTTCTTCAGCTTGCGACGCGATTTTGGAAGGGGCACGCAGGAAAGGCAGGGCGAACAGCACACAAAGGATAAGTGCCGCAAAAATCAGGAACACCGTTTGCCACTGGTAAAAGCGCAAAAGGAACTCGGCTGTGACCGGGCCAAAGAACTGCCCCGCCGACCCAAGCCCGGTGGCGATGCCCAGGGCGAGGCTGCGGTTTTCGGCCGATGCGGCGCGGCCGACGATCGCGAGGATCATGCCAAAGCCCGTGCCCGCGATGCCGAAACCAACCAGAATTTCTAGGATTTGGTGCTGTCCGGGGGTGACGGCGAAGCTCGACAGGACAAGTCCCGACGCATACAAAAGCGCCCCAAGAATGATGGCGCGCCTGTCACCAAAGCGTTCAGCGATGGCGCCAAAAATCGGCTGGCCAACGCCCCAAGCCAAGTTCTGGATTGCGATGGCCATGGAAAAATCAGCGCGCAGCCAACCGAATTCAGTGCCGATGGGAAGCTGGAACACACCAAAGCTGGACCGGATACCAAAGCTAAGCAGCAAGATCATCGACGCTGCGATCAGGACGGGCGTGAAGAGAGGGGATTTCGTCATTTTCAAGCGCCCTGCAATGGGATGCGGACGTTGCGATGGGGTTGGGGAATGGTCAAATCAAATCTGGTGATAGCGGCTATGCGTTTTGGGAAAGGGTCATGCAGCGTGGTTGGCTTTTGGTTTTTGCTGCCCTCCTACTGACGGTCGGGACCGTGCCCAAAGAGGTTTTCATACGGTACTTTTCAGCGCCTCCATCAGCTTGTCAAATGCCTGGTTCCAACCGCCTGCTGCAGCCGAGCCTTCCGGAACGCCGACATGGACCATCGTCATCACAGTCTTGCCACCGTCTTCTTTAAGCTCGACAATCACTTCTGTAATATCAGGATAGCCCATAGGCATTCCCATGCTTTGCGGCGAGATGATAACACCATCCGCATCACACATGCTTTCGGTGTAGACAAGCCGCGAGGGGCGGATGATCTCTTTGTACACACCGATGAACCACATGGTCATGTTGCGCTGCGGGGACTTTATTTCCATGCAGATTTTGCGCGTCCCGCCAACTGCGACGTCCATTTCAGCTGTCGGAACCTGCATCCCCATGGGCCCATACCACTGTTTGAACAAAACCGGGTCGGTCCACATTTGCCAAACGACAGCAATTGGTGCCTGAAACTCCCGCTGTATTTTCACCCAATTCGGCTGATCAACCATCTGCTTTATCCTTCATTGCCTTTATGATCGCATCCATGACGTCAAAGCGGGCTTCCCAGATCGACCGATACTGATCCGTCCACAGCGCCACGGCCTTCAAAGGTGCCGCGTTCAGCGCGCAGGGCCGGAATTGAGCGTCCCGCCCGCGAATGATCAATCCGGCATTTTCCAAAACCCGTAAGTGCATGGAGATTGCAGGCAAACTCATATCAAAAGGCCCGGCAAGTATGTTGACCGTCGTCTCACCCTGGGCGAGGCGGGCAAGGATTGCCCGCCGCGTAGGGTTCGCCAAGGCGGCAAATGCCAAGTCAAGTTGTTCGCTGTCTTTCATGAATTTATATTAAACTGATCAGTTAATTAATCAACAGGTTTAATAAGAGTGATGGGCTGTTGGTCACAGCGTTGCCATGGGTGTGGCATGGGGCGAGTGGGTTACAATATAGAGGCTAGCCCCTGTCGCAGATGGCCAAGGGTTGCAGTTGTGCGCCTGCCTGCATAGCCTTGCTGCAAAGCGAAAAAAGGGGTGGATATGCAGGATTGGTGGCGGGGGTCGGTGACCTATCAGGTCTATCCACGGTCGTTTCAGGATTCGGTCGGCAATGGCATTGGCGATCTGGCGGGGATTACCTCTCGGCTGGAGTATATCGCAAAGTTGGGGGTGGATGCGATCTGGCTATCGCCGTTTTTCACCTCGCCGATGGCGGATATGGGGTATGATGTTTCGGATTATACCGATGTGGACCCGCTGTTTGGTACGTTGGCGGATTTTGATGCGTTGATCGCGCGGGCGCATGATTTGGGGCTGCGGGTGATCATTGATCAGGTGATCAGCCATTCGTCAGCGCAGCATCCGTTTTTCAAGGAAAGCCGGTCCAGCCGCGATAACGCCCGCGCCGATTGGTATGTCTGGGCGGACCCGAAACCGGATGGATCAGTGCCCAACAACTGGCCTTCGGTGTTTGGTGGCACGGCGTGGGAATGGGATACGCGGCGCAGGCAGTATTATCTGCACAACTTTCTGACCAGCCAGCCGGATTTCAATTTTCACAACCCCGATGTGCAGGATTGGTTGCTGGGCACCATGCGGTTCTGGCTGGACCGGGGGGTAAATGGGTTCCGGTTGGACACCGCGAATTTCTATTTCCACGACGCGCAATTGCGGTCTAACCCGCCGCTTGCGACGAATGATCCCCTGCCTGCGGTGAACCCCTATGAGATGCAGGATCATCTCTATTCCAAGACGCAGCCGGAGAATCTGGTGTTTCTGGCGCGGGTGCGGGCCTTGCTGGATGAATTTCCCGGTCGCGCGATGGTGGGCGAAGTGGGCGAGAGCCAGCGCGCCGTGCAGGTGATGGCAGAGTATACGGCGGGGTCCAACCGCCTGCACATGGCCTACAGTTTCGATATGCTTGGGCCGCAATTTACGGCGGCGCATTTCCGCGGAAAGATCGAGGCGTTTTTCAAGGGTGCCCCGGATGGCTGGCCTGCCTGGGCGTTCTCCAACCATGATGTGACAAGGCACGTCACGCGCTGGGCCGCGCATGGCGACACGGATGCGGTGGCGAAACTGGCGGCGGCGATGCTGCTGAGTTTTGAGGGCACGATCTATTTGTATCAGGGCGAGGAACTGGGGCAGACGGAAACCGAGATCGAGTTTCACGAGTTGACCGACCCGCCGGGCATAACCTTCTGGCCTGAATACAAGGGCCGGGATGGGTGCCGGACGCCGATGGTGTGGGATGGGTCGGACGCGGGTGGTTTTACGAGCGGACGGCCATGGTTGCCGGTGAAGGATGCACAACTGGCGCGGAATGTGGCGGCGCAGGACGGCGTGACGGGGTCTGTGCTGGAGTTTTACCGCGAAATGCTGGCGTTCAGGCGGGGGTCAGATGCGCTGATGCGGGGACGGACACGGTTTGTGGATGCGGCGGAACCTGTGTTGATGTTTGGGCGGGGTGAAGGGTTGACCTGTGTGTTCAACCTGTCGGCTGGTACCGTGCAGGTGGCTGCAAAGGGCGCGCTGACCGGGCCGTCGCAGGGGGCTGCGATGGGGGCTGATGGCTTGACGCTGGGGCCGAATGGGTTTGCGTTTTTGATTTAAGGTGCCCCCCACCCCGGCCCTCCCCCACAGAGGGGGGAGGGAGGTGCCTTTCGGCTTAAAGTGGTTCCCAATGCACACCAGCCGCAGGAATAACGGTGCCGCCCCATTCCATATCGACCGGGTTGTAGTTGAACCAGAAGCGGTGCGTAGGCGTATCGCGGCGGCGCAAGCCTTCGGGGAGGATATCGGTTTCCAGACCGATTTTGTCGCAGGCGTCCAGAAGGATGCGGTCCAGCGCTTCGTCATCGGGCCATCCGGCGAGGTAATTGATTGATCCATTGGCCATGAGGGCGGGGAAGCCGTCTTCAGTGGATTCGGTAACGGTTGCAGCACCTTCCAGCTTTTCGCGCCAATGCAGGAAAGTGCCGCCCTGCGCCAGTGGCACAGGCAGATCGGGTGGCAGGCTTTCGACGCGCATCACGCGGGCATCAAGGCCGGGTAGATTTGGCGCAAGCGGCACGGGCGTGGCGAAATCGGCGGTTTTGGCGTTGGTGCGGGGGCCAAAGAGGGCGTGGCCTTTGTAAGCTTTCAGGGCGTCAAGCAGTTGCGTGGAAAGCGTGGCCACACCGGGGGCGAGGACGAGTTTGTATTGGCTAAGATCGGCGGTATCGGGGGCGATGATATCGACGTTCAGGCCAAGGCGGCGCAGGCCTTTGTAGAAAGTGAAGGCCAAGTGGAAATAGTTGAAATCACGGCCCTGGGGTTGGGTTTCCCATGCCCATGCGGAGGCGTAATCGAAGACCAAGGCCACGGGTGCGGCGGCGGTGCCTGCGTCGGGCATTTCGGCAAGCTCGCGCGCGACTTGGGCGGCTTCGTCATGCGCCGGGGCGGCGACAGAATCTGATCGCAGCAGACCCGCGTGCATCTGTTCTTGCGCAAACGGCGCTTGGCGCCAGCGGAAATAGCAGACGGTTTCTGCGCCGTGGGCGAAGGCTTCCCACGCCCAAAGGCGGGCCATGCCGGGTAGCGGATCGGGGTTGTAGGGGGCCCAGTTTACCGGGCCGGGCTGCTGTTCCATGATCCACCAGCGGCCCTTGCCGACGGCGCGGTAGAGGTCGTGGTGGAAGGCTTGCAGATCGGGGTCGCCTTGGCGGGCGAAGCGGCGTTTGTGGTCGGGGGTTACCTCCAGCCGGTCTGACAGAAAGCCCAAGGGATAGCTGTCCCATGACGCGATATCGAGGTCAGCGCCAGTGCCGAAATGGTCAAAGTCGGTGACACGGCCCATGTAGTTATGGGCGATGGGGGCGGCACTGTGTTTGCGAATTATGTCGGTCTGGATGCGGTTGAAGCTGATCACCTGATCCGACGAAAAGCGGCGGAAATCCATAACGTGGGAGGGGTTCGCCTCGGTCACCGTGAGGTTTGGCAGGTTGATATCATCAAAGCTGTCGTAATCCATCGACCAGAACACATTTCCCCAAGCGCGGTTCAGGGCGGCAGTGGATTGGTATTTCTGCGCCAGCCAGTTGCGGAAAGCCTTTAACGCCGATTGGGAATAGCTAAGCGTGGTATCGTGGCAGGCATATTCATTGTCGGTTTGCCATGCGGCGACATGCGGGTTTTTGCCATAACGTTCGGCCATCAGGGTGGTGATGGAGGCGGATTCGCGGCGATACCCTTCGTGGCTGAAACAATAGTGACGGCGCGATCCGAAGCCGCGGGTTTGGCCGTCACGGCCGACGGGCAGCATGTCGGGGTGTTTGGCCAGCATCCAGCGCGGCGGGGTGGCGGTGGGGGTGCCGAGGACGACCTTCAGGCCCGCGCTGCCGAGGGTTTCGATAGCGCGGTCAAGCCAAGCCCAATCCATCCGGCCCGGTGCGGGTTCCATCCGGCCCCAAGCGAATTCGCCGATGCGCACCCATGTCAGGCCAAGCGCGGCCATGCGGGCGGCGTCTTCCGCCCATTGGGATTCTGGCCAGTGTTCGGGGTAGTAGCAGACACCAAGGGTGCGTTTCAGGGTCATAAGATCACTCGGTTCTCGGGCAGGCCGCGGGCGATATTGGCGGCGGTGAACGTCATGCCAGCACGGGGAAACGCTGCGCGGGCGGCTGTGTCCATGCCGTCAAGCGCCGTGGTACAATACAACGTGGTCAGATCGGTGCCACCGAATGCCGGGCAGCTAGTATGCGGCGCATCAAAAGCCACAGTCTGCAGCGGCGAGCCGTCTGGCGCAAAGGACGAGACGCGACCGACACCCCATTCGGCCAGCCACATCAGACCGGTTGCATCGATTACCGCGCCATCAGGCTCGGGACCGAGGGGGGGCAGTTCCAGAAACACCTCTGGAGTGCCTTTCGGCCAGCCATCGGCGTCAAGCGCCACGCGCATCACCTTGCGGGTGCCGGAATCGGTGAAATGAGCAAAACGGCCATGGGCTGGGAAACAGATGGCGTTGGGGCAAGTGATATCCGCATAGAGACGGCGAAGTTCGCCCCGGTAATAGCGGTAGATGGCCCCTGCCCCTGCTTCGCCTGATTTTCCCATGGTGCCGATCCAGAAGCCGCCAAAGGGATCGGCGCGGCCATCGTTTGACCGGGTGACACCATTGTCTGATTCCAGTGCCACGATGTCGCGTTTGCTGCCGGTTTCAAGGTTAAAGCGGAACAAGGCAGTTTCCGACGCGATCATCAGCGTATCACGGTCGATCCAGCCGGCGGCCGAGACGCAGCCCGGAAAGTGCCATTCCTGCGGACCGTCATCATTTTGAGTGAGCAGGCGTTTTCCCGGAATATCAAACCAATACAGCTGCTTGCGTTCCGGATGCCAAAGCGGGCCTTCGCCAAGTTCGCATCGGCGGATATCAAAAACGTCGGTCATAGTCAGGCACCATCAAAAGCGGCCACGATTGCAGCGGCACGGATGGCTATTTCGGTAACAGAAAGACCGGGCGTGTAAAGGGCGGTGCCGATGCCAAAGCCATTTGCGCCAGCTTTTATCCAGTCGGCGAAATTGGCGGGGCCTGCGCCACCTACGGCGTAAACCTGGGTGGTGGCGGGCAACACGGCACGGATGGCTTTGAGGCCATCAGTGCCCATCAGGGAAGCTGGAAATATTTTCAGACCGTCCGCCCCGGCGGCGAGGGCCGCGAAGCATTCGGTGGGGGTCATGACGCCGGGCCATGATTGCATGTTCAATGCCTTTGTAGCGCGGATGACGGCGGGATCGGCGTTGGGCGACACGATCAGGGTACCACCGGCATCGGCGACGCGCTGCACATCTTGCACAGTCAGCACGGTGCCTGCACCAATTTGCGCGGTTTGACCGACCGCCCTGACCATGGCTGCGATGGACGCGAAGGGATCGGGCGAGTTCAGCGGCACTTCGATACGGCTGATGCCAGCGGTGATCAGGGCCTGCGCCACGGGGACGGCTTCGGCCGGGGTCAGGCCGCGCAGGATGGCGATCAGATTGCGGGTCATCCGGCGGCCTCCATCATGGTTTTATGGGCGAGGGTCAGGCCTGCGAGGACGGTTTCATTTGCGGGGATCAGGCTGGGGGTGGCGCCTTGTGCGGTCAGCGCGCGGGCGTAAGTGGCGGATAGTGCATCCGCCCCGATGATGGCGATGGGCTGGCCCAGCCAGTAGGATTTGGCGGCGGCAAGTTCGATGCCGATCAGCAGGCCCGACAGGCGCGCGCGGGCTTGCGGGGCGGCGAGATTCGATAACAGCCCTTCGGCGCGCAGGGAAAACAGGTTTGCCGCGATTCTTTCCGGACGGGAAAGCGCGTCTGACAGGCCTGTATCAAAGGCGGCATCGTCCCAGCCGCCGCCAACCATACCATGGCGTAGAACAGACTGGGTGGAGAGCAGCGCGAACATTTCACCCGTCATGAAGGTTTGGAAACTGACGATTTCGCCCGCAGAGACATGGACCCATTTGGTGTGGGTGCCGGGCAAGCAGAACACGCCGTCAAAGCCGGGGTTCAGCGCCAGCGCGCCCGCGATCTGGGTTTCTTCGCCGCGCATGACATCGGCGGGCTTGGTCTGGCGCAAGCCGGGGACAATGCGCATGCTGATCCGAGGGTCAGTGGTTGGGGTTAACACAAGTGCGATCGGATCAAGCGGCAAACAAGGGACCGTGCGGTAGGGGGCCTCAAACCAGCCCTGGCGGGAGCCGACCATGCCGCAAGCGATGACTGGCGTTTGTCGTTGCGCAGACAACCAAGGCGCAATCAGCTTTATCAGCGCGGCTTCAAAAGCGTCACGCGCAAGTTTACCCATGCCATCATCTGATACAGCTTCGGCAAGCATTTCGCCATTACGCATGGCAAAAGCGCGCAGATTGGTGGTGCCCCAATCGACCGCTATCCAATCTGGCGTTGTGTCCTGCATCATCCGGTGACCACCACGCCACCATCGATGACCATGGCCTGCCCGGTCATCATCTTGGATGTGCGAGAGGCCAAGAACAGCACTCCGCCAACAATGTCTTCGGGGGCCAAGGTATCTGTCAGGCACTGACGGGCCACATGGGCGGCCAATCCTTCTGGTGTTACCCACAGATCCTTTTGTTTTTGGGTAAGAACCCAACCCGGCGCAAGGGCGTTCACACGAATGCGGTCTGGGCCGAACTCACGCGCAAGGGTGCGGGTCATGCCATTGATGCCGGAATTGGCGGTGGTGTAGGCGACGTAACCTGCATTGCCCATCATGTAGCTGATCGAGGTGAAGTTGATGATCGACCCGCCGCCCGCTGCCTTCATGCCGGGGATCACCGCTTGCGCGGCAAAGAAATAGGCCTTGAGGTTGATCGCCATCGACCAATCCCAAAACTCGGGCGTCACATCCATCGAGGCATGGCGTTTGTCATTGGCGGCATTATTGACCAGTGCGGTGATCGGGCCATGCGCTTTGGCGGCGGTGGCAATGGTAGCTTGCAGGGCCGCCATATCGGTGATGTCGCAGGGCAGAAACAGCGGGCGGTTGCCGGTAGCCTTTGCCATCTCGTCGCAAAATTCGGTGGCATCAGAGCGTTGGCAGAAAGCCACCTTTGCGCCTTGGCGCAGAAAGCCTTCGGTCAGGTACGCACCAATGCCAGAGCCGCCACCGGTGATGAACACCGAGGCACCTTTCAGATCGGGATAGGTGGGCAGATCAATCATGGTTTCGTCCGTTTGGGTTGTGGCCAAATTTTTCCAACAGTCGGAAGGCTTTGGGCATCAATGGCTTTCCCGCGTGACCGGTCGGGTGTCTTTGCCAACAAGAAAATCAAGGTCCGCGCCAAGGTGCGACTGCTGGACATGATCAACATAAAGTTTGGCGTAGCCACGGGTGTAATGTGCGGGATCGGGGGCCCAAGCTGCACGGCGGGTGGCCAGTTCGGCGTCAGACACCAGCAATTGCAAAACACCGTCACGGGCAGACACACGGATACGGTCGCCGGTTTTGACCAAGGCCAGCGTACCGCCAGCCTGCGCTTCGGGCGAGACGTGCAGGATGACCGTGCCATAGGCGGTCCCCGACATGCGGGCATCCGACACCCGGATCATATCGCGCACGCCTTGTTTGACCAGCGCTGCCGGGATCGGCATATTGCCGACCTCGGGCATACCGGGATAGCCCTTTGGGCCGCAGCCTTTTAGGACAAGGATTGTCTCTGCCGTCACTGGCAGATCGTCACGGTCGATGTTGGCTTTCATGTCTTCAATGGACTCGAACACATGGGCCGCACCTTCGTGTTCCAGCAGCGCGGGCGTCGCGGCCGAAGGTTTCACGATGGCCCCGTCGGGCGCGAGGTTGCCTTTCAGAACGCGGATACCCGCTGCTGGTTTCAGCGGGTTGGTGAAGGGGCGGATCACATCATCGTTCCAGTTCTCGGCCCCATTGGCGTAGTCAGAGATGTCTTTGCCCATGACCGTCTTGGCCGGACGCAACCGAGTGCCCAGTTCCTTAAGCACAACCGGCATACCGCCCGCGTAGGCGAAGTCTTCCATCAGGTACTTGCCCGATGGCATGCAGTTCACGAGCAGCGGAATATCGGATCCCAGTTCGAAATCCTTCAACGTCAGGTCCACGCCAACGCGGCCTGCAAGGGCCAGAAGATGGATCACGGCATTGGTGGACCCACCAACAGCCGCGTTCGCGAGGATGGCGTTTTCGAACGCGGCTCGGGTCAGAATGTGGGACGGGCGCAGATCTTCTTCGACCATCTCGACGATGCGCTTGCCGGTCATATGGGCGAGGGCCATGCGGCGGGCATCAACGGCAGGCAGGGCTGCATTGGTGGGAAGCGACATGCCAAGCGCCTCGACGAGGCTTGCCATGGTCGAGGCGGTGCCCATTGTCATGCAAACGCCCTTGGAGCGCGACATGCCGGACTCGGCGGCCATGAAATCTTTTAGCGTCATGTCGCCTGCGCGCACCGCTTCGGAGAATTTCCATACGTCGGTGCCGGACCCGATATCCTTGCCCTGCCACTTTCCGTTCAGCATCGGCCCGGAGGAGACGACGATGGCAGGCAGGTCAACCGATGCAGCGCCCATCAACTGCCCCGGTGTTGTCTTATCGCAGCCGCCAAGCAGCACCACGCCGTCGATGCCGTAAGCGCGCAGGCATTCTTCGACATCCATGGCCAGAAGGTTGCGAAACAGCATGGCCGTGGGTTTCATCTGGGTTTCGCCCAGCGATGTTACGGGAAATTCGACGGGGAAGCCGCCCGCCTCCCAGACGCCGCGTTTGACCCCTTCGGCAAGGTCGCGCAGGCCAGAGTTACAAGGGGTCAATTCCGACCAGGTGTTGCAGATGCCGATGATCGGGCGGCCATCGAAGACATGGTCGGGAAAACCTTGGTTTTTCATCCAGGAGCGGTGAATGAAGCCGTCACGATCCGGCTTGCCATACCAGGCACGATTGCGGCGGGTCTTGTTGGCGGCGTCTTTGGTCATGGTATGGTGCCTCCGGAGGGAGTATTTTGCGAAAAGGAAGCCTATAGTCTCTGGTGCCCGATCATCCGGGAGTGCTTTATCGAGGTCGGCACCGGAGGTGGACTATTTCGAGTCCAAGCAGAGATCCGGTGGATGACATAAGGGCCAAGGTGAAATCAGGCAGCCTTTCGGTTTCGTAACCAAGCAGGCAGCCAATCGCCATGCGCGGTGATCAAATCATCGACCAGTGATTTGATCTGACGCAGATCCAGTTCAGCGGCAGTGTGCGGATCGAGCATGGCAGCGTGATAGATGTGATCGCGGTTTTCTTCCATCAGGGCGGCGACGGTCAATTCCTGCACGTTGACGTTGGTGCGCATGAGGCCGATCAGCTGCGGCGGAATACCGGTGACGCAGGTGGGTTGCAGGCCGTTTGCATCGACCAGCGTCGGTACCTCAACCGCAGCGCCTTCGGGCAGCTGCGGAATGTAGCCCCGGTTTGGCACGTTGCCGTAAATCACCGACGGTGCGCCGGTGATGACCGAATTCATGATGGTGGCCGCGTATTCGTGGGATGGTTTCACCTCGATCTTGTCGGCTGCGGCGAAATCGGCGGCGGTTTTGGTCCAGCGGTCAATCTGTTCGATACAACGGGTCGGATACTCATCCAGTGGGATGCCGAACTGCTCGATCAGATCGGGGCGGTTATCTTTGATAAACCACGGCACATATTCGGCGAAGTGTTCCGACGATTCTGTAACGAAATAGCCAAAATGCGTCATCACTTCGTAGCGCACTTTGTTGGGGCAGCGCGGGTTCCAATCGGAAGGTTTGGGGATGGCACCGCGCGCATAACCAGCACGCAAGGCGGGATACAGATCGCGGTAGCTGCCATCGGCATTGCGCGCTTCAAAGTTCAGGTAGAATGCCATGTGGTTGATGCCTGCCGCACTGTAGCGCAGGTCTGCCACGGGCACATCCAGATCGCGGGCCAGTTCTTTGGCGGTGCCTTGCACGGAATGGCAAAGGCCCACCTGGTTGACATGGGGATATTTCGCGCCCAGCGCCCAAGTGTTGATGGCCATCGGGTTGACGTATTGCAACATGACGGCATCGGGGCAGATCGCTGCCATATCTTCGGCCAGTTTCCAAAGATGCGGGACGGTGCGCAGACCGCGCATTATGCCACCAACGCCCAGCGTATCGGCAATGGTCTGACGCAGGCCATACTTTTTCGGAATGTCAAAATCGATGACCGTGCTGGGTTTAAAGCCACCGATCTGAAACGCGGTGATCACGAAGTCAGCGCCTTGCAGCGCGCGGCGTTGATCGGAATGGGTTTCGATCTTGGCGCCCACGCCCAGGGATGACACCATCTTGCGGCAGACCATTTCAGATTCCGCCAGACGTTTTGGGTCAATATCCATAAGCGCAATAGTCGCGTCTGACAGAGACGGCATGTTCAGCGCATCGCCGATCAGGTTTTTCATGAACACGGTCGATCCCGCGCCGATGAACGCGATTTTGGTCATTTGACAGCTCCCATAGTCAGGCCCGCGATGAAGTGCTTTTGCATCAGGAAAAACATCAGAACCGGTGGCAGTGCGGCGATGATCGAGCCGGCCGATACAAGGTGCCATTGCGCGATCCACTGGCCGTTAAGGCTGGACAGGCCGGCGGTGATCGGTTGGCTGTCGACGCCCTGGGTCAGCACAGTGGCCCAGAAGAAATCGTTCCAGATGAAGGTAAAGATCAGCACAGAAAGCGCGGCAATGGCGGGGCGCATCAAGGGCAGCACGATATACCAAAAGATGCGCCATTCAACGACGCCTTCGACCCGCGCGGCCTCGATCAGTTCGAACGGCAGGGCTTTGATGAAGTTGCGCATGAAAAGCGTACAGAACCCGGTCTGAAACGCGATGTGGAACAGCGCCAATCCATACCAGGTGTCATACATGCCCAGTTGCAGCGTCATGTCGCGGACCGGCACCATCAGAATCTGGAACGGTACAAAGTTGCCAGCCACGAACATGAAGAACACAAGGATGTTGGCGCGAAACCCGTAAACTGCCAGCGCAAAGCCGGTCATCAACGACAGGCTTACCGCGCCAATAACAGTGGGAATTGTGACCCACATCGAATTGATCATGTACTGCCCAATGGGCGTTTCAGTGAAGATGAAGATGTAGTTTTCCCAGGCGATGCTCGAAGGCATGCCGAAGTAGTTGCCTTGCGCGAGGTCGGACGCGGGGCGCAGCGAGGTCAGCGCCACCCCGAGGAGCGGGAAAAGCCATAGGACAAGGCTGATCGGCAGCGCGATCGTGTAAAGCCATTGGGTAGTTGTTCTGGTCTGCTGAATGGGGCGGGGAAACATGAATTAACGCTCCGTCTCATCGCGCCACATCTTCCAGATGAAGCCCGAGATGAAAATCATCATGATGCCAAACAGCACCACGGCGATGGCCGCGCCATAGCCCATGCGAAAGCCGTATTCGCTCAGCGCCTTTTCATACATGTAGTAAGACAAGATGCGGGACGATCCGAACGGGCCACCGCTTGTCATGATCGACACAAGGTCAAAGCTGCGCAGCGCGCCGATGACCGTGACGATCACCGCAATGAAGGTCGCCGGGCGAAGTTGTGGCAGCACGACGTACCACAGCATCTTCCAACCCTTGGCCCCATCAAGACGCGCGGCCTCTATCTGGTCCGGGGCGACGTTGTTCAGGCCGGTCAGATACAGGATCATCACATAGGCTATCTGCGGCCAGAGGCCTGCGGCGATGATACCGAAAGTAACAAGGTCAGGGTCGGCCAGAATGGCGGTGCCGCTGCCAGTTACCGCCTCGGTCAGCAGGTAGAACAGGCCAAAATTTGGGGCATAGAACCAAGTGAAGATCAGGCCAACGACAACCTGGCTGATCACGAAGGGAAAGAAGAAAAGCGACTTGTAAAGCCGCATCCCGGTCACTGTCTGGTTCAGGAAAATTGCGATGAAAAGCCCCGCTGGCAGGGCCAACAAATAAAGCGCCAGCCAATAGAAGTTGTTCCAAAGCGAGGTTTCAAAGGCCGGGTCGGTCATCAGTTCGGCATAATTGCCCATGCCGATGAAGGTGCCGGGAAACGCGCCATCTTTGTCGTAAAGGCCGTTCCAGTCGTAAAACGAGAGGGAGATGCTTTGGACGATCGGCCACAGCACGTATACCGCGAACATGAAAAGGCCTGGCGTCAGAAACAGCCAGGGTGCCACGGCGCGTTGGTTGAATCGCCCCTTTGACCTGGCGACTGAGTCTATCGTCGGTGTCATGCCTTGCCCCCCGGTAAAAAAAGGGCGCCCCCTTTTGCAAAGGGGCGCCCGGTTAGATCAGCTTACTGCGGGTAAAGGCGCAGGCGGGTTGCTTCAAGGTTCGCCAGAATCTCTTCCAGAGCTTCTGGCTGCACGAGGAAGCGCTGGAAGCCTTCCATGCCGGCCTTGGCATATTCAGCTTCGGCGTCGCGGTCCCAGAACTGGGCGATACCGCCGGTTGCCGAAGACAAGGACGCAAAGCCAGCCGACAGGAACGGATCGGCTGCATCAACGGACGATCCGCTGTTGGTGGGCAGTTGGCCGACAGCCGCGTTCCACTTGGTCTGCGCTTCAGCGCTGGCGACGAATGCCAGGAACTTTTTCGCATCTTCGGGGTTCTTTGCGCCCGAAGTCAGGTGGATCGTGTCGGTGGGGGCTTCTTCGGCCCGGGCAATTCCTGCGGTGATTTCCGGGAACACCATGAAGCCCAGGTTGTCATTCGTCATCCCGCCTTCTTTGAAGGTGGCAACGGCGAAGTTACCCATGACGTAGTTGGCTGCTTTGCCCTGAACCATAATCGCCGCAGCATCCTGCCAGTCGATGGCAGCATGGTTGGCGGTGACATAGGGTTGCAGTTTGCCAAGTTCCGCAAACACGGCGCGGGCTTCGGGCGACGTCCACGAGATCTTGCCAGCGGCCAGATCGCTGTGGAACTGGTAGCCATTGGTGCGCATCGATACATAGTCGAAGATGCCTGCAACCGGCCAAAGCGCGCTGGAACCGGTGGTCACGCAGTCAATGCCAGCGGCCTTGAAAGCCTCACAGTTCTTGAGGAACTGTTCCCAGGTCGCGCCTTCTGCGCCGGGAGCTTCGAGACCGGCGGTTTTGTACGCGTCGCGGTTATAATAGATGCCCCACTGGTAGTAGGTGTAGGGGATCGCGTATTTCTTGCCGTCAATGGTCGACGACAGGATTGACGAAGCCAGCGATTCGTTCAGGCCGTTGGCATCCCAGACGTCTGTGATATCGGCGAAAAGGCCGGCTTCGACAAACGGCTTCATCCGGTTGGCTGCATACCAGTTGGCCAGGTCAGGCGCGTCCGCGGTCAGGAAGTTCCGGATCGAGGTCTTGTAGCCCTCGTGGTCGAAGTTGGTCAGCTGCACATCGATGTCTGGATTCGCTGCTTCGAAATCTGCGATCATCGCTTCCATTGCTGCCAGCCCGTTCGGGTCGTAGTCAGCGTTATAGGTGACAACGCGCTGTTGCGCGAAGGCAGAAGTCGTCATCAGCAACGCTGCCGTAAAGGCCAGCGCACCCGTCTTAAGATGGACCATGGTTTCCTCCCTTAGGTTCCACTATTTGAAACTTAGTCTTGAATATTGAAAACTATGTCGCGTATCGTCTAAGCTGTCAACAGGGAGCGAGGGTTGATCTGCGATGGGCGACGAAGGGCCGGGGGATGGCACGGTAGGCAAAGCACTTGATGTGCTGGACATGGTTGCCATGGCCGGACGGCCTGTGCGGTTTACAGAATTGTTGTCGCAATCCCCCTATCCCAAGGCCACACTATACCGCTTTTTGCAGACGCTGACAAACCAGGGAATGTTGGCCTATGACCCGGATCGGCAAGCCTATGCTTTGGGTGTGCGGCTGGTGCGGCTGGCCCATGATGCCTGGGCGCAAAGCTCGCTTGCACCCATCGCAAGGCCTTGGATTGACGCGCTTTCTGGTGAAGTCGGCGAAACCATCCACTTGGCCCAGATGGATCAGGCGCAGGTGCTTTACGTGGACAAGCGCAATGCCACCCGGGCCGTGGAAATGTTCAGCCAAGCGGGCAAGGTGGGGCCTGCCTATTGTACCGGGGTCGGCAAGGCGATGCTGGCTTTCATGGCTCCGGGAGAGCAGGACCGCGCAATCGAGCGACAGTCGTTTCATCGGTTCACGCCGAACACAATCTGCACCAGCATTGCCCTGCTGGCCGAGCTGCAGGTGATTCGAAAGCGCGGGTTCGCTTTCGATAATGAAGAGCACGAGCCGGGAATCATCTGTATCGCGTTGCCGATTCTGACGCAGAATGGCCGGGTGATGGGGGCGCTGTCGGTGACATCGACCATCGCGCGGTCAAGTCTGGCGGCGCTGGCGGCCTTGGCACCGCGCATAACGGAAACCGCAAACGACATTGCAAGGGAAGCGGAAAGCTGGCGCTTTCCAGAAAATCACTGAACTATCAGTTTGTCGCGCATTACATCCGAAAACCGCTCACACTTTTCGGAATGCGCTCTAAAGGGAGGAAAACATGGCGGGTGTCGCATTACAGAACGTGGTGAAGCAGTTTGGCGATGTCAAAGTCATTCACGGAATTGATCTCAAGATCGAGGATGGTGAATTTTGTGTCTTTGTCGGCCCGTCAGGCTGCGGCAAATCCACGTTGCTACGAATGGTGGCCGGGCTAGAAGAGACAACTGCAGGGGCCATTCACATTGGCACGCGCGATGTCACGAAGGCTGATCCGGCAGAACGTGGCGTGGCGATGGTGTTTCAGACCTATGCGCTTTACCCGCATATGACGGTGGCCGAAAACATGGGTTTTGGCCTGAAGATGACCGGGCACCCCAAGGATGAAGTTGCCAGCAAGGTCAAGGAAGCCAGCCGTATTCTGAAGCTGGACGAATATCTTGCGCGCAAGCCCAAGACCTTGTCAGGCGGGCAGCGTCAGCGGGTTGCCATCGGCCGGGCGATCGTGCGCGGGCCTCAGGTGTTCTTGTTCGACGAGCCGCTGTCCAACCTTGATGCCGAGCTTCGGGTGGAAATGCGGGTCGAAATTGCCCGTCTGCACCGCGAACTGGGTGCGACCATGATCTATGTGACCCATGATCAGGTCGAAGCCATGACATTGGCCGATAAGATCGTCGTGCTGCGCAAAGGCCGGATCGAACAGGTTGGTGCGCCGTTGGAGCTGTATCAGAACCCCGACAACCGCTTTGTTGCGGGTTTTATCGGCAGCCCGGCCATGAACTTTGTCGCGGCCAAAGTGGAAAAGGCAGGGTCTGTTACCTCAAAAGGTCTGGCAGGATCGGTGGCCACGTCGGTAGCCTTGCCCGGAACCGGGGCAGATGTGATTGTGGGCGTACGTCCGCAGCATTTCCAGCTGAACATGACAGGCAATACCCATAAGGTGGAGCTGACCGAAGCCTTGGGCGGCGTGTCTTTCGTTCACTTGTCGTCCCCAACGGGCGAACGGCTGGTGATTGAAGCGCATGATGATCTGACAATCAAACCGGGGTCGATGGTTGGAATTACCTTCGACAATGCAGACGCGATGTTCTTTGCGGCGGATGCGGCAGGTCTGCGCATTCGTTAATCGGAAAAGTGCTTTTGGCCGCGCAGAGCGGCCAAAGCCAACTGATGCTGGCGTTCGCGAAACCGGATGCGGTCTGCATCTGAATGTTCGGACATGCAGTGATGGCAACTGACCCCGTCCTCAAACAAGGGATCGGACCTGTCGGCCGCTGACAATGGCCTGCGGCAGGCGTGGCACATGGTATAATCACCGGGCAAAAGGCCATGGCCAACCGAGACCCGTTTGTCGAATACAAAGCACTGACCGTGCCACAGGCTTTGGTCTGCAGGCACCTCTTCAAGGTATTTCAGAATACCGCCCTTCAGGTGAAAGACATCCTCGACCCCCTGCCCCAGCAAATAGTTCGTCGATTTTTCGCAGCGGATGCCACCGGTGCAGAACATGGCGATGCGCTTGCCTTCGAACCGATGCTTGTTGGATTGCCACCACGCCGGGAATTCGCCAAAAGCGTGGGTGTCGGGATCAACCGCTCCGCTAAACGTGCCGATCGCCACTTCATAATCATTGCGGGTATCAATCACGGCAACATCGGGTGCCGCGATCAGCGCGTTCCAGTCAGCGGCATCGACATAGCGCCCGACACGGGCCAACGGGTTAATATCGGGTTGGCCCATAGTCACGATTTCCCGCTTCAGGCGGACTTTCAGGCGGCCAAAGGGCGGGGCATCGCTGACGCTTTCTTTCCAGTCCAGATCGGCACATCCGGGCAAGTCACGGATATGGGCAAGAACCGCATCTATCCCGGCCCGCGAGCCAGCAATGGTGCCGTTTATGCCCTCGCCCGCTAGCAACAACGATCCTTTCACTTTCTGCGCACGGCAAAGTGCCAAAAGCGGCCCCTGAACTGCAACGGGGTCGGACAGGCGCGCAAAGTGGTAAAGGGCAGCGATGGTAAACATGGGGGGTTATTGCCTCAGCTTGCCCGTCCGTTCAATGCCCGTCTGTTCAATGCCCCTGCAGCAGATGGTTGCGCTGCGAGACCAGTTGCGCAAGTCTGTGCTGAACCCGGAGAATATCATGCCCAAACTGACCGAAGCCTTGATCGTGATCGACGTGCAGAACGACTTTTGTCCCGGCGGCGCATTGTCGGTAGCTGGCGGAAATACGATCATTGCGCGCATCAATGCACTGATGGGTGACTTTGCAGTGCGGGTGCTGACACAGGATTGGCATCCGGCCGATCACACGTCTTTCGCGGCAAATCACCTTGGGGCAGAGGCTTTCAGCATCGCCCAGATGCCTTATGGGCCGCAGGTTCTGTGGCCGGTTCATTGCGTACAAGGCAGCACCGGTGCGGCGTTTCATCCGGATCTTGCCACCGACCCTGCCGATATGGTGATCCGCAAAGGGTTCAGATCGGCAATCGACAGCTATTCGGCCTTTTTCGAGAATGATCACACCACCCCCACCGGACTTGAGGGCTATTTGCGGGGCCGCGGGGTGGCCGGCATTACGCTGGTTGGTCTTGCGACCGATTTTTGCGTGGCTTATTCGGCGCTTGACGCAGCAAGGCTGGGCTTTCGCGTGACCGTGCTTGAAGGGGCGACCCGCGCTATAGACCTGCAAGGATCACTTGCTGATGCGCGCGCGAAAATGCTGGCCGCAGGGGTGAACCTGGTAAATTAATGCGGTGCCTGACAGGCAGATACAGACCTTGTTAACCCTTCGCTGATAGCTGCGAAAGGGTGACCCCCAAAACGGGATACTCTGTGACCGCCTGGCATCAAGACGCTGAAACGCAAGACGCAGCCGAAGACCTGCGCAAATTCGAGGTACGTTCAGGCCCCGACGGTCTTTTTCTGCGCTATTGCCGGACACGGCTGCGGTCTTTTGGCAGCAGACTGGTTCTGACATTGTCAGGATCGGTTCTGCTGGCGCTGCTGTATCATCCCGGCTTTGGCGCACTGGCGATCCTGATCTTGCTGGCTGGCGAGACGGTGGATTGCCTGACCCTGTGGCGGATATTGCGTCGGCGCGAGGCCGGGATTTCGTACCGGTCCGACCGGTTGATCAGCAAGGTCTCGGCGGTCGTGCAGTCGACTTCCGTCGCCACATGCGTGGTCTTGACCTGGACTTTGGTGCCACATGTGGAGGCAAGCTTTTTCGGGGCCGCTTATCTGACCGGGGCGGTTATCAATGCAGGACTGGTGCGGATCCATGACCCCGCTATGGCCAATCTGCGCATCGGGGTATTTGCGGCCACAGCACTTTCATCCGTATTTCTTGTGGATTTGCGTGTGGTCGATGGCGCCGACAGCCAAACCGGGTCCTTGTTCTTCTTTGCAACGATGGTGTTGCTGGCTTATCTTTGCTTTGCTTTTATCCAGTTTGTCGGCAGAACGCATGGTCAACGCACCCAGATTGAACATGCGCTGCTGATTGAAAAGCAGCAACTTGTCCTGTCGCGCAAAGCGCTGCAGCAGCGAGAGCGCGACGCAAGGCGATTGGCGCTGGTCGCCGAACATATGATGGACTCTGTCATCATCACCGATCCGGACGGCAAGATAGAATGGGTGAATGACGCCTTCACGCGGACGACCGGCTACAGTTTCCCTGAGGCCTTGGGAGCCAGACCGGGTGATATCCTGAATGGACCGGAAACCGATTCTGACGCCATCATCGCGCTGGATGATCCCGCAAACCGGCAGACATCGCGGCGGGTTGAGGTTCTGAACCGCACCAAAACCGATGGTCGGGTATGGATGGATGTGATCTTGAGCCCCATTTTCAATGCCGACGGCAGCCACGCCATGACGATTGCCGTTGAACGAGACATAACGGACGCAAAAGCACGGCAAGCTGAACTGAGCCGTGCGCATGAAGCAGCCGAGGCAGCCGCCAAGGCCAAATCGCGATTTCTGGCAACAATGAGCCACGAAATTCGGACACCGATGAACGGTGTCATCGGCATGGCAGATCTTTTGTCGGCGACATCATTGAACCCCGAACAGGCCGATTACGTGCGCTGGATCGTAGATTCGGGGCAGGCCCTTTTGACGATTATCAACGATATTCTGGACATTTCAAAACTGCAGGCAGGCAAGCCGGTGATCTTGCAAGACCCCTTTGTGTTGCAAGACTGTGTGCAGGGCGCGATGGCGCTTTTGCACCCGACGGCAATGGCAAAAGGGATTGCCCTGATCCTGGCCCCGGTTGTGGGGGCTTTGCCCAACCTGCTTGGCGATGAGGGCCGCATCAGGCAGGTGCTTTTGAACCTGATTGGCAATGCCGTAAAGTTCACGACAAAAGGGCAGGTGACGGTTTCAATCCGCTGCGTTCAGGTAGGCGAGGTCTGCAACGTAGCCATCGTCGTGAAAGATACCGGTATCGGCATACCGGCAGATCAGATCGACCGGATATTTGACAGCTTTACCCAAGCCGATGATCAAATCACCCGGCATTTTGGCGGGACGGGCCTTGGACTTGCGATTTCGCGGCTTCTTGCAATCGAAATGAACGGTGAAATTTCCGTGAAATCTGTTACCGGCGACGGGTCCTGTTTTACTTTCTGTCTGACACTGCCGGTGGTCAAAACCTCCGTACGGGAAAAGGCTCAGGTTGGTTCGGCTGTTGTGCCGGTCTATGCCGGGCAACGGATTTTGGTGGCCGAGGACAACAAGACAAACAGCTTGATCGTGCGGCGTATGCTTGAAACCGAAGGTCTTATTCTGGATTTTGCCGAGAACGGCCTGGAGGCAGTTGCCCTCTATAACAAGCACCGACCCGACCTTGTGTTGATGGACATGTCGATGCCGGTGATGGACGGGCTGGACGCGACGCGCGAAATTCGGAGGATCGAGGCCGTGCGGGGGCTGCCGCGCTGTCCGGTCATCGCGCTGACGGCCAACGCGTTTGGTGAAGATAAAGAGGCATGTTTTGCTGCCGGGCTTGATGATTTTCTAAGCAAACCCGTCACTCGTCTGGCCTTGAATGCGCGTATCTACACGCACCTTTCGGCTTGATGTCGGCCCGATTGCGTGCCCATTTGCCGCAACCCCATTTATTGTCATATTGGGCTGAGGTTTGAGGGGACCAGACATGGTTGATATCGCGACCCGCGTTCATAATCACAAGTGGAAGATCGACCCGATTGTGCGATCGTTGATCGATACGGATTTTTACAAGCTTTTGATGTGCCAATCCATTTTTCGCAACAAACCCGATACGAATGTCGAATTTTCGTTGATCAACCGAAGCCGCACCATTCTGCTGGGCGATCTGGTTGATGAAGGCGAATTGCGCGAGCAGCTGGATCATGTGCGCACTTTGCGATTGTCGCGGGGCGAAAGCACATTTCTGCGCGGCAATACGTTTTACGGCAAACGCCAGATGTTTCGCCCCGATTTCATGGAATGGTTCGAAGGGCTGCGCCTGCCGCCCTATCACCTGGAAAAACGCGATGGCCAGTATGAGCTGACCTTTGAAGGCCGCTGGCCCGAAGTGATGCTATGGGAAATTCCCGCGCTTGCCGTGCTGATGGAATTGCGCAGCCGGGCCGTTCTGGCGCGCATGGGGCATTTCGAATTGCAGGTGCTTTATGCACGCGGCATGACCAAGCTTTGGGAAAAGATCGAGACTTTGCGCGGGATTGATGGCCTAAGGATTGCCGATTTTGGCACCCGGCGCAGGCATAGTTTCCTTTGGCAGGATTGGTGTGTGCAGGCGATGCAGGAAGGGCTGCCGGGCAAATTTGCCGGCACGTCAAACTGTCTGATCGCGATGCGCCGCGAGGTGGAAGCGATCGGTACCAACGCGCACGAATTGCCAATGGTCTATGCAGCCCTTGCCAAAAACGACGCCGAACTGGCGCAAGCGCCCTATCAGGTGCTGGCCGATTGGCACGAAGAACATGACGGTAATTTGCGGATTATCCTGCCCGATACCTTTGGGTCCGAAGGGTTTCTTGCACATGCGCCGGACTGGCTAAGCAAATGGACGGGCATCCGCATCGACAGTGGTGATCCGGCAGCCGGGGCGGAAATTGCCATCAAATGGTGGAAATCCTGCAATGAGGACCCGCGCGAGAAGCTGGTGATTTTCTCGGACGGTTTGGATGTGGCGCAGATTGCGGCATTGCATAAGCAGTTCACTGGCCGTGTAAAAGTATCGTTCGGCTGGGGCACCATGTTGACCAATGATTTCCGGGGGCTGGTGGTGGGTGACGCTCTGGCGCCGTTCAGCTTGGTCTGCAAGGCGGTGTCGGCAAATGGGCGGCCTACGGTGAAGCTGTCAGATAACCCGAACAAAGCCATGGGTCCGGCCGATGAAATTGCACGCTACAAGCGGGTGTTCGGGGTGGGCGCGCAAGAGGTGCTGCCCGTTACGGTATGATCTTGTCCGCAAAATGCAGCGCGCGCGCGATGTGGCTTTTGTGGATAGGATCATCCGGGGCAAGGCGTGGCATGGTCCAACCCACCGAGGCACAGCTGCGGGCGAGGGTAAACATCTCAACCGTGGCGCGATCTGCCGGGCGCAGCGTGGTATAGCCGTCAATCATCGCATCGCGAAGATCGGGGTAGGCAGGTTCGTAACCATTGTGCAGCATTGCGGTGCCAAGGTCATATAGGCGAAAGCCAAGGCCGGAATCGTCGAAATCTATCAAGGATAGGGACTGGCCCTGCACCAGAATGTTTTCGCGCAAAACATCGGCATGGATGGGGCCGAAGTTACCCGTAACCGCGTGGCTGGCCAACTGCGTGCGCAGCCAATCCCGGATATCGCGAAGATGCGCGGCTTGGGCGGGTGAGGCGACCGGATGATCCCAGAAGCGGCCCCAAAATGGTTTTTCGCCGACCAATCCGTCGACATCCCAGCGCGGCCGGGTAAACCCTTCGGGAAGGGTCAACAGGTCAGTCACGCTGTGCATTTTGGCAATCAATTGGCCAAGGGCATAGTGTTGATCCAAAAGAATGCTGATCGGGGCGTCAAAGGGTTTGCCGTGTTCGCCCAGCGGCTTTCCGTCGGCCCAGTCAATGCAGGACGCCAGCCTGCCACCGGATAAGCGGACTAGAAGCGTTTCATCCAACGCGGGACGGGGCCGGGGTACGGATACGCCCGCATCGGCCAGTGCCGCGCACCACCACAGTTCAGACTGAATGGCCGCAGGGTTTTGATACCCTTCCCGGTGTAGCCGAAGCGCCGCGCGGCCTTTGGGCGTAGCGATTTCAAAGACGGCATTTTCGCGGTTGCTGATCAGGCGGTTGACGCGGCCTTGCCAATGAACTGCAGCCTCGGTTGCTTGGTCGCTCAGGTTCATCTGGTGACCGAGCTTTCGGTCAGGGCGGCTTGCAAGGCATCAACCATTTGATCAGCGTTTTCGGTTGAAAACGGCATCGGCGGCCGGATTTTGAGCGCACCACCCCCGCGCCCGATTTTGTTCAGCAAGAACCCACGGGTCACCATATCTTCGACCAAAGTGGCCACAAAATCCGTGGCGGGGGTCATGTCCGCATCGGTGACAAATTCAACACCAAAGAACATGCCGGTGGCCCGGACATCGGCCAACAGGGGATGGCGAAGGTCGCGCAAACGGTCCAGCATATAGTCGGAAACGGTGGCTGCGTTTTGCTGCAGACCCTCGGTGTCGATGACGTCCAGTACGGCATTGCAGGCGGCAGCGGACACCGGATTGCCACCAAAAGTGTTAAAATAACCAAACGCATCGCGGAAAGCGGCCATCACATCGGGGCGGGCAAGAATGGCTGCGACCGGATGGCCATTGGCCATGGGTTTGCCGATCGTCACAATGTCAGGCGCAAACCTTAACAGGTCATGGCCCCAGAAATGGCTGCCTGCGCGGCCAAAGCCGGGCTGCACCTCATCCGCGATAACGACACCACCCGCGTGGCGGATGGCGGCAATGGTTGCGTCCAGAAAGCCAGGGCCAACGGTTGGCAAGCCTTCATTGGCAAATACCGGGCAGAGCATCATGGCGGAAAAGCCAAAACCAGCATCTTCCAGTTCATTGATTGCGCGCTGGACATGGGCCGCAAAGGCGGCGGCCTGTCCAGCAACGGTTCCTCCAACCGGGCGCAGACTATCCGGGGATGGCACAAGGCGAATGTTGGGGGCATATCCCCCAATGGGTGGACGGCGCGTCGAAAGCTGGCTGACCGCCGCCGTATTGCCGTGATAGGTATTGTCCGTGGCGATAACGCCGGTTTTGCCGGTGACCGCCTGGGCCATGCGAAGGGCTATATCGTTCGCTTCGGACCCTGTGCATGTCATGATGGCCTGGCTGATGCCGTGGCCTAGGGTGGCGGTCAGGCGTTCGATATAGTCCAGCACACCGTCGTGGAAATAGCGGGTATGGGTGTTCAACGTAGCGGCTTGGTTTGCAATGGCGGCCACCACACGTGGGTGGCAATGGCCGACATGGGCCACGTTATTATAGCAATCCAGGTATCGCTTGCCGTTCGCACCCCACAGCCAGACGCCCTGCCCTTTAACAATGTGAACAGGTGTTTGGTAAAAAGTCGGTACATTTGGCCCCATCAGGCGCGCGCGGCGGTCCAGAAGGGATTCTGAGGGCAATGCACCGGTCATTCTTCATCCTCGACTTTACCCCGGCCTGCCTTCACATCGGCGCGCACGGATTTGGCGACAAGGCGGCGCTGCGTGCTGCCGTAGGTGGGCTTGGTGGCAATGCGGCGTTTGGGGGCAATAAGGGCCGCTTGGATCATTTCGACCAACCGCGCCTCTGCCATTTCGCGGTTGCGGGCTTGGGACCGGGTTTCTTCGGCGCGGATGACGATGGCACCTTCATTCGTCCAGCGCCGCCCTGCCAGACGTTTCAGCCGCGCCTTTTGCGAGGTGGACAGATGCGGGGACCGCTCCGCCTCGAACCGCAGTTCAACGGCGGTGGATACCTTGTTCACGTTCTGCCCGCCGGGGCCGGACGACCGGGTGAAGCTTTCGGAAAGTTCCCAATCCGCGATGGTGATGGTGTCGTTGATGCGCAGCATGATCGGTTTATGGCAGAGTTGAAAAAAAGAGAAAGGGTCGCCAGTGACGGCAACCCTTTCCGAGATCCCAGGAGATGGGCCAGTTAGGCTTCAAATCCAATCAGTGGTTTGTCTAAAAGAAGGCTGCTTCTAAAAGACACTCCCCATGACTGTCCCGACACAAGTCTCCAACATCACTCTAGACACTGGATCACCTCCTTTCAAAATGGTTGCCGATAAGGGCAAGTTGGCACAGATTTTGTGTTTGTCAAAAGGTTTTACGCAAGCCCTGTGGTCAATTTTGCGACAGCAAGACGGAATGGCAAAAGTGCAACGATGGCCAATGCGATCTTGGCGCACCAGTCAGCCGCCGCAAGTGAGACCCAGAATGGCAGGCTGGGGCCAATTCCCATGAGGGGCGTGGGCGCGGTTGCCCATGAAATGTCATTTGCCGGCTCAATCCAGATCAGCGCGGCCGAGAAGGCGATGGAAAAGAACAGCGCGGTATCAAGGGTTGATCCGACAAGGGTAGAGATGAAAGGCGCGCGCCACCATGTGCCACGGCGCAGTCGTTCAAACAGGGCCACGTCCAGAAGCTGGGCGATCAGGAACGCTGTGCCAGACCCGATGGCAATGCGCAACGTGACAAGGGGGCCGAATTCGCCCATGATCTGTGTGCCCACCAGCGAGCAGATGATGCCGGTTGCAAAGCCAACCAAAACGACGCGGCGGGCGGCGGTGGCACCCTGAAGGCGGTTGGTCAGATCGGTGACCAGAAACGCGAACGGGTAGGTGATGGCACCCCAGGTCAGCCAAAGGCCAAGCGGGCGTTGAACAAGGATGTTTGACGCCAAAACAATGGCCGCCATGGCAAGAATGCCGGGGATCAGGGGTTTCATATCTGTAGTCCGTTTTGACAAGGTTGCGGAAACTTGGCCCTTATGGGCAGGCAGGCCGTGTAACGCCGGGCTAAGGCCACGTCAATCAGGAACGCGGTATTCGACAATCTCGGTGCGCTGCAGGAAAAACAGATTGTCGTCCGAGATCATTGTCAGGCGCAGGGCACCGCTGGCATCGCGCCAGACGGACAGGCCTTCAAGATTGTCATGCAGGCCCGGCGGGCTTTGCAGCAAGGTCTGCTCATCGGTCAGCTCATCTAGGCCAATCGTAAACCGCCTTACTTGACTGGAAAACCCGGCGAAGCCGTGAAATTCACGCTCCAGCAGATAGAGTTTGCCGTCAGGGCCGATATCCGCATCGACGGCAAGGAAAAAGCTACGCTTTGGTACGACAAATGGTTGGTCCCAAATACCGCTCTTGAACCGGTAAACCGGAAACGATTGCGCGCCATTTATGGGGCGTTCGGGCAAGGTGTAAAGCGTGCCTTCAACATCAATAGCCAAGGATTCCAGTGAGGCGTTGGCCAAAAGGGTTTGGAATTCTGGCGGCGTAGGCAGCCACACATTCGGGCCACTTATGACAGCATAACGTGCCACGCGAATCCAGCGTTCAAATGACACAAAGACTGTGCCATCTGCCGAAATCGCCAAACCCTCCGAATCGCTAGCGTCATCGACAAGCGGCGAATCGTCGTCATCATGCAGTTTGCGAATTGGTCCTACCACGACTTGCGAGATCAGGCCGTCAGAATCTCGAGTTATCCGCCCCGATGAATAGAAACCCCGGTCGGAAACGGTGATGAGATTCAAGCCCTTTGAACCCACACTTAACGCCGAGAAGCCGCCAAACAGCGGGTCATCGCTTTGCCAGTGATAGGCCCCCAAAAAACCCGGTGGCAATGGCGGGCTGGTGCTGCCAACCAGCCCCAACACCGCCATTGCGCCCAAAGCTATTCCGATTGCAGAACGCGGGCGCATTGCTTGGGCAGATCGGCCATGGTGAATTCGCGCGGGCCGCGTTCTCGTTTGACGGGTTTCTTGGGCTTCTTGGTGGGTTTTGGCGGGTTCAGATAATCGGTCACCCAATACATCAGGGTTTCATCGCAGCCATCGCCGCCTTTTGACAAGTCCGACACTGTCGGCGTTTGGGTCTGGCAAAGCCGGGCGCCCTTGGGGCATTTCAGGCGGACGTGGAAATGCGTATCATGACCGGCGACGGGACGGATTTTCTGCAACCAGTCCCTGTCTTTACGTTTAGCCGTCTTGCACATTTCAATCTTTACCGCAGCGGCCACAAAAATGCGGTCGATGCGCGGGTCTGATGCCGCCGCGCGCAAAAGCACATGGTGGCTGCGCGTCCAGTTCGCGGTGACGGACCGTTGATCCGCGGATCTGACGGGGATTGAGCTGATCTCTTCGCGCGCTTGAGCCGACAGATCAAGCCGTCGCGGCGGCAGCATCCAGATATCGGCATCCAGCCCGATCTGGTGGCTGGCGTGCCCAGATGTCATCGGCCCGCCGCGCGGCTGGGCCATATCACCGATATAAAGCCCGGCCCAGCCAATCTGTTGGGCCGTTTGGCTGAGGCCGATCAGATAGTCAATCAGCACCGGTTGGCCAAAATTGCGATTGCGCGACAGGCGCATCGCCTGCCAGCTTGGGCCGGATTCCGGTAGTTCGACCATCCCCGCACCACAACCACGCGCGTAGCTGCCAATGGGCATCGGGTCTTGTTGCGAGGGCACATCTTTCGCGCCAAACAAGCGGTTTGCAAGACTTTCTGCCCCAGCGGGTAAAGCCAGGAAGCAGATCACCATGGTCACAAGCAGTTTGCGGATCATGGATTTGCCCGTTCCCCGGTTGGTCTGACCCAGAGTAGCAAAACCAGCCCCAGAAGAAACAGCGCGATCAAGGGGGAAATACCGATGCGCTGCGATCCGCTGACTGAGGTGACAACAGCGATCAGGAAGGGCGAAATGAAGGACGCCACTTTGCCGGACAGGGCGAAGAGGCCGAACGCCTCGGTCGCGTGGTCGGGGGTGGTGTGGCGCACCATCATTGTGCGGGATGCGGCTTGCAGCGCACCCCCTGCCCCGCCGATCAGCGCGCCACAGGCAAAGAAAATCTTGTCGGCCGTGCCGGGACCAAGGACCGCGCCCCAAAGTGTTTCGGGGGTCATGCCGACAATGATGCAGCAGACAGCGATCAAGATCAGAATGCACCATGCGATCAACGGCCTTGGGCCAAAGCGGCGATCCAGCTTGCCGCCGATCCAGCTTGCCACAGTTGCCGTAATTGCGCCGACCACGCCAAAAATACCGATCTGGATGATCGACCAGCCGAGTACGCCACTGGCGTATACTCCGCCAAATCCGTAGAGCGCATTGAGGGCATCCCGGTAAAACAGCGATGACGCAAGATAGGCCGCAAGGCTGCGGCGATGCGCAAGACTGGCGAGCAGCGCCCAGAGGCTTCCGAAGGCGGCCCCGATACGCAGAGGGCGGGGCTTGGTTTTCGGCTCGCGTACCCAAAGAAAGAACGGGATCATGAAAACCACGTACCAGATAGCCGTGAACGGGCCGACCGCGCGGGTGCCTTCACGGGCGGCGGCATCAAGGCCCAGAATCGGCTTGATCTTCAGCAAGGTCAGCCCGGTGGTGGCATTTTCGGCAAATAACGTCAGCATCAGCGCAAGCGCTATTACGCCGCCAAGATAGCCAAAAGCAAAGCCGGACCCGGATATGCCGCCGATATCATCATGATCCCCCAGCGATGGCAGCAAGGCGTTGGTGAAAATCGTGGCAAATTCCATCCCGATGAAACCAAGCCCGAAAAACGCGACCGCCCAGAACAGGCTGCCCTGGCCCGGCATCACCCACCAAAGCGCGAAAGAGCCTACGACATAAAGTGCCGAAAACACCCATATCCAGACCAATCTGCGCTCGGTGCCATCGGCGATCGCACCCAAAAGCGGGGCCAGAAGGGCGATCAGGACGCTGGCAGCGGCAAGTCCGTAGCCCCAGTAGGCCTGCGCTGCCGCCCCGGCGCTTTCAGGATCAAGCCCTGTACCAGCATAATGCGCACGCGCGATTTCGGCAAAATACGGACCAAAGATGAATGTCAGCAGCAAAGTGTTATAAGGCTGGCTGGCCCAATCGAAGAAGTACCAGCCGAGGATGCGTTTCTTTGCGCTGATCATAATTTCCATCCCCGGGTGTTTTGCGGATGAAGCCCGAAATGCCAGGCAGTTGCAAGCTTGGCTACCGTGCCGGGGGCCATGGCCGGGCGTTTTCGGCCGCGATCCAGGCTTGCACCCAATCGGGCAGCGCGGGGCTGTGCGTAGGCTGCCCCATAGCGGCGACCAGATCCTTTGGCGGCACGATCCCGGATTTTCCGACAATGGCTGACCGGATGATCATCTGGCTGGTACATTCGCCCCGCTTCCACATGGATTGATCCATATAGATGAACCGCGCATCCCAGCCGATGCAGCGCGACACCATGTCCAGCCGATCAAACATCTGCACCCGGCGCCTGTAGCGCGTGGTGTTGCCCGCCACTGTCAGCCCCCAGTGATTGGCGCGCAGTATCTTGTCGACCCCGGACCGGCGCGCCAATGGCAAACGGCCCAGATCATAAAGCGTCAGGGTGCGGCCGTTGTTCAATTCATTCCACGGATCAAGATCCCATGGCCAACAGATATGGCTGGACCGATGGGTGCCCATAATCGGCAATGGGGCCGCATTGCGAAACTTCCACATCTCTTTGGCTATGCGAAAAAAGGGATACATCGATGTCTCCTATGCGCATGTCCCGTGCCGCGAAAGTTGCGACAGGTCAATAGAAACGCTGCGGAAAGGGTTGCTCTTTAGGGGTATGGCCGCTACCTAACACTACACCTTGTGTCAGGAGAGCGATCTTGCAAAACCCGCTTCAGTTGATTTTTGACCTGATACGCTTTGTGCTGATCGCGCATATCATATTAAGCTGGCTGATCAGTTTTCAGGTTCTGAACCTTCGGCAACCGATTGTGGCGCAGATCTGGGATGGCATAAACCGATTGGTAGAACCGCTTTATTCCCGCATTCGCAGGCTTTTGCCGCCCAGCGGGGGGCTTGATTTTGCGCCATTGGTGGCAATTTTCGGGCTTTATACAATCGAGTATGGCTTGCACCGTTTCACCAATATCCTGAACTGAACCATGCGGGTTAAAAAGGGTAGCTGCCCGTGAACATGCTGGATACGGTGCACCCGCCGCAGACCCTGCTTGCGACCGTCTTTGGATTTTCCGCGTTTCGGCCCGGTCAGGCCGAAATCGTCGATGCCGTTTTGGCCGGGCAAAATTGTCTCGCAATCATGCCGACCGGGGGCGGGAAATCCCTGTGCTTCCAACTGCCGGCCCTGTGCCGAGGCGGCGTGACAGTGGTGATATCGCCCTTGATCGCGCTAATGCGGGATCAGGTCAGGGCCCTGCGCGCGGCGGGGGTAGAGGCAGGGGCGCTGACGTCGGGCAATACGGAATCTGAAACCGAAGAGGTTTTTGCCGCCTTGGACGAGGGCAGCCTGAAGCTGCTTTATATTGCGCCAGAGCGGCTGTCGGCCCCTGCAACGCTGCCGATGCTGCGCCGGATCGGCGTGTCGGCCATCGCGGTGGATGAGGCGCATTGCGTGTCGCAGTGGGGGCACGATTTCCGCCCCGATTACCTGCGCATCGGTGATCTGCGCCGCGCGCTGGGCGTGCCTTTGGCGGCGTTCACCGCCACGGCAGATGCGGAAACCCGAGACGAGATTGTGACGCGGCTGTTTGATGGTATTACGCCATCAACGTTTTTGCGCGGCTTTGACCGACCGAACATCCATTTGATGTTCGAAGTGAAAGACGCGCCACGCGCGCAGATTTTGCAGTTTGCGGCGGCGCGAAAAGGCCAGTCCGGCATCGTTTATTGTGGCACGCGGGCAAAGACGGAAACGTTGTCACAAGCGCTGCGCGAGGCCGGGCATCCGGCCTGTTTTTATCATGGCGGCATGGATCCGGATGATCGTCGCCAGGTAGAAGTGCGGTTTCAGCAGGATGACGGGTTGATCGTGGTGGCGACAATTGCGTTTGGTATGGGCATCGACAAGCCTGATATCCGCTGGGTCGCACATGCCGATCTGCCAAAGTCGGTTGAGGGCTATTATCAGGAAATCGGTCGCGCCGGCCGTGACGGCCTGCCTGCGGAAACGATGACGCTTTATGGCCCCGAGGATATTCGTCTGCGCCGGTCACAGATCGACGAAGGGGCGGCCCCCGCGATTCGCAAAGATGCCGATCACGGACGGCTGAATGCGTTACTGGGGCTGGCCGAGGCGACAAAATGCCGACGGCAGGTCTTGCTGGGGTATTTTGGCGAAACCTCGGATCGCTGCGGTCACTGCGATCTGTGCGACCGCCCTGCCGATGTCTTTGATGCGACGGATGCCGTGCGCAAAGCCCTTTCTGCCATGTTGCGGACCGGGGAATGGTTTGGTGCCGGGCATTTGATCGACATTCTGACCGGCACCATGACTGCAAAAATCCGCGAACGCGGGCATGATCAGTTGCCAACCTTTGCAGTTGGCCGCGATCTTTCGAAACCCGCCTGGGGGGCGGTGTTTCGCCAGATGATGGGGCAGGATCTGGTTCGCCCTGACACCGAACGGCACGGCGCGCTGCGGATGACCGATGCGGCAAGGCCGATTCTGCGCGGCGAGGCGTCAATCACCCTGCGGCGCGATACGATTGCATCGGCAGGTCCGGTGGCTGTGGTCAAATCGCAGGTATCCGAGGAAGATGCGCCATTGCTGTCGGCGTTGAAGGTGAAGCGGCGGGCTTTGGCCGAGGCGGCCTCGGTGCCGGCCTATGTGGTGTTTGCGGACCGCACACTGATCGAAATGGCTGAGCGCAAACCCGCCACGCTGGACCAGATGGCGCAAATATCCGGGGTTGGCGCGAAAAAGCTGGAAAGCTATGGCGCGTTGTTTCTGGAAGTGATTACCGGGGCATTTGCAATGCCGCTTCATCCGCAGCGGATGCGTCTTGCCGGACGCGGTGCCGGGCTTTTGTTTGATCTGCTGGCAGCAGAGCAGCTGCGACTTGCGCGTGGTGAGCATGGCACCGGCAAACATCTTAGCTGCACGACCGCCAGTCTGCGCAAGATCGCCGAGGCGCGACCATCGACGCTGCCAGATCTGGACAGGACCGGCGCACTTGGGCCGCAAAAGTTGGAGCGGTTCGGGCAGGCCTTTCTTGATATTCTTCAGCAGGGATAGCGCGCGATGACGAGGCCAGGATGCTGACCGTGATTTCCCCCGCCAAACGGCTTGATCAGACGGTGCGGGCCTTGCCGAACGGGCTTGTGACCAGCCAGCCCGAACTGGGCGCGGATGCTGCACGGCTGGCAAAAGTCGCAAAAGCGCTGTCTGCGGGCGATCTGTGCCGGCTGATGGGCATATCGCCGGCTCTGGGGCAATTGAACCGCGACCGGTTCAAGGCATATCGCGCCAGACCGGCACCTGAGGCCACCTGGCCCGCCGCATTCCTGTTTGCCGGTGATACCTACGCGGGGCTGGAGGCATCGACGATGGAACCGGACGCCCTGCGCTGGGCGCAAGGGCATTTGCGGATCCTATCGGGGCTTTACGGCCTGTTGCGGCCCTTGGATGCGATTCAGCCCTATAGATTGGAAATGGGCAGCAGACTTGCGAACCCGAAGGGCGCTGATCTTTACGCCTTTTGGGGCGACAGACTGGCCAAAGCCCTGAACGCCCAGGCGACGGTGGTTGGCACATCGGTGCTGATCAACTGCGCCTCGGCGGAATATTTCGGCGCGGTGGACCGGAAGCGATTGAAATTGCAGGTGATAACACCGGTGTTTCTGGAGGATCGCGGCGGCGAAGCGCGCATCATCAGCTTTTGGGCCAAAAAAGCCCGCGGGGCGATGGCGCGATTTGTGGCGGATCATCAGTTGACCGACCCGGCGGATTTACGCGGCTTTGACGCAGGCGGATACAGGTATGATGCCCGGCTTACCAAAGGCGATGCTTGGGTGTTCATGCGCCCGGCTGTAGAGGTCGAGGCGGCTTAAGTTCCGGTCAGGGCTTCCTCGGGCAAGACGGGCCGCGCATTTTTCGGGCAGAATTCGACAATGGCCCCGGAAATGGCGGATTTGCGCAGGGGTTTGGTCATGTAACGGTCTATTCCCGCCGCGAAGATACTGTCGGAATCGCCGTCCATGGCATGGGCCGTCAGCGCCACGATTGGCACGTGCCGGTCTCCACCCGCCTCCAGCTCCCGGATGGCAGTGGCGGCTTCGCGGCCATCCATCTCGGGCATCGAGATATCCATGAAAATCATGTCGGGTTTGGTGCTTTGGTAAAGCTCGACTGCTTCGCGGCCATTGTTGGCGAAGGTCAGCTCAATGTCGAAATCCTTGACCATTTTCCGAAATACAAGCTGGTTGGTCCGGTTGTCTTCGGCCGCAAGAACCCGCATTGCCCTCGCGTCTTGCAAGGCGATTGCCGGCGGGGCAACAGCCACAGCTGGGGCGACCGGGGCTGTCAGCGCCTGCAGCCTGCGGTACAGTTCCGACCGCAACACCGGCTTTTGCAGAATCGTCGCAAATTTGGCCGTGCTGTCGCTGTCGCGGCGGGCTGCGGGGTTGGACGACAGCAGCATGATCGGCATTGTCAGCCCAAGCGCCTGAATATTCTGAGCCAGCGTCATGCCGTCCATTTCGGGCATGTCGTGATCGGTGATGACAACATCATAGGCCGCATCCTTGCCCAGCGTAGCAAGCGCTTCGGCGCCCGAGCGGCAAAGCGTGACAGCAATGCCGCAGGGCACCAGTTGCCGTTCAAGAATGGTCCTATTGATGAATTGATCATCGACCACCAGTGCGCGTCGCAGATCAATCGGCGCTTGCGATGCGGCCTCATCTTCAGCCACATCCAGGGTCAGGCGAAAGCCGAAGCTGGATCCTTTGCCAAATTCACTGTCAACCCAGACCGCACCGCCCATCCGTTCGATCAGTTTTTGGGTGATGGCAAGGCCAAGGCCAGTGCCTTCAAACTTGCGGTTGGCCTGGCTTTCGACCTGATTGAATTCGCCAAACACATGGTCCAGATTTTCGGCCGCAATGCCGATGCCGGTATCTTCCACCGTGACATGCAATTGCTGGCTGCCGGCGTCAACCTCTAGTCCGACCACGCGGATCAGGACATGACCCACTTCGGTAAACTTCACCGCGTTGCCAACAAGGTTCGTCAGCACCTGGCGCAAACGACCCGGATCGCCGATGTAGCGCGTCGGCAGGAACATGTCGAAGTCGATCATCAGATCAAGGCCCTTGGCGCGGGCACGGGGCTGTAGAAGCATCGCCACTTCGTGAATTGTGCGTTCCAGATCAAAGGGTTCAGGATGCAGGGTCAGACGTTCCGCCTCAATCTTGGAATAATCGAGGATATCGTTGATGATGACCAACAGCGCCTCGCCTGAGGACCGGATGGTTTCTGCAAACAGGCGTTGGTCTTCGGTAAGTTCGGTATCGCAGAGCAGTTCTGCCATGCCGACAACACCGTTCATCGGGGTTCTGATCTCATGGCTCATGTTTGCCAGAAACGCCGATTTGGCGCGATTTGCGGCCTCAGCCGCCATGCGCGCGGCCTCTAGTGCGGTTTGCTGGTTCTTGATTTCAGAGATGTCGACGCGCAGGCCTACACGGCCACCATCGGGCGTCGGGTGATCATGCGCGCGCAGCCAGCGCCCGTCGCTAAGGCGCTGCTCATGCACCGCCACCGGATTGCGGTGTTGGTCCATACGTTCAGTCAGCCAGTCTTCTTCGCGGCCGACGGCATCAAGGTGCTGGCCCTGCGCCAGACCGTGCCGCAGAATATCTTCGAATTTGGCCCCCGGTACCATGGCGGGTGCGGATTGGGCATAAATCTCGCGGTAGCGTTGATTGCAGGTCAATAGACGATCCTCCCTGTCAAAAAGTACGAAGCCATCCGGGATCGCCTCAACCGCGGCCCAGATGCGCATTTGTTCGGTGATATTCAAAGCAAGACTGACCAGATCACCGTCGCGCGCGCGCCGGTCCACCAATTTGACCCAAGTGCCATTGGTAAAGGGCAAAATCACAGGTTCCGTCGGATCACCGTCAAGCCGACCCTGCATATCGAAGACCCAATCCTGCGCGGTTTCACCCTTCAGTTCGATCAGGGGGGTTTCGGCAAGGATACGCAGGACATCGCCGTAAGCGATGCCGGGGGCAATCGGGCGGCCTTCAAACAGGGCCAGATAGGCGGAATTGGCCGTAACAAGCTTTAGTTGAGAATCAAACACCGCAAACCCGTCGCGGATGGTATCAATTGAATCCCAGAGGCGACGTTCGGCCATGACGGCGGTGCTGTGTGCAGCTTCAAGGTCTGACAAGAAGCGGGTGTTCTGGCCTTTCAGCACCTCTGCTTCGGACAAGGCAACTTTGGTAACCTGGCGTTGTTCGACGATCTGATCGGACAGGCCACGCGCATGCAAAGACAGCTTCTGGTTGGCAATCATCAGTTCCCGGCTTTTGTGTTCCAGCAGGCGTTCTGCTGCCAATCGCGCCCGCCGTTCCTTGGCGAGCCTTTCTGCGATGTCCATTCCAGACCTGTCCTTGCACAGAAGTTTCGCCGGGCGGGCTTTCTGCCCTTGCCCGTGTTTGCGTGAACATAACAGCAACAAAATGAATGCCGCATTAACGCCGACGGGGGGATTTCCGCCGTGCTACGCCTTGCCAGAAATCGCCCGCCATGCGACGCTTTGCCAGTTCATACCCCGGAGGTTTTTCATGAATTGGTTTGCGCGGCGGCCATTGGCAGGGTTTTGTTTCGGGCTGGGCCTTATCATCGCAGACATGGCCCCGGCACAGGATTTGATTCCGAATAAGCGCTTTGTCTTAAGCCAGGATGCCGATCTGCCGGGCGGCGATATTGCCTCGGCCTTCGATACCACGCTTGAGGCTTGCGAACGCGCCTGTGCCGCAAACCAGTCTTGCACCGCGTTTACCTTCAACACCAACAACAATTCCTGTTTTTCCAAAGCAGACCCAGGGGCGCCGGCGTATTTCGCTGGCGCGTATTCGGGCTATGTCATCACAACCGATGAGACCGCAAAAACCCGCGCAGCATTGCGGCGATCCGAACTGCCATTTGTGCCCGACTGGGACGTAACTGCGGCCTTTGAGCAGGCAAATGGGCTTGGCAATACCCATGTCTCCAACGATTATTCTGCCGAAGAACATCTGCAAGCCGCCTTGGACGCCGAGGCAAACGGCGATGCCGAACTGGCCAGCCGGTTTACCGGGGCTGCAATCAACCTGACCGATCTGCCAGAATCCTGGGCCGATTATGCGCGGCTTTTGATGCTGGCAAGCCAGCCCAACAGTGACAACCAGCGCAGTTTTCGCGACCGCGCCTATGCGGCGTCGATCAACGCCTATCTGCGGGCTGAAACATCGGCCCTGCGGCACTCAATCCTGGTGACCATGGGCGAGGCGCTGGAAAGCAACGGCCAGGGCCGCGATACGGTTCAGGCGCTGCGACTGGCGCAGGCGTTGCAGCCGCGCGATGATACGGCCGCCCTGCTGGATTCGGCGATCGGCAAATACGGCTTTCGCATTGCCGAAAGCGATGTGCAGGCGGATACCCAGCACCCCCGGATTTGCGCCAATTTCACCGAAGACCTGTTTGCCACGGGGGTCGATTATTCCAGCTTTGTGCAAATTGACGCGCCCGGGCTGACGGTTGAGGCCGTGGGCACGCGACAGATCTGCGTCGAGGGTGTGCAGCATGGCCAACGCTACAGCTTTACCTTCCGTGAGGGTCTGTCTGCTGCCGATGGGCAGACGCTGGCGAAATCAATTCCACTGACCGCATATGTGCGCGACCGCAGCCCCGGCGTGCGCTTCGCGGGGCGTGCCTATGTGCTGCCGCGTCTGGGGGGCGCGTCGATTCCGGTGGAAACCGTGAACACCACCAAACTGGATCTGACGCTGTACCGGGTGACCGACCGCAACCTTCTGCGGGCCATTCAGGACAACTATTTTGCCGCCCCAATGCAGCAATATCAAGAAGACTATTTTACCGATGCAGTGGGGGAAACCCTGTGGCAGGGCACGGCAGAGGTGGGCCAGGAGGTGAATCGCGATATCACCACGCGCCTGCCAATGGATGCGGCGCTGAAAGACATGCCGGCGGGGATCTATGCACTGAAGGCCGCGGTGCCAGGCGTTGACCCTTACGTTGTGGGGGCCGCCTGGCAATGGTTCGTGGTGTCTGATCTGGGCCTGACCACGATGAGCGGTGCTGACGGGCTGCATGTGTTTGTGCGCGCACTTGGCACTGCGGGCGCAAAGGAAGGCATCACGCTGGAACTGCTGAACCGCGCTAACACGGTGCTGGGCACGGCCACGACGGATGCAATGGGCTATGCCAGCTTTCCGGCCGGTTTGACTCGGGGCACAGGCGGCGCAGCGCCAGCCATGATCGTGGCGCGCGACGGGGCGGATGATCTTGCGTTTCTGTCATTGACCGACCCCGAATTCGATCTGTCGGATCGCGGCGTCGAAGGGCGGGAAGCGGCGCCGCCTGTCGATGTGTTCCTGACCACCGATCGCGGCGCCTACCGTGCCGGGGAAACCGTTTATGCCACAGCCCTGACGCGCGACGCCCGGGCGGCCGCTGTGACCGGCCTGCCATTGACGGCTGTCCTGATGCGCCCCGACGGGGTGGAATACACGCGGCAAGTGGCAGCCGATGGCGGGGCGGGCGGGCATGTCTTCAGCCTGCCCATTGCGGGCTCAGCGCCGCGTGGCGTCTGGCGGCTGGATCTCTTTGCCGATCTGGAGGCAGCGGCACTGACATCGGGCACTTTCCTTGTTGAGGATTTCCTGCCCGAACGCATTGATTTCGACCTCGCGCTGGCCGAGGCCCCGTTGCGGTTGGGCGATGTGCCGGATCTGACCGTTTCCGCGCGCTATCTGTTTGGTGCACCGGGGACCGATCTGGCCATTGAAGGCGAGGTTCTGCTGCGCGCGGCGGGCGGGCTTGCCGCCTATCCGGGCTATGTCTTTGGTCGCCACGATGCGCCTTTCGATGCGCAATTGGCCGTGCTGGACGGCGGTCAGCGCACTGGCGAGGATGGAACTGCGGTGGTTGCCGTGACCCTGCCCGAAGTGACCGATCCCGGCCGCCCGCTGGAGGCGCGCATCACCCTGCGGGTGGCCGAAGGATCGGGCCGCCCGGTTGAGCGCCAGATCAGCAAACTGTTGGCACCGTCGCTGGCGATGATCG
The DNA here is from genome assembly GCA_031402355.1 of Pseudorhodobacter sp. Lineage (GTDB taxonomy): Bacteria > Pseudomonadota > Alphaproteobacteria > Rhodobacterales > Rhodobacteraceae > JACMNW01. The sequence continues at coordinate 7,421 of JANNSG010000004.1, read as the reverse complement.
GCGTGAAGCCACAGTTTGATGGCGTGGTCGGCGAAGGCGATGACGCGCGATTCAGTCTGATTGGCGTCGGGCCTGATGAGGCCCCGGCTGCCATGAAGGTGAGATGGATTTTGACCCGGGTCGAGACCAATTATCAGTGGTATCAAAGCTATGGCAACTGGAACTGGGAACCGGTCGTCAGCCGGTCGGTTGTCGCCGAAGGCAATGCCGATCTGGGATCAGCGCCGACCGAGATCTCGGGTGCCGTGACCTGGGGCGAGTATGAACTGGTGGTTGAGCGTACCGACGGCGTTCCGGCGGCCACATCAACAACTTTCTACGCGGGTTGGTATGCGCCTGCCGATGTGACGGCCACGCCTGACACGCTTGAACTTTCACTGGACAAGCCGGCCTACAAACCGGGCGATACCGCAACCTTGCGCATCGTGCCACGGGCGGCGGGTACAGCATTAATCACGGTGCTGTCCAACAGATTGGTGGCCATGCAAGCGGTTGAAGTCACGGCAGGTGAGAATATCGTCACCCTGCCTGTCACCGACGAATGGGGTGCGGGGGTTTACGTCACCGCATCGGTTTTGCGCCCGATGGATGTGGCCGCGGGCCGCAACCCCGCGCGGGCGCTGGGGTTGACGCATGCGGGCGTTGATCCCGGGCTTCGTCAGTTGACCGCGACACTCGAAACCGCCCCCGAAGCCGCGCCGCGCGGCCCGATGGAGGTTGCGGTTCGGGTGGACGGCGTCGAGGCGGGCGATACCGCCTATGTCACAATCGCCGCCGTTGATCTGGGCATCCTGAACCTGACCGGATTCAAGGCACCCGATCCATCGGATCACTATTTTGGCCAGCGTAAATTGGGTGTCGGCATTCGCGATATTTATGGCCGCCTGATTGACGGATTGAACGGTGCTGAGGGCATCGTGCGGTCGGGCGGTGATGCGGGGGCGCAGGCGCGGCTACAATCGCCACCGCCCACCGAAGAACTGATCGCCTATTTCAGCGGCCCGGTGCAGGTGGGGGCGGATGGTCTGGCGCGGGCCTCGTTCGACCTGCCCGCCTTCAATGGTACGGTCAAAGTAATGGCTGTTGCCTGGTCTGCCAAAGGCGTGGGACAAGCTACGGCCGAAGTGCTGGTGCGCGATCCGGTTGTGGTCACGGCAAGCCTCCCAAGGTTCCTGTCCCCCGGCGATCAAAGCCGGGTGCTTTTGGAAATTGTCCATGCCACCGGGCCTTCGGGGCGCATGGGGCTTGATGTCTCTTCAGCGGGACTGACCCTTGGCGATGTGCCGTCAGGTTTTGATCTGGCCGACAAATCCAAGATGGTCTTTGCCGTGCCGATTACCGCCAATGAGACGGGTCTGCACAGCATCGAGATTGCCCTGACGACACCGGACGGCAAACAGTTGAAAAAGACGCTGCAAGTACCGGTGCAAGTGAATGACCCGGAAATTGCCCGGACCACGCGGCTGACCCTTGCTGGGGGGCAAAGCTTCAGTTTTGATCAAGCGGCGTTTGCCGGGCTGGTCCCGGGGTCTGCCAAAGCGTCGCTTGCGATCGGGCCGATTGCCCGGCTGAATGCGCCGGGCCTGCTGGCATCGCTGGACCGATATCCATATGGCTGCACCGAACAGATCACGTCCAAGGCGCTGCCGCTGATTTATTTCGACCAGGTGGCACAGGCCATGCAGTTGAAAGGGGCCGACAATATCAAGGCACGGGTGGAACAGGCTGTTGCGGAAGTGCTGTCCAATCAGTCGTCATCCGGCGCATTCGGGCTTTGGTCCCCCAGTTCGGGTGATTTCTGGCTGGATGCCTTTGTGACCGATTTCCTGAGCCGGGCAAAAGCAAACGGCTTTGCCGTGCCCGACATTGCTTTTCGTCAAGCCTTGGACAATCTGCGCAATCAGGTGAACTACCAGCCCGATTTCGACAATGGCGGCGAAGCGCTGGCCTATGCCTTGATGGTGCTGGCCCGCGAGGGGGCGGCGGCAGTGGGGGATTTGCGCTACTACGCCGACGTCAAGGGCGACGCCCTTGCGACGCCGATTGCGCAGGCCCAACTGGGGGCGGCACTTGCCAGCTACGGCGATCAGCAACGCGCCGATCAGATGTTCCGCAAAGCCGCGCAACGGCTGGCGGTTCAGACCGGGCAACAGGCCGAACAGATCTACCGCGCCGATTACGGCACTGTGTTCCGGGATGCCGCAGGTGTGCTGACGCTGGCGGTTGAGGCCGGATCAGATGCCATTGACCGCGAGGCCCTGACGAACCGGATCGCAGCGGCGGGCAATACCTTGTCGACCCAGGAAGCAACATGGGCGCTTTTGGCCGCCAATGCGCTGATTGATGGCGCGGGGATGGACGGGATCACCATTGATGGGGCTGCCGCGACCGGGCCATTGGTCCGCACACTTGACGCATCGACGGCGCCGATTGTGGTGGCCAATGGATCCCCGGCAGAGACCACGCTGACGGTCACGACCTTCGGCGTGCCGTCAGACCCGGAACCCGCTGGCGGCAACGGCTATTCCATCACGCGCAGTTATTACACGCTGGAAGGGCAAGCCGCGTCGCTGGATGGGCTGATCGTCGGCACAAGGCTGGTCACGGTGCTGGAAGTGACGCCCTTTGGCCGGGGCGAAGCGCGTCTGATGGTCAATGATCCGTTGCCCGCAGGGTTTGAGATCGACAACCCGAACCTGATTTCAGGGGGATCGCTGGCCAATCTGGACTTTCTCGGTCTGACATCCGAGGTCGCGCATAGCGAATTTCGGCAAGATCGTTTTCTGACGGCGATTGACCGCTATGATGGCGAGACGTTCCGGTTGGCCTATGTCGTGCGCGCGGTGTCGCCGGGCGCGTTCCATCACCCGGCGGCATCGGTCGAGGATATGTACCGCCCCGATCTGCGTGCCCACAGCGAGACGGGCCGCATCACCATCGCAAAGTGAGGCGCGCCCGCCTGATCCTTGCGGCAGCGGCTGGCTTTTGGCTGGCGGCAATGGCGCGCGATGCCGGGGAGCACTGGATTGCGGCCACGGTGCTGCCACCCCTGACGCTGAGCACCTCGGTCGAGGTGCTGGACAGGCACGGCGGCCTTTTGCGCGCCTATACGGTGGCGGACGGTCGCTGGCGGTTGGCGGTCGATCTGGCGGCGGTTGACCGTGGATTTGTGGCCATGCTGCTGGCGTTCGAGGACAAGCGATTTGCACACCACAACGGGGTGGATCTGCAGGCAATGGCGCGGGCCTTGGCACAGGCGGCCTGGAACGGACGGGTGGTATCGGGCGGGTCGACACTGACTATGCAAGTGGCGCGCCTGCTTGAGGAAAGCGGGACCGGCAAAGTTTCAGGAAAACTGCGCCAGATCCGCGTGGCACTGGCGCTGGAGCGGCGATTGACCAAGGACCAGATCTTGCAGCTATACCTGCATCTGGCCCCTTACGGCGGCAATCTGGAAGGCATCCGCGCCGCCACACTGTCTTATTTCGGCAAGGAACCCAGACGCCTGACCCCTGCCGAAGTGGCGCTGCTGGTGGCCTTGCCACAAGCCCCCGAAACCCGGCGCCCCGATCGCAACCCGACGGCCGCCGGGGTGGCCCGTGCGCTTGTGCTGAACCGGGCGGTCCGCGCCGGGGTGCTTGCTGCCGATCAAGCACAAACCGCGTTGACCGAGCCCGTCCCGCAGCAAAGACGCGCGTTCCCGGCTTTGGCCGCGCATCTGGCAGACCGGGTCTTGTCCGAGGCCCCCGAGGCTGGGGTGCACCGGTTGACGGTAGATGCAGAACTGCAACGCCAGTTCGAGGCATTGGCCCGCGATCTGGTGGCAGGCCAGGGTGAGCGCTTGCAAGTGGCCATTGTGGCCGCAGATCACGGGTCGGGTGAGGTGCTGGCGCTGGTTGGGTCCAGCGCCTACCGTGCGGATGCGCGGCAGGGGTTTATTGACATGAGCCGGGCCATCCGGTCGCCGGGATCAACCCTGAAGCCGCTGGTGTACGGTTTGGCCTTTGACGAGGGGCTGGCCCATCCCGAAACCCTGATGGAAGATCGGCAAACGGTGTTCGGCAACTATGCGCCGCAGAACTTTGACCGGCAGTTTCGCGGCACGATCCGGCTGCGCGACGCCTTGCAGCAGTCGTTGAATATCCCCGTTGTGGCACTGACCGAGACGCTTGGCCCGGCGAAACTGCTGGCCGCCTTGCGCCGTGCCGGGGTCGATGCACGGCTGCCCGGCGGGCAGCCGGGACTGGCGATTGCGCTGGGCGGCATTGGCGTGTCTCTGGAAGGCCTGGTTCAGCTTTATGCAGCTATCGCGCGCGGCGGTGTCAGTTTGCCGCTGACGCACCGGATGGACGGCGCCCGGCTGCCGGGCGCGCGGGTGTTGTCCGGCAGCGCTGCGTGGCAGCTGGGGGATATTCTTGCGGGCCTTGCCCCGCCCCCCGGTGCACCGGCAAACCGGCTGGCCTACAAGACCGGGACCAGTTATGGCCACCGCGATGCCTGGGCGATAGGGTTTGACGGCCGCCATGTGATCGGTGTCTGGATGGGACGGCCGGACGGGACCCCGGTTCCTGGCGCATTCGGTGCCGATCTGGCGGCACCTGCGTTGTTCCAGGCTTTTGCCCGGCTGAAACCTTCGCTTGATCCGCACGCCCCGGCACCGGCATCAACCCTGCTGGTCGCAAACGCAGACCTTCCGGCACCGTTGCAAAAATTCCGGTCCCGCTCGGCGGCCTTTGCGCCGGATGCAGATGCGCCCGCTGTTGCGTTTCCGCCCGACGGCGCTGCAGTCGAATTGTTGCCCGAGGGCCTTTTGGTGCGGGTCCGGGGTGGTGTTGCACCTTTCACCTGGTTGGCCGATGGTGTGCCACTGGCCACGGCTATGACCACGCGCGAGACGATGCTGACCCTGCCGGGGCCGGGCTTTGTAACCTTGTCGGTGATTGATGCGGGCGGCAGATCGGCACGCGCTACGGTGCAAGTGCAATAGACCCGAAGATCACGGCCAGCCAACCGTCGGTTGACGCGACGCGACGCCCGGTAGATACCCCGGCAGACGCATACCGCATCGGAGACGGATTGATGACTGCCCCGCTGAAGACCCACGCGGCCCTGCTGATTGCCGGGTTGTTCAGCTTTGTGTTGATGGGGGCAGGTCAATCGCTTTACGGCCCCGCTTTGCCCGCCTTTGCCCGCGATCTGAACCTGACGCCTGCGCAGGCGGGATGGCTGATCTCGGCACATTGGATCGGCTGCATTCTTGGCGTGGCGGGCATGTACCGGCTGGGTGCAGTGGTCAGCCCGCGCATGGCCCTTGCCGCCATGGCCGCAGGGGCCGCGCTGATTGCGCTTGGCCCCGGCTGGATTGGCACCTTCGCCGGGGCGGTTGCGTTTGGCGCGGGCTATGGATGTGCAACTGTGGTGTTCAATCCGCGCGTACTGGCCGCCTTTGGCGACAAGGGGCCATCGATGCTGAGCTTGTTGAATGCCGTATTCAGCCTGGGCGCCATTGCAGCCCCGTTGGCCTTCGTTGCCCTTGGATCATCCCCGAGATTTGCGTTTGGCGGGGTTGCGGCCCTGTGTGCCGCGATCTGCCTGTTTGCCGGGGCCGCAGACCCTGCCAGACCGGCCGCATTGGAGCAACCGCAGCCCTACCAGCGCCATTGGGGAATTCTGGCCTTTGGCATGATCGCCGTCGGGTTAGAGGCGTGCCTGATCGGACTTGGACCAACCGCACTTGTTGAGGCAGGCCAGTCCGAAACCGAGGCAGCGCGGCTGTTGTCGATGTTCTTTGTCGCGTTCCTGTTGGCCCGGGTGGCTCTGGTTTTTGCGGCGCAGGTTCTGCCTTCCTTCACGCTTTACGCCTTGGCAATGTCTGGCACGTCAGCGGCGGCGCTGGCCGGTGCGCTGTTCGACCCCGCCCTGTGTTTTGTGCTGATCGGCGGCAGTGCGGGGCTGTTCTTCCCCAGCTATTTCGTCACCGCCGCGCGCAAGATGGGCACCGACATCCGGGTTCCGGCAACCATCATAGCTGCAGGTCTGGTCGGCGGCATTCTGGCGCCGGTGATCCTGACCAATGTCGTCGAAAGCCTGGGCAGGCACGGCTTCTTTTGGATAATAGGCGGCGCGTCCGGCCTGACGGCCATCCTTGCGCTGCTGGTCCTGCGGCCGATGAACCGGTAAGAGGCGGCTGTCGTGCTTGCCCGCCCCCCGCCTGACAATCCCTAGCTTGTCAAACAAAGACCGGACGTGACATGTTGGCCTGGATGCACTTCCGGCTGACGCCGCGCGCACAGACTTGAAAGGGCACTGATGGCCAATAAATTCGGCCCCAGCCGAGGTGAGTTGTGGTTTCGGCTGATCATTGGCATCGCCGGGCTTGGCTTTGTGATCTTTGCCGTGACCCTGCGCGGACTGCCGACAGGACCTGCCCTGTTCGAAGTTGTGGGCGTCGGTGGTTTGTTCTTTGCCGGCACGGTTGTGTGGTCTGGGTGGAACCTGTGGAAACAGCGGGCTGGTTAAACGGTCTCTGCCACCAGCAAAACCCGGCCGGAATGGGTCAGGTGAAACACATCACGGCCTTCAATCACCACTGTGCTGAGCGGCCCGCCATAGGCAGCGCCGCTATCAATATTCACCCGGTTGCCGTAGTGCCGCGGGCGGTCAATCGCGGTGTGGCCGTGCACAATCAGCTTTCCATGATGAAACGGGTCAATCAAAAATGGCCCTCTTATCCACAAAAGGTCTGTTTCCGTTTGCGCATCCAACGGAACGTCCGGACGGATGCCTGCATGCACAAACATGATTTCACCCCGGAAGAGCGTAGTGGGCAGAGCTTCCAAAAAATCGCGGTGCGATTGTGGTACCGCTGCCACCGATTCGGCATGTACGTGGGCAATCCGGCGATCAGCGGCATTTTTAACACCGTATGACGCCAACGTTGCCGCGCCACCGATCTTGTAGTGCAGATAGCTGAGGTCGCTGCGCAACCCTTCGTCCTGATAATTTGGGTTTGCCAAAAATCCGGTGAACATCCGGTCGTGATTGCCTTTTAAAACAACCCAGTTTTCACCCGCCGCTATGCCTGCCCGCAGATATTCGATGGCACCCTGGCTATCCTCACCCCGATCCACCAAATCACCGACATGCACGATTGGAGCATCAAACGCGCCGTACTGCGCACGGTCGTCGGCAATCTTGCGATGCTCTTCAATCAACAGATCAAGGTGGCCGTGGATATCGCCGATAGCGTAGGTTCGCATTTTCTGAGCCTCTGGTCAGATGACAAGAAGCGGGGGGGGGGGGCGCCCCCCCCCCCCCCGCGCGATTTTTGGGTGTTGGTATAAAGAAATAAGATTGAAGGCGAAAATAAAAAACATAAAAAAAGAGGAAAAAAAAAGGAGGATAAAAAAAAAAAAAAAAAA
>JANNSG010000003.1:0-4542 GCA_031402355.1 Pseudorhodobacter sp. | reverse complement strand
GTTGGGCCGTGCGGGGATCGCGCGGCCTGATTTCGTTTTTTCTGATCCTCGGGCGTCTGCTGCTTAGGGACATGGGCAGGGGACTAGTATGGAGGCTATACGCATGATCCATAAGAATTGGGCTGAACTGATCAAGCCAACGCAGTTGGTGGTGAAACCGGGGGCAGACGCGGGCCGCGTGGCCACCGTGATCGCCGAACCGTTGGAGCGGGGCTTTGGCCTTACGCTTGGCAACGCATTGCGCCGGGTGCTGATGTCGTCCTTGCAAGGCGGGGCTATCACATCGGTGCAGATCGACAACGTTCTGCATGAGTTTTCTTCCGTTGCCGGTGTGCGTGAAGACGTGACCGACATTGTGCTGAACCTCAAAGGTGTGGCGCTGAAGATGGAAGTCGAAGGGCCAAAGCGGCTGTCGATTTCGGCCAAGGGTCCGGGCGTCGTGACCGCTGGCGACATTTCGGAAAGCAACGGGATCGAGGTTCTGAATAAGGATCACGTGATCTGCCACCTTGATGACGGCGCTGATGTGTTCATGGAACTGACCGTGAATACCGGCAAAGGCTATGTTGCCGCCGACAAGAACAAGCCAGAAGATGCGCCGATCGGTCTGATCCCGATTGATGCGGTCTATTCGCCAGTGAAAAAAGTCAGCTACGAAGTGACACCGACCCGCGAAGGTCAGGTGTTGGATTATGACCGTCTGACAATGAAGATCGAAACCGATGGCTCGCTGACGCCGGATGACGCGGTGGCCTATGCCGCGCGCATTCTGCAAGATCAATTGGCCGTGTTCGTGAACTTTGACGAGCCTGAATCGGCGACACGCCACGATGTGGAAGATGGTCTGGAATTCAACCCGCTGCTGTTGAAGAAAGTGGACGAGTTGGAATTGTCGGTACGGTCTGCAAACTGCCTGAAGAACGACAATATCGTTTACATCGGCGATCTGATCCAGAAAACCGAAGCAGAAATGCTGCGCACCCCGAACTTTGGCCGCAAATCCTTGAATGAAATCAAGGAAGTGTTGTCGGGCATGGGTCTGCATCTGGGCATGGATGTGGAAGACTGGCCGCCAGAAAACATCGAAGATCTGGCCAAGCGGTTTGAGGACCAGTTTTAAGAATTGGGTTGGGCGGGGGTGACCCCGCCTTACCCAAATGCCCGGACTGCCGGGGACAAGCACGGGTTGAAGAAACCCCAAGGTGAGCCGCCCAAACGAGGGTGAGCCGGACAAAGCAAAACAAACGTTGATAGGAATATACCATGCGTCACTCCAGCGGTTACCGCAAACTGAACCGGACCCATGAACACCGCAAAGCGATGTTCGCCAACATGGCAGGGTCCTTGATCGAACACGAACAAATCAAAACCACGTTGCCAAAGGCCAAAGAACTGCGCCCGATCATCGAAAAGCTGATCACGCTGGCCAAGCGCGGCGATCTGCATGCCCGCCGTCAGGCGCATGCGCAACTGAAGCAAGACATTCACACCGCGCGCCTGTTCGAGATTCTCGGGCCACGCTATGCCACCCGTACCGGTGGCTATGTGCGCGTGTTGAAAGCCGGTTTCCGCTATGGCGATATGGCCCCGATGGCGATCATCGAATTTGTCGACCGTGATCCGAACGCCAAGGGTGCTGCCGATCACGCGCGCACTGCTGCAGATGAGGCTGCTGAGGCATAAAAGACACTTAATTTATCTCTAATTTTCAACAAACCCGCCCCTGTGGCGGGTTTGTTCGCTTTAAGGATGAATTTTATTTCATCAACTAAATTAGACGGTTATCTTGTGTATAAGATGCTATCAGCAGTTTAGGAACGGCCTAGAATCACTGAACTGAAGTAGATATGTCTGTTAAACTTGGAATTGACGTCGAATTGCACCAATTGGCGCTTTATGCGCCGGCCGGGTATTTCATTGGTTTGCACATCCGTTTCACCGCGCCGTTGTTCACTTACCAAACCTACGAACAGTCATGGATTGACCATTACACCGAAAATGGCTTCGTGCTGCGGGACCCGATGACGGCATGGGGATTCAGCACAACCGGCGCAATCCGGTGGAGCGACAAATCCCTGCCAGACCCTTTCGGTCTGTTCGCCGAGGCCGCAAGATACGGCCTGCATTACGGCGCGACAGTGGCCTGCGGGCCGATCAAATCCAGAACCATCGCGTCTTTCGCCCGGGCTGATCGGGAAGTGTCGGATGAAGAGATTGCCGTGATCATGAAGGTCGTGAACCGGTTGCACGACATCACCGAACCGCCAGAAGAACTGACCAAAGCCCAGATCGAGGCGCTGAAATGCATTGCGGGCGGTGATCGCCACGCGGCGGCGGCGGCCAAGTTGGGCATATCCGAATCTGCGCTGAAGGCGCGCGTCACATCGGCGCGGATCAGGCTTATGGCCCGCACCACTGCCGAGGCAATTCAACGCGCGAAAGACTATCGACTGATGTAAACGTGATTTCTTGAGTTAGTTATTCAGGTTAGACTGAACTTTGTTGGGGGCAACAATGCAGACGACGACACTTTCATTCGCGAACCTTCACAATCATGGCGAACTTTTCGCCAATATGCTGCGTGCCCGTCGCGAGTTGTTCATTGTTCACAACAAGTGGAAACTGCCCGAGGCGCTCGGCATGGAATATGACCAGTATGACACGCCCGCCAGCCGCTGGGTTGTGGTGCATGATGACATGGGCCGTGTGATGGCGGGCAACCGGTTGACGCCGACGACCACGACTTGCGGCATTTACAGCTATATGATCCGCGATGCGCAGCGGGGGTTGCTGAATACCATTCCATCGAACCTGCTGTACAAGGACGCGCCTGTTTCCGATACGATCTGGGAAAGCTCGCGTCTGTTTGTGGCGCATGATGTGCCGTCCTCGATCCGCCGCCGGGTTCATGCCCAGCTGATTTCGCATCTTGGCACTGCAGTGCGCGCTTTGGGGGCTACCCACTGTGTGACCCTGCTGGCCGCAACCTGGCCGCGCTGGTCAGACCGGGTTGGCGTGAAAATGTCGGCGATGGGCCCGGTGATGGAAATCGACGATATCGAAAATCAGGTCGTCTTGATGGATTTCAGCGCCTCTTTGCACTGAGGCCCCTGTTTTCAGCCCGGCAGACGGCGTAGTCTGGCAGCATGGCTGATCTGTTTGACCAAACCCCAGGTGTCGAGCCCGATGCGCCCCGCCCGTTGGCGGACCGATTGCGGCCGCGTGTTCTGGCGGATGTGGTGGGGCAAGCGAATGTGCTGTCGCCGGACGGGCCTTTGGGGGCGATGCTGACGGCAGGCAGCCTGTCGTCGCTTATCCTGTGGGGGCCGCCCGGTGTCGGCAAGACCACCATCGCGCGGCTGTTGGCGGCCCAGACCAATCTGAACTTCGTGCAGATATCCGCGATTTTTACCGGCGTGCCGGACCTGCGCCGCGTGTTTGAGACTGCGAAAATCCGCCGCCAGAACGGGCAGGGGACGCTGCTGTTTGTTGATGAAATCCATCGGTTCAACAAAGCGCAGCAAGACGGGTTTCTGCCCTATATGGAAGATGGCACCATTTTGTTGGTTGGGGCGACCACGGAAAACCCGTCGTTTGAATTGAACGCAGCTTTGCTGTCGCGCGCCCAGGTGATCGTGCTGGAAAGGCTGTCGCTGGCCGATCTGGAACGGCTGACGCAGCGGGCAGAGCAAGATCTTGGCCGTGCGCTGCCGCTGACGGGGGATGCGCGGGATGCGGTGCAGGACATGGCGGATGGTGACGGGCGGGCGCTTTTGAACCTGATTGAACAGGTGATGGCGTGGAAGCTGGAAAAGCCTTTGGACCGCGACGCTCTGGCCACCCGCCTGATGCGCCGCGCCGCGAAATACGACAAATCGGGCGAGGAACACTACAACCTGATTTCTGCCCTGCACAAGTCAGTGCGCGGGTCTGATCCGGACGCGGCCCTGTATTGGTTCGCCCGCATGTTGGAAGGCGGTGAAGACCCCCGGTTTCTGGCCCGCCGCATCACCCGGATGGCGGTGGAGGATATCGGTCTTGCCGACCCGCAGGCGCAAGAGGTGTGTCTGCAAAGTTGGAACACTTACGAACGTCTTGGCTCGCCCGAAGGTGAACTCGCACTGGCGCAAGCGGTGGTTTATCTGGCGCTGGCCCCCAAATCGAACGCGGTTTATGTGGCATATAAAGCGGCGCGGGCTGCGGCGCGGGATACCGGCAGTTTGCCGCCACCCAAGTACATCTTGAACGCGCCCACGAAGCTGATGAAAGACATTGGCTATGGGGCGGGCTATGCCTATGACCATGACGCGGAAGATGGCTTTTCGGGGCAGGATTATTTCCCCGAAAGCATGAAGCGCCCGGTCTATTACACGCCGCCCGAACGTGGTTTTGAGCGAGAGTTGAAAAAGCGGATCGACTATTTCGTGAAACTGCGCGCGAAACGGACCTAGCGTCGAAAACCCCTGTAGCGGTTGACAATCCGGCCCCTCAGGCACAAGACACGGTCATGATCTTGACCCTCGCCTACGTTGCAATCGGCGG
>JANNSG010000002.1:0-6381 GCA_031402355.1 Pseudorhodobacter sp. | reverse complement strand
AAATCGGTGCGGTGTTGCGCGACAAGCCGGGTTATCATGTCGTCGTGGTGAAAAGCACCGTGGTCCCCGGCACCACCGAAGATGTGGTGCTGCCTATCCTTGAACAGGCGTCGGGCAAGCGTGCCGGGGTTGATTTCGGGGTTGGTATGAACCCCGAGTTCTTGCGTGAGGGCGAGGCGATTGCCGATTTCATGGTGCCTGATCGCATCGTTCTGGGCGGCATCGACGCACGCACGCTGGATGTGATGGGCGCACTCTATGAAAGCTTTCCCGGCGTCGATATCCTGCGCACCACGCCGCGCACCGCCGAGATGATCAAATATACCGCCAATTCGCTGCTGGCGACGCTGATTTCCTTTTCCAACGAGATCGGCAATCTGTGCGCGCGAGTTGGCGTCGATGTTGTCGAGGCGATGGCGGGCGTGCACCTGGACAAGCGCTTTGCGCCGATCCGGGCCGATGGCGAACGGGTGTTGCCTGCGTCACTGACGTATCTGGCGGCGGGCTGCGGCTTTGGTGGATCCTGCTTTCCCAAGGAAGTGAAAGCGCTGATCGCTTACGGCGAGGCTGCCGGTGCGCCGATGGCACTGCTGGGGTCGGTGATCAAAGTGAACGAGGCACAGCCGGCCAAGATGCTGGATCTGCTGGCACGCCACCTGCCCGATCTGGCCGGGCGCAGGATCGCCGTGCTGGGTATGGCCTTCAAGCCGGGCACCGACGATATCCGCGAAAGCCCTGCCCTGCCTGTCACCCAGGCCTTGCTGGATGCGGGTGCCCAGGTCAGCGCCTATGATCCGATCGCGCGGCATGAGGCGGAAAAGGTTTTTGGCACAAAGGTGGATTTCCATGATCACCTGGCACCTGCCATTGCCGGGGCCGAGGCTGTTTTGGTGATGACCAGCTGGCCCGAGTTCCGGGCCCTGCCGGATGCGCTGGTGGGGCGCTCTGATCCGCCTGTCGTGATCGACGGGCGGCGGATGTTCGCGAAGGGCACATTCCCGCGCTATGAGGGTATTGGTCTGGGCGGCGTCTAGGCCGCAATCAGGGGCCAGGCCGCATCCTTGGCGGAAATCACCGCCACCGGGGTGGGCCAGGTGATCGCCAATGCCGGGTCGTCATGGCGATATCCGGCCTCGGCACCGGGGGTGTAAAATTCGCTGACTGAATAGCTCACTTCGGCCGCATCGGTCAGCGTCAGATAGCCATGGGCGAACATCTCGGGCACATAAAGCGCCTGGCGGTTCGCAGCGCTTAACTCCACCCCGAAATGCTGCCGGAAGGTGGCCGATCCGGGGCGCAGATCAACGATCACATCCCATATCGCCCCCGCAGTGCAGCGCACCAGTTTGGCCTCGGCTGCGGGTGCCGTCTGGTAATGCAATCCGCGCAGCGTGCCCCTGACGTGGTTGAACGACAGGTTCGCCTGGGCGATCACCGGGGCCAGTCCCTGAGCCGTGAAATCCCGGGCACAAAAGCTGCGAGCGAAAAAACCGCGCTCATCGGCGATCTGGTCAAGGGCGACGACATGGGCCCCCACTAGCGGTGTGGAATGGAATTTCATCGGAAGCAAACGTCCTTTTATGATGCGTTGTGTCGGTTACCCGGCGTCATTGCCCCGCCAAGGGGAACCGATGCCCCCCCGATCACGGTTCCAGAGGCGCGGTCCTTGCCATGGCAGCAAGGTCAATCAACTTTGCACGGCGCCGTGCCATCTGTGGCAGTTCATCGAGCCCGGCGATCTGCAGTATCTTTTCCCAACGGTGCAGATGGTCGTGCCGCTGCAGGGCCTCGGAAATGTTGCGCCGGCGGGCCCTCTCGACACGCGCCGGATCAGCATCCAGCGTCTTGATCACATCCAGCATGGCAGACGATGCATAGGGTGCTTCGATCACCGCATCCTCCCAGCCGAAATAATCATCAAAGGCCGGGTTCGAAGGCCGGTCGCCCAGCATGATGGCCCCAGTGGCAATCGCTTCGATATAGCGCAGGCCGAATTCTTCTTGCGCGCCACGTTCGGCCTTCTGGGCGACTTTGGCCAGATAGGTGATGAAATATTGTGACCGCTTCAGCGTACCTGCGTAATTATGCCGATGTGCACGATGCGAGGGGGCGGTCATCAGCCCTTTGACGGTGTTGTACGAATAATACTTTCCGGTCTGATCGGCATGCGCAAGCAGTGCCTCGTGGGTCTCGGGCGTCATCTCGCCAACCCGGCAGATGTCAATCGCCCGCCGGGGTGGGTTGGGAAACGGGTTAAACAACGCCGTATCGGCTCCCCAGGTCATATAGGTCACCGGCACGGACAGCCGTGCGCGCAGATATTCGGTCGTGTGGTAGAACGGACAGATGACATGATCGAACGCATTCAGCTGATCCAGCCGGTGCCCCAGACGAGAGATGTCGGCAGCCCACAGTTCCTGCAACCAGCAAATGGCAAAGCCGGAATTTTCACGCCATCCCTTGGCCAGACCCAGATAGTTCAGATCACGCGGCTGCGCGACGCTGAAGAAAAACAGATCACAGCCCTGATCGGGCACGCCCGATTTCCAGCGCAGGTTGATCTTCGCGGCAAATGGCAGGTTGTGCGTGATCTTGCCCTTGGCCCGCATCATGAAGCGCGACATCGGGTTCACGCCCGGTGCCAGCAGTGCGGCATCGTCTAAATCTTCAGCAATCATGTCCTCGAATTCATAGCCAGAGGCGCGCGAGACATGGTTTTCGATAGCGCGCGTGGAAAAAATGATCACGCGTGGGCCATTATCTTGAAGGGTTGCAGGCAGGGCGCGTGGGCTCATTACGGGTTCCAGAATATTTCAGGCAGGTTCAGGCGAAAACAGGATTGCCAAAAAGGGCCCGGCTTTTGGTTAAGTGAATCGGGGGTGCAAAACACGTGTGTTTGTTACCTTCAAACGGGTGTTCGTTGTATGGAATTAAACTCTGGGCAGGCTGATTTTTTAGATACATTTCTTCAGGTGTTCCCGTTCCGGATGATCACTTGCCCCTCGGCGGCCTTCGTTTTTCATGACACGACGGTTCTGAGGGGCATTCCAGGCGGGGCTCTGACAGGGTGTCACATGGATCGCACGTTTCATGCCAAGGGGTTGAATACTGGCTTTCGGGCCCTGCGCCAGGGCCAGGCAGCACAGCGCGGACGGAATGCCCAGATCCAGGAAAAGTGCCTGTGCAGCAGGGGCTTTGGGGTGCAGATATCCCACAGGGCGACCGTCCCGCAGATCCAGCGCAATCTGATGTGGTGGCAGGGACATGCCTTCGCCGGTCAGTTTCATGCGGGCTTCTTTCGCCGTCCAGAAACCAAAGAAACACGCCCGGCGCGCCGCTTCGGGAAGCGCCTGCAACACCGCAGTCTCCGCTTGCGTCAGGCATGACTGCGCGAGAGCTGCGATATCGGCCCGGGGGTCGATAAATTCGATATCAAGCCCGATCGAGCCTGTCCGCGCGATGGCGACAACTGCCAGATCGCGGCTGTGGGACAGACTGAAGGCCACAGGACTGTCCTGAAGAAAGGGTTTTCCGCAGGCTCCGGTGCCAAAGACAAGGCGCGCCGGATCCTGCCCGGAGACCTGCGCCAACATGTGGCGCAAGAAACCCCGCCCCCGCACGTAGCGGATCCGGTCGCGGTCGAAATGAAAGCGGCGCGCGCGCGCCGCCTCCTGCGCCGATAAAAGCGGCCAGGCTTCATTCAGATCGATGTCGCGGTCATCCTCCAGATGGCACTGTGCCACGCCAATATTCGTGGTGCAGATCGGCAGAGGGTTGGGAACGATCCGGTCCATGCGTTTCTATTTTTTCTGCGTTGCGTGCTGGATTTCGGCCTCGATCATTTCGGCAAGATCCTTCACGTCGCTGCCGCTGAGCATGCTGAGATGGCCTGACTTGTGCCGGCTGCATCGCAAGGTTCCCAAGATACAGGCGCGCCAGCCATATTCAGGGTTTGTATTTCGCATTTGGGTTGCAACAAAGCCGTCAAGGTCAGATTCGGTCACAACCAACCAGGCATCGCCGGGATAGGGGCTGGGGGCATAGACGGCATGCATTTTCCCCCAGTGCCGTTCCAGTTGCATAAAGCGGAATTTTTCGGGCAAAATTGCCGCCCCGAACCGAACGATCATGTCGGGTTGCAGCTTGTTGGAAAGCCATGCCTTGGCATTCTTCAGAACCGGTCGCGGTCCGTTACGACGCAAAAGACCCACCGAATAGACGATGCGCTTCAGGACAGGATTGGTTTTCCGATAGGTGAAACCGGGTGCGGGCATATCAAGAAGCCCAAGAAAGCCCACCTCTTCGCCGGCGGCCTGCAATTGCCTGGCCAATTCAAAAGCGGCGTAAGCCCCGGCCGAATAGCCCGCCAGAAGATAGGGTCCGCGAGGCTGATGGTGGCGCATGTTTGTCAGATGATCCGCTGCCGTTGCCTCGATGGTGTTGTGCATCCGGTGGCCCAGAATGCCGCGTGTCTGCAGGCCTATGACCGGACGGCAGGCACCCAGTAAGCGACCAAGTTTGATCAGGTTGTTCACATTGCCACCGACGCCGCCAACGATAAACAATGCTAGCTCCGCAGTGCCCGGCCCGGAATGTATCACGGTTGTGGTATCCCAGGGGCTGTCCTCCGGCGGGCCGGAATAGCTGGTATTTGCCGATGTCTCGGTGGTGGCACCAAGCTTGCGCGCCAAAGCGCGGATCGTGGGATGGGCAAACAGGGTCGAGATCGGCAGATCGACGCCAAAGCCGCGCCGGATCTGGGTGAACAGCTTGACCGCCAGCAGCGAATGGCCGCCCAGCTCGAAGAAATCATCCTCCATCCCGATTTCGGGCTGATCCAGCAATCGCGCCCAGATATCGCGCAACTCGCGCTCGGTTGCCGTGACCGGCCAGTTTGTGTGTGCCGCACCCGCCTGGCTTTCCGTCGGGCGATGGCTTAGCGCCACCCGGTCCGTCTTGCCATTCGGATTGAGCGGCATCCGGTCAAGCACCACAATGCGCGAGGGCACCATGTAATCGGGCAGGATCTGGGCGAGTGCTGCGCGCAGGATCAGCGGGTCGCCAGGACTGCCCGGTCGCAGGGTGACGAAGGCCAGCAAGATCAGATCGCCATCCGCATCGGGGCGGGCCACGGCGACCGCTTCGGCAACTCCCTCCAGAGCGGCCAGAGCCGCCTCGACTTCGCCCAGTTCGACCCGCGCGCCACGGATCTTGACCTGATGATCGGCGCGGCCAAGATACATCAATCGCCCGTCAGCAAGATGGCGCACCCGGTCACCGGTGGCAAACATCCGGGCTCCGGGAACCCCGGCAAAGGGATCGGGCAAAAACCGCTCGGCCGTCAGATCGGGGCGGTGCAGATAGCCCGCCGCCAGCACTTCACCGCCAACATAAAGCTCTCCCGCCTCGCCCAGCGGCACCAGCTGGCGCGTGCCGTCCAGCACGTAGAGCCGTGCATTATCAAGCGCGCGGCCAATCGACACCTCTTCGGTGGCCAGATCCCGCACCACTTCGCAGGTGACATCCGCCGCCACTTCGGAGGATCCATAAAGATTGACCAGCCCCACCTGCGGAGCGGCCTGCAGCATCCGTTTCGCAAGGCTTGTTGGGATCCGTTCGCCGGAGGTGAACAAAAGCTGCAGCGCCGGAGCAACGGCACCAAGATCGATGCCCGCATCGAGAATGGATTTCAACAGCGACGGCACCACCAGAAGCCGGGTGACCTGATGCTTGCCCAGCTGCACCAGAAAAGCCGCCGGATCGCGCACTTTGTCATTGGCGATGATGACCTGCGGCACGCCCGCCAACAGGGGGCCAAAAATTTCCCAGACCGAATCTACAAAGGACAGCGCAGTTTTCTGGCACATCACATCGGCAGGAGAGAACGGAAATTCCCGCCACATCCAGGCAAAGCGGTTGATCGTGGCCCGGTGCGTGCCCATCACGCCCTTGGGGCTTCCGGTAGACCCCGACGTATAGGCAATATAGGCGATCTCTGCCGGCACGGCCTTGGTGACCGGGGGCCGTGCGGAGACCTGATGGCCGCCGGCCGGTTCCGGAATGATCGAATCGGGAAAGCCGAATCGGGTGGCCAGTTCCTGGGTGGTCAGCACAAAGCGGGTTTTGCTATCGGTCAGGATATGGCGCAGACGGTCCGCCGGGTTTGACGGATCCAGCGGCATATAGGCCCCCCCCAGCCGCATCACGGCCAGAAGGGCTGCCACCATCCGCATCGACCGTTCCATGCAGATGCCGACGATATCGCCTTTGCCCACACCACGATCCCGCAATTGAGCCGCCAGATCGCCCACCATGGCATCAAGCTGGCTGTAGCGCAGCCCCGTTTCCCCCTCGATCAGGGCGATGGCATCGGGGGTCGCG
>JANNSG010000001.1:0-19542 GCA_031402355.1 Pseudorhodobacter sp. | reverse complement strand
ATCGACAATCTCGATGCTGCCCTTCTGTCGGGTTGGCAGACGCCTGCCGGCAGCCATATGGCGGGTCTGCAGCTGACACTCGCCCCCGGCTGGAAGACCTATTGGCGCAGCCCCGGGGACGCCGGTATCCCGCCGTTTTTTTATTGGTCCGGTTCGGAAAACCAGAAATCGGTGCGCCTGCACTGGCCTAGCCCCTCCGTATTTCAAACGAACGGCATTCAATCCATCGGTTATCATGATCGTGTCACCCTGCCCTTCGAAGTGACGCCGCTTGACCCGGCAAAGCCCGTTCGTCTGCATGCGACGGTTGAGCTTGGCGTTTGCAAAGACATCTGCACCCCCGCAAGCCTGAACCTCACGACACTTCTTGTAGCACCCGGAGCACCGGATGCCAGTATTCAGTCAGCCCTTGCATCGCAGCCCAGAAACGCAACATCGGCCGGCCTTTCGGCCGTGTCCTGCCGGGTCGATCCGATTGCTGACGGACTGAAAATCACCGCGGTCATGATGCTGCCCGCGTCTGGCGGGGCTGAAACCGTAGTCTTTGAAGCGGGCCAACCCGACATCTGGACGGCGCAAGCGACAACCAGCCGGGACGGCGAAATGCTGACCTCGGTCACGGAAATGGTCGCCCCCAGCGGTGTGCCCTTTGCATTGGACAGGTCGCAAATCCGGCTGACGGTGCTGGCAAATGACACTGCTGTTGAAATTCTGGGCTGCCCGGCCCCTTGAAACGACCCTACTTGCGTCGCTTGTGTTCTTCCAGCCTTGGCATGATTTCCACGAAATTGCAGGGCCGATGGCGGTAATCAAACTGACGCACCAAAATCTCGTCCCAGGCATCTCGGCAGGCCCCCGGACTGCCGGGAAGCGCAAACAGATACGTGCCCCCCGCCACCCCGCCGCAAGCGCGGCTTTGCACGGCAGAGGTGCCAATTTTCTGCATCGACACGATGGTAAACACCGTGCCAAATGCCTCGATTTCCTTCTCATACACATCGCGGTGCGCTTCCACCGTCACATCGCGCCCGGTCAACCCCGTGCCGCCCGTGGTCAGGATCGCATCCACCCCCGCATCCGTAATCCACGCCCGTAGCTGATCCGCAATTGCCGCCCGGTCATCGCGCACGATCCCACGCGCGGCCAAAACATGCCCCGCCCCGGTCAACCGCTCCACCAGTGTATCGCCCGATTTATCATCTGCCGCCTTGCGCGTGTCTGATACCGTCAGCACCGCAATCCGCACCGGAATGAACTCCGCACTCTCATCAATCCGGCTCATCGTCACCCCCGCTGCATTACGGCCAACCGCACCGCCAAAGCCGCAAATATCCCGCCACTCGCCAGCCCCAACCCACGCGCTAACCGAGGCGACCGCGCCATCCGGCTGCCAAGCCCGCCCGCAAACACCCCCACCAGCCCGTTGATCACCAACCCGCCCGCGCACAACACCGCGCCAAAGATCAAAAACTGTGTCAGCACTGGCCCGCGCGCGGGGTCTACAAACTGCGGAATAAACGCCAGCACAAACAAGATCACCTTCGGATTGGTCAGGTTCACCAGCAAGCCTTGTTGAAACGCCCGCCCCGGCTTGATCACGCTGCCCGTTGCCGCCAGCCCCGGCCCGGTGAACGCCCCCCATGCCAGCCACAGCAAATATCCAACCCCAACCCACCTGATCGCTTCAAACAGCCACGGATATTGCCCAACCAACGCCCCCAGCCCCAAACCCGCCAAGGTCATATGCACAATCCCGCCCAGCGCGATGCCAAAATCCGCCGCTAAAGCCGCCCGCCAGCCACCCCGTATGCCCTGCCCCAAGCAAAACATCATATCCGCCCCCGGCGTCAGATTCAGCGCAAGTGCTGCTGGAATAAACGTCAACAACGTCATCGTATCCACCGGAAAACTCATCCCAACTTTCCCCTTATCGCCAGCAAATCCGCCCAAGCCTCGCGCTTGGCAATCGGATTGCGCAGCAGATACGCCGGATGCACCATCGGCAGAACGGGCTTGCCCAGCGCCTCCGCCCAGACCCCGCGCAGTTTGAGTATCCCGCGCTGACCCAGTATCGCCGCGCAGGGCGTATTCCCCATCAAAACAATCACATCGGGGTTGATCAGCGCAATGTGGCGCTCCACAAACGGTCGCATCATCGCGATTTCTTCCGGCAATGGGTCCCGGTTCTGCGGTGGCCGCCAGGGCATCACATTGGTGATGTAAACCGCTTCACGCGGATCAGCCGCTCCCCGCGACAAGCCAATCGCAGCAAACATCTTGTCCAGCAACTGCCCCGCCGGGCCCACGAATGGCCGCCCCTCGCGGTCTTCCTCGCTGCCCGGAGCCTCCCCCAGGATCAGCACCCGCGCGCGCCGATTGCCATCGCCAAACACTAAAGACCGCGCACCCTGCTTGATCTCGCAATGTGGATAACCCGCCAGGGCACCGTGCAACTCCTCCAGCGAGCCTGCCGCGGCTGCCGCAGCCCGTGCCGCAGCCACCGCCACATCCCCCGACACGCCGGCCTCCTGCGCCAATGGCGCAGCCGCATCCACCGCAGACTCGGGCTTCGCGGCCGCGTCACGCGCCACCTCCGCCAGATCATACCGGTTGATCGGGACGTCGCCCACCACGTCGCCAACGCCCAGATCAATCTGCCAGGCCAGCGCCGCCAATGCCGCATGCCAACCCTCTGGCGCCTCATATGCTGGATCGATTCCCATGCCTCGAAGCTATGCGCCACGGCCCCAAGGAACAACCCGGCTTGCCGCACGGGCTTCAGCTTTCTATAAGCGCCAGAACATGCCGCCTATTTGGTCGCGTGAGTATCAAGGAAAACCGGTTCCCACTTTTCCTTTTCACGCTTAACGGAGCCGCCCATGACCTTCCGCGCCCGTCACCTTCTTGGCATCGAACACCTCGCCCCCGATGAAATTCGCGATGTACTGGACCTGTCCGACAAATACGTCGATCTGAACCGCCGCACCGTCAAACAGGCCGATGTGCTGGCGGGCATGACCCAGATCAACATGTTTTTTGAATCCTCCACCCGCACCCAAGCGTCGTTTGAACTGGCAGGCAAACGCCTCGGCGCCGATGTGATGAACATGTCCGTCGCCCATTCATCCGTGAAAAAGGGCGAGACTCTCATCGACACCGCCCTGACCCTGAACGCCATGCACCCGGACCTTCTGGTCGTGCGCCACCCCTCCTCCGGTGCCGTCAACCTGCTGGCCAGCAAAGTCAACTGCGCCGTCCTGAAT
The DNA here is from genome assembly GCA_031402355.1 of Pseudorhodobacter sp. Taxonomy (GTDB): domain Bacteria; phylum Pseudomonadota; class Alphaproteobacteria; order Rhodobacterales; family Rhodobacteraceae; genus JACMNW01. The sequence continues at coordinate 16,279 of JANNSG010000001.1, read as the reverse complement.
GCGGGCGACGGTCGCCACGAACACCCGACCCAAGCCCTGCTTGATGCCCTGACCATCCGCCGCGCCAAAGGCCGCATCCAACGCCTGACCGTGGCCATCTGCGGCGACATCGCCCATTCCCGCGTGGCGCGTAGCAACCTGATCCTGCTGGGCAAAATGGAAAACCGCATCCGCCTGATCGGCCCCCCCACCCTGATGCCCGCAGGCGTGAATGAATTCGGCTGCGAGGTGTTCGATGACATGCGGGCGGGTCTAGAAGGGGCCGATGTGGTGATGATGCTGCGCCTGCAACGCGAACGGATGGATGGCGGACACGTCCCCTCCAGCCGCGAATACTACCACCGCTACGGGCTGGACCACGACAAACTGGCCCACGCCAAACCGGACGCCATCGTCATGCATCCGGGACCAATGAACCGGGGGGTGGAGATTGACGGTGATCTGGCCGACGACATCAACCGATCAGTGATTCAAGACCAGGTTGAAATGGGCGTCGCCGTCCGCATGGCCTGCATGGACCTGCTGGCCCGGAATTTGAGGGCAGAACGAGGCGCGAAGGCGGTGGGGGTGATGGTGTGAGTGCAATGACCCAAGACGACTGGCAACTCTATTTGACTCATGGTGAATCGGTAAAATGGAACGGACAGAGCCAGTTTGTTTACCTGAAGAAAGGATTTATATTTTTCATTATATACAGCTTTTTATTTGCTCTCTTATTTTTGTATTTTGCGCTTAAATATGAATCACTTTACGACGCGTGCGGGCCACATCTGCGCAGAAGTTGTCGGCAACTTTATCACTTCTACTGGCCCGGTACTACCATCATGGGCTTTTGCGCGCTATCTTTCCTCTACCAACTGATTTCGCATGCAAATGGTACGGCGAAAAACTATTATGCAATCACCAACCTTCGTATCCTGAAATTGACCACTCCCCTTTATCTTCTCAGCGGGCGGAAACTCAGTCAGGTTGAATGCAAAGGGCTAAGTATTGAGGTTGAAGACACGGCTTTGATTTTCCGTTCAGAGAAGAGGAAAGTGATGGTTTTCTTCGGCCTTTCAATTCTCGAAGTCTTACAAGCGCGCGATGCTTGCAATTGCGAAAAAACAATGCGGTTGATGCCATGACCCACGCCTTACGCCTCGCATTCCTTGCGAACCTCCCGTACTACCGCCACTTCCCAAAACCGCCCCCAACCCCATCGGCCACGCACCCATGACCACCCCCCACCCCTCGGAAAAACCACCAAAAAAACCCATGTCCGACGCCCGCATCGGCGGCATGGTTGCCACGGTTGTGCTGATCCTGATGTTCATCTTCGTCGGCGTCTTCGTCTGGATGGGCAGTTGAGTTCCCCCGTAGGGTGCGCATTTATTGCGCACCGCGTGTCTGACCGCCTGCCCCGCCACATGCCCCGCCGCCGCCAATGGTGCGCAATAAATGCGCACCCTACGCCAAGGACCACCCGATGATCCATTTCACCAACGCCCGCCTGATCAACCCCGAAACCCTGACCGATGAGCCGGGCACCCTCACCACCCAAGGCGACAAAATCCACGCCCTAAACACCCCCGCCCCCAAGGGTGCCACCATAATCGACTGCCACGGCCTCTGCATCGCCCCCGGCATCGTTGATATCGGCGTCAAAATCGGCGAACCCGGTGATCGGCACAAAGAATCCTTCCGCTCCGCCTCCCTCGCCGCCGCCGCAGGCGGTGTCACCACCATCATCGCCCGCGCTGACACCGACCCCGCCATCGACAGCCCCGAAGTCCTTGAATTCGTCACCCGCCGCGCCGCCGAATTCCCCGTCCGCATCCACCACATGGCCGCCCTCACCAAAGGCCGCGCTGGGACCGAGATGACCGAAATTGGCTTCCTGCTGGACGCAGGCGCAATCGCCTTCAGCGACGGCGATCATGTCGTGACCGATACCAAGGTTCTGTCCCGCGCCCTCACCTACGCCCGATCACTAAACGCGCTGATCATCGGCCACCCGCAAGACCCCGGCCTTAGCCACGGGTCCGCCGTCACCTCCGGAAAATTCGCCTCCCTGCGCGGCCTGCCCGGCGTCTCGCCCATGGCCGAGCGCCTAGGCCTGGACCGCGACCTTGGCCTAGTGGAAATGACAGGCGCCAAATACCACGCCGACCAAATCACCACCGCTCGCAGCCTGCCCGCCCTCGCCCGCGCCAAACGCAACGGCCTGGACGTCACCGCTGGTGTCTCCATCCACCACCTGACGCTGAACGAGCTTGACGTCGGCGATTACCGCACTTTCTTCAAAGTCAAACCACCGCTTAGGTCCGAAGAAGACCGCCTCGCCATGGTGCAAGCCGTTGCCGATGGGTTGATCGACATCATCAGTTCCATGCACACCCCGCAGGATGAGGAATCCAAACGCCTGCCGTTCGAGGAAGCCGCCGCCGGGGCCGTTGCACTCGAAACCTTGCTCCCCGCCGCCATGCGCCTCTATCACGCAGGCGCGCTGACTCTGCCGCAGCTGTTCCGCGCCATGGCGTTAAACCCCGCCAACCGCTTGGGCCTGCCGCAAGGCCGCCTCTCCCCCGGTGCGCCCGCCGACCTCGTCCTGTTCGATCCCAACGCGCCCTTCCTGCTGGACCGCTCAAAACTCCATTCAAAATCCAAAAACACCCCATTTGACGGCCAGCGGATGGAGGGTAAGGTGCACGCCACCTACGTCAGCGGACACCAGATTTTCAAAGCGGACTGACCATGCCCCAATTCACCACCGATCCGATGATGCTGGCCCTTGTGGCCCTCCTCGCCTACCTATTGGGCTCCATCCCTTTCGGCATCGTCATCACCCGCGCTTTCGGTCTTGGTGATTTACGAAAAATCGGCTCCGGCAACATCGGCGCCACCAACGTCCTGCGCACGGGCAACAAACCCGCCGCCGCCGCAACCTTGATACTCGACGCCGCCAAGGGTGGCATCGCCGTCCTTATCGCCCGCGCAATATTCGGCGAAGATGCCGCCCAACTCGCAGGCCTAAGCGCCTTCCTTGGTCATCTGTTCCCTGTCTGGCTCGGCTTCAAAGGCGGCAAAGGTGTCGCCACCTTCCTTGGCATCCTGCTGGCGCTTGCATGGCCCATAGGCCTCGCCGCCTGCGCCACATGGGGCCTTGTCGCCGCCGTCACCCGCATCTCGTCCGTCGCGGCCCTCGCCGCCGCGGGCTTTTCAGGCCTTTGGGTGTTCCTCTTCAACCAAGGCCCAATCCTGTTCCTGGTCTTTATCCTGACGGTCCTCGTCTACATCCGCCACGCCGCCAACATCGCCCGCATCAAGGCAGGTACCGAACCCAAAATCGGCGCCAAGAAAGCCTGACCTGCAATTTCATTTTGGCTAAAATATCCCGGGGAAAGTCTCGCCGAAGGCGAGACTTGGGGCAGCGCCCCTCTTACAAACTCGACGCCTCATAAATCCGGGTCAAATCGCCGCCCCATTCGCCATGATAAGCGCGCAGCCAACGGTCTGCCTGCGTGGTCCCTGATTTCACGGACTGCACCAAAGGCGCCAGATACACCTCTTCGCCAAGGCCCCGCGCCACCAACCCTGCATGCGACAAACCAACAGCCGCACGCGCCAGATCAAGGATTTTCACGCCCCCCGCCTCGCCCTGCAATCCCTTGACCGAGGCCGTAACGCGCAGCCCCTCGCGCGCCTCCGCGTCAATCCCCTTGACCAGATCCCATGCCGCATCGAGCGCTGACTGATCATACATCAACCCCACCCAAAACGCAGGCAGCGCCACGATATGGGGCAAATCGCCGCAATCCGCGCCGCGCATTTCGATGAATTTCTTAACGCGCGCCTCGGGGAATACGGTCGTCATATGGTCGGCCCAGTCGCTCAGCGTCGGCTTCTCGCCCGGCAACGCAGGCAACTGACCCTTCAGGAAATCCCGGAAACTTTGCCCTAACGCGTTGATATACTTGCCGTTCCGATAGACAAAATACATCGGCACATCCAGCACCCAATCAACATAGGCCTGAAACCCCATGCCTTGGTCAAACGCAAACGGCAGCATCCCCGTGCGGCTGTCATCCAACCCCCGCCAAATACGGCTCCGCCAGGATTTATGCCCGTTCAACTTGCCATCAAAGAACGGCGACGATGCAAACAGCGCCGTCGCCACTGGCTGCAGCGCAATCGCCACCCGCAGCTTTTTCACCATGTCGGCCTCGGACGCGTAGTCCAGATTAACCTGCACCGTGCAGGTGCGGTACATCATCTGCGTGCCGTGCGTGCCGACACGGCCCATGTAATCGGTCATCAACCGGTAGCGCCCCTTCGGCATCACCGGCATCTGATCGCCCGACCATTCCGGCGCGGCCCCAATCCCCATGAACCGAATGCCCAGAGGCGTGGCCAATTCCGCAACTTCCGCCAGATGCAGCTTCGTCTCGGCATCGGTTTCGTGCAAACTCGCCACCGCTGCACCAGACAGTTCAAACTGCCCGCCCGGTTCCAGCGAGATATTCGCCCCGTTCCGCGTCATGCCGATGATATTGTCGCCCTCGCGTAGCGGCACCCAGCCAAACCGCGCCTCGAGCCCCGCAAACAGCGCGGATATCGACCGATCCCCCGCATAGGGCAGTGGCAACCGACTATCCGTCAGCCAGCCAAACTTCTCATGCTCGGTGCCGATACGCCATTCGGCCGCAGGCTTGTTGCCGGCCTCCATGTATTCGGCCAACTGGGCCACGCTTTCAATCAGACCACCACCGGATTGAGGAATGGACATTTTTGGCGCTCCGCTTTCATCTGCATATCAAGGCGCACACAGGTGTCGTGCTAATCGCGTCAAGTCAAGGCCAGCCGATCAGCCCGCCGCCAGATCACCAAACTGTCATGCACATGGTCCGCCCCGGCTGCCCGGCGGTTGTCCAGTGCCGCAATCAGCGCGTGGGCGTCCATTCCGGGCAGACTGGCAAAGGCGTCAAACAGCCGCTCTGCCCCCGCGGCATCGACCGGCACCAGCAGGGCCTGCCCATCCGCCTGCTTCATCCGCCACATCCGCCGCCCGCCAAGCACCAGAAACCGCAGCTCAACCAGATCGGGCAAAGCGACAAAGCCACCCGCATCAGGCCCAAGATAGCCGATCTGGCCCTCATCCACCTCGACCATACCCGGCGCGTCCACACCCTGCGCAAACCGCAACCGGCGCAGCGCCTGCAAGACCCAGATCGCCCCCAGAAACGCCAGAACAAGCCCCAGCGGCACCAGCAGATATCCCCCCAGCCATGCCAGCCAAAACCCAAACGCCACAACGCCAAACGCGGCAATCGCCTCGCGCCCGCGCCACAGGCCGGCCGTCACCTCGGGGCGGACCCAACTCACACCCAATCCCCTATTGTCGTTTGCCACAGCGTCATGGCCGCCACTGCCGCCGTATCTGCGCGCAATATCCGTGGCCCCAGCGATGCGGGCACCACCAAAGGCATCCCGCGCAAAAGCAGCTTTTCCCGGTCAGAAAAGCCGCCCTCAGGCCCGATCAGAATCGCCCAAGGTTGGCCGCGCGGGTGGTCTGCGAGGGCCACCTTGTCACCTGCCAACTCCTCATCACACCACAGGATCCGCCGTGTATCGGCCCACCCGGCCAGCACCTTCTCCAGCCCCGCCAGCGCCGCCACGTCCGGCACCACCGTTGCACCGCATTGTTCTGCCGCCTCCATCGCGTGGGCCTGCAACCGGTCCTGCCTGATCCGGTCGGCATGGGTGTGCTGAGTCTGCACCGGCAGGATCCGTGCTACCCCCATCTCAACCGCCTTTTCCACAATGAAATCGGTTCGTGCCTTCTTGATCGGCGCAAACAGCAGCCACAGATCAGACGGCATGTGCAGCGGCCGCGTCAGCCGGTCGCAGACCAGAATGCCGCCCCGCTTGCCCGCTAGCGCTGCCTCAGCCCGCCACTCGCCGTCGCGCCCATTAAACAGCAAAACCGCCGCACCAACTGCCAGCCGCATCACCGCAAAAAGGTAATTCGCCTGACTTTCCGTCAGCGGAACTGGTTGCCCCGGCCCAAGCGGGTGCTCTACAAACAATCGTATCTTTGCTTCAGCCATGGAGTGCAACTTATGCACCAACCCCCCAGAACGCCAGAGGCAGCGCCGTTGGATTTCACCGCCAACCCTGTAATCGACGCGCCCGCGCAAAACTGGGTAGACCGCTTTGCCCCTGCCGCGACAAGGCCCTACTTGCGGCTGTCGCGAGCAGACCGGCCGATTGGCACCTGGCTGTTGCTGATCCCTTGCCTTTGGGGCCTCGCCCTTGCTGTCGCGGCAGATCCGGGCGGGGCCACGGCACATGACGCATGGATCGCTCTTGGCTGTGCCCTTGGGGCGTTTCTCATGCGCGGTGCTGGCTGCACCTGGAATGACCTGACCGATCGCCATATCGACGCATCTGTTGCCCGCACCAAAAGCCGCCCCTTGCCGTCGGGGCAGGTCACCCCAAAACAAGCCGTCGTCTGGATGATCGCCCAGGCGCTTGCCGCCGCTGTGATCCTGTTCACCTTCAACACGCTCTCGATCCTGCTTGGCATAGCGTCGCTTGGCCTTGTCGCCCTCTACCCTTTCGCCAAACGCTTCACCTGGTGGCCACAGGTGTTTCTGGGCCTCGCCTTCAATTGGGGTGCCCTTTTTGCCTGGGCGGCACATTTCGGGCAGGTGGCCCCTCCGGCCATCCTGCTTTACGGCGCAGGCATTGCGTGGACGCTGTTTTACGACACCATCTATGCCTATCAGGATGTCGATGATGATGCGCTGATCGGCGTCAAATCTACAGCGCGGCTGTTTGGGACCAATGCGCTGCCCTGGCTGCGCGGCTTTGGTTTGCTCAGTATACTGCTCTTTACCTCGGCGATCCTGCTGGCACTTCTGGATCAGGGCTCGGTCTTGAAACTGGCGCTGGCGCTGTGCGGGATCTGGGCGTTTGGCGGCCATCTGCTGTGGCAACTTGCGCGCCTCGATGTCGAAAACCCTGCGGTTTGCCTGCAGATCTTCCGCTCCAATCGCAATGCAGGCCTGATCCCTGCGCTGTTTCTTGCCGGATCGCTGGTCGCATAGCCGCGCTTGTGATTGAACCCAAACGTCGAAACGCCTAATGCTCGGCTCAGCACATCGTACCAGATGGTGCCTGTAACCCCGGACCAAGGCCCGCCTCCCATGCGCTTTTCGCAAACCTCGATCGCTGTGGCTGCCTTTGTCGGGGCGCTGCTTTTGTCGTTGGTGGCCTCATATCTGATGGCGCGGGTCATCGAAGACCGCTCTGCCCGGGCGGTGAATTCCGCCTTGTTGGCGCAAGGCGTCACCTGGGCCACCGCCGGGTCTGACGGCCTGCAAGTCACCCTGACCGGCACCGCCCCGAATGAGGCGGCCCGGTTTCGCACCGTCAATCTGGCTGGATCCGTCATTGATGCAAACCGCGTGCGCGACCAGCTTGACGTGACCCCGGCCAGCGCCGTCAGCGCACCACGCTTTTCGGTGGAAATGCTGCGCAATGACGACGGCATTCAACTGATAGGTCTGGTGCCCACATCCGACGAAGACAGCACCGGCGAGGCCGCCATTGCCGCCGCTGTCGCCGCAATCACCCCGGACGTGGCCATCGCTGACATGCTGGAAACAGCCGCCTATCCAGCCCCCGAGGGCTGGCAGGACGCCGTCGATTTCGGCATTTCGGCCCTGAAAATGTTGCCACGCGCCAAGATTTCGGTGGCGCAGGGCCGTGTCGCCGTCACCGCAATTTCCGGCTCAGAGGCCGAAAAGAGGCGGCTTGAGGCCGATTTGAACAAGATCGTTCCGGCAGGTCTTGTGGTTGATCTTGCCATCTCAGCGCCGCGCCCGGTCCTGACGCCGTTCATACTGCGCTATGTGATGGATGATCAGGGCGGCCGGTTTGATGCCTGTTCAGCGGATTCGGACCGCAGCCGGGAACGCATTCTGGCCGCAGCCCGCAAGGCCGGCGCCACTGCGGCAGCCGGTTGCACGATTGGCCTTGGCGTGCCGACGCCCAAATGGGCTGACGCTGTGGAAGCCGGGATTGCCGCCATCGCAGCCATCGGCGCTGGCACCGTGACCTTTTCGGACGCCGATGTAACATTGCTCGCTGCCGAAGGGGTGGATCAAGCCGTGTTTGACCGCGCCATAGGCGAACTGCAAACCGCCCTGCCCGATGTGTTCTCGTTGAATGCCACGCTGCCAAAACTCAGCGCCGCCGCCGCTGAAGGCCCGGCCGAATTCACCGCCACCCTGACCGCCGAGGGCAAAGTGGATTTGCGCGGCAGGCTGACCGATGCCACATTGCGCGATGCAGTTGATGCCTATGCCCGTGCCCGGTTCGGCTCTGATGATGTCTATGTCGCCACCCGGCTGACCCCGGATCTGCCTGATGGCTGGCCGCTCAGGGTTCTGGCCGGGCTAGAGGCGATGTCACAACTGTCCAGCGGCACGTTGCTGGTGCGCGCCGATACGGTCGATTTGAAGGGCAAGACCGGCTCACAGGGCGCAAAGGCCCGCATTTCGCAAATTCTGTCGTCGAAACTTGGTCAGGGCAAGACCTATAAGGTTGATGTAACCTATGTCGAAAGCCTGGATCCGACCGCCGCCCTGCCGACCCCCGAGGAATGCCGGCTCAGAATCGAAGCCGCGCTTGGCGTGCAGAAAATCTCGTTCACACCCGGCTCTGCCGATATAGCCCCCGCCGCGCGCGGCAGCGTCGATACCCTGGTTGCCGTCCTGGTCAATTGCCCCAACATGCGGGTCGAAATCGCCGGCCACACCGATTCCCAGGGCAGCGAAGACGGCAACCGCAGGTTAAGCCAGTCGCGCGCCGAGGCTGTTCTTCTGGCCTTGCAAGGCCGCCGCGTGCTGGTCGATGGCTTCAGCGCTGTCGGCTACGGTGAGGCCAACCCGATCGCCGACAATGTCACCGAAGAAGGCCGCGAGGCCAACCGCCGTATCGAGTTTGTCTTTCTCGACCTGCCCCCAGAAACTGCGCCAAGCGAAACTGCACCAACTGAAACTGCACCAACCGAAACCACCCAAACCGACACAATACCAACCGGCACTGCTCCACAGGTCCCCGGGCAGCCGCAAACCGGCCCCGCCGTTGACACCAGCCCCTCGGTCGCGCCGCAAGAACCCACCCTGCGTCCAAAACCCCGCCCGAAAACCGACTGACCGCCCCCAACCCCCTGCATAGGCCAGCCATGAACCGTTCCGAATTCGTCGTAGCCACCGCCATCATCCTGTTTGCCGCCTTCGCGATGGGCTGGTTTGCCTATTGGGCGCTGCACCGGTTCACCCGCGTCGCGGGCGGCGACATGGGCGAATTGGACAAGATGGCGCAATCCCTGCACGAAGCCGAGGAAACCCGCGATCAGGCGATCATCTATCTTGAACAGCGCGAAGCAGAACTGACCAACCACATCACCCAGACCGAGGCCGAATTGCGCGCCGCGATGGGCGGTCTGCGCGATGCCCGCCGCGAGGCCGAAGAAATGCGCACCTATATCGAACGGATGAACAATCAGGGCTGACAGCGGCGCCAATTCCCTGCGCGCCTTTCGTCAAAGCCCGCCCAGACAGGCCTCCATCAAGGCAGACCCCGGATCGGACAACTCGTCAATCACATCGAAATGATGACGCCCCTTGGCAACGGTCCAGCCGCAATCCCAATGCTCCGACAGGTGCCGCGCCTGCCACAGAAACACCGGTCTCTCTTGGCCACCAACCCAGACATGGGCCGAGACCCCGCTTCGAAGCGGCAGCCGTGCCGGGCTTTCCCGCGCCGCCTCGGCCGCTGTGATACCCAGCTTCTCATTCATCAAAGTCTGCATCAAGGGCGCCAGTTCCGCCACCGGTGAAATCGGAACCACCCGCGCCACCCGGGTTGCCAGCGGTGCGTCCACGCAGCCCATCCGTGCCGCCAGATGGCCGCCCGCCGAATGTCCCGTCACCACAACCGGCCCCGCCACCATGCCTGCTGCTGCATCCACCGCACGCCCGATCTCAACCGTAATCGCGGAAATCCGTGCCTGCGGGGCCAGCGTGTAAGACGGCATCGCACAGGCCCAGCCAACCGCCAGCGCGCCGCCTGCCAGATGCGACCAACTGTCCCGCCCAAAGGCCAGCCAATACCCACCATGTACATAAATCAGCAGACCCTTCGGCACAGCTTGCGGCAAAAACAGATCGAATTTTTGCCGCTCCGCCGCGCCATATGGCAAATCCAGCCTCGCGCGTTCGCCCAGCCCGGCGCGAAAAGCCGCTGCCTTTTCTGCCCACAGAGGCGGGTAACTTTCAGCCCCCGCGATGAAAGCACCATTGGAATACGCCCGGTCCATATCCATAGAGATGCCTTTATTTGATCAAATTGTTGCGCAGTAGCCCTACCAGAACTGGACAAATCCGGTTTCACCCTGCATTGCATAAGCGTCCACGAAATGGGAGGCCATTATGCTTGATATCGCCACAGACCTGCGCTCACTTCTCAAAGATCCCGGTCTTTTGCCAAACAAGGCTTACGTTGCAGGACAATGGATAGATGCCGCCGATGGCGCCACCTTTGCAGTCACCAACCCCGCGCGCGGCGACGTGATTGCCACTGTGCCAGACCTGACCCGCGCCGATACCGCCCGCGCCATTGCCGCCGCCGATGTGGCCCGCCGCGAATGGGCCGCCCGCACTGGCAAAGCCCGCGCAGCCGTGATGCGCAAATGGTTCGATCTGTGCATGGCGGCCCAGGCCGATCTTGCCACCATCCTGACCGCTGAGATGGGCAAACCCGTGGCCGAGGCGATGGGCGAAATCGCCTATGGCTCTGCCTATATCGAATGGTTTGGCGAAGAAGCAAAACGCACCTACGGCGAAATCATCCCGGGCCACATGCCCGACAAGCGCATATCGGTGATCAAACAGCCGATCGGTGTCTGCGCCTCCATCACCCCGTGGAACTTCCCCAACGCGATGATCGCGCGCAAAGTCGCCCCTGCATTGGCCGCGGGTTGCGGCTTTGTCGCCCGCCCTGCTGCCGAAACCCCGCTGTCAGCCATCGCACTCGCTGTGCTGGCCGAACGTGCGGGCGTGCCTGCTGGCCTGTTTTCCGTTATCACTTCCAAACGATCCTCAGAAATCGGCAAGGAATTCTGTGAAAACCCCGCCATCCGCAAACTGACCTTCACCGGCTCCACCGAAGTTGGCCGCATTCTGCTGAAACAAGCTGCGGACCAGGTGCTGAAATGCTCGATGGAACTGGGCGGCAACGCGCCGTTTATCGTGTTCGACGACGCCGATCTGGATGCCGCGGTCGAAGGCGCGATGATCTCAAAATTCCGCAACAACGGCCAGACCTGCGTCTGCGCCAACCGCATCTATGTGCAGGCCGGGGTGTACGACTCGTTCGCCGCCAAACTTGCTGCCGCTGTCGCCAAGCTGAACATCGGTGACGGGCTGACGGCGGGCACCACAACTGGCCCGCTGATCAACATGGACGCGGTTGAAAAGGTCGAAGAACACATCGCCGATGTGATCAAGGGCGGCGGCAAGATCGTGACCGGCGGCAAGCGTCACGCGCTTGGCGGCACTTTCTTTGAACCCACCGTCGTCACTGGCGTCACGCCGCAAATGATGGTGGCAAATGAAGAAACCTTCGGCCCGCTGGCGCCCCTGTTCAAGTTCGACACCGAAGACGAAGTGATCAGACGCGCCAATGACACCATCTTTGGCCTCGCCTCCTACTTCTACGCCCGCGATATCGGCCGCATCACCCGCGTTCAGGAAGCGCTTGAATATGGCATGGTTGGCGTCAACACCGGCCTCATCTCCAACGAAATGGCCCCCTTCGGCGGCGTCAAACAGTCAGGGCTAGGCCGCGAGGGTAGCCATCATGGCATCGACGATTATATGGAACTGAAATACATCTGCCTTTCGATCTGACCCAAACCGCCGCTCATCGCGCCCCTTCGGGGTCTTTTCGCTGAACCAGCGAAAAGCCCCACAAGGATGCGACCAGCAGCAACCCGCAGGAGCGCGCCTTGACCGATACCGCCTTCACTCCGCCGAAAGTCTGGCTCTGGGACAAGGAAAATGGCGGAAAATTCGCCAGCACCAATCGCCCCATTGCCGGGGCCACGCATGACAAAGCCCTGTCCGTAGGCCAGCACCCGCTGCAGCTTTACTCGCTGGCCACGCCCAACGGTGTCAAAGTCACGGTCATGCTCGAAGAGCTGCTGGCAATGGGTCACATGGGGGCCGAATATGATGCCTGGCTGATCGACATTGGTACCGGCGATCAGTTCGGATCGGGTTTCGTTGAGGTGAACCCAAACTCCAAGATCCCCGCAATGATGGACCGGTCCGTCAACCCGCCGGTCCGGCTTTTTGAATCCGGCGCGATACTGCTGTATCTGGCGGATAAATTCGGGGCTTTCATTCCGAAAGACCCCGCCGCCCGCGCCGAATGTTTGAATTGGCTGTTCTGGCAAATGGGGTCGGCCCCCTATCTTGGTGGCGGCTTTGGCCATTTCTACGCTTATGCGCCCACCAAGATGGAATATCCGATCAACCGCTTTGCGATGGAAACCAAACGCCAGCTTGATGTGCTGGACCGCCAGCTTGCCTTGACGCCGTTTATCGCAGGCGCTGACTATACCATCGCTGATATCGCGATCTGGGCTTGGTATGGCAATCTGGTGCTCGGCCGCCAGTATGGTGCGGCTGAATTTCTGGATGTGACCAGCTATACCCACGTCCTCGCATGGGCCCAACGGATCGACACCCGCCCTGCCGTCATCCGGGGCCGGATGGTCAACCGCAACTGGGGCGACGCGTCCGGCCAACTTCCCGAACGTCACGACGCCCGCGATTTTGATACCCAAACCCAAGACAAGATCGCTGCGAAGGCCATCTGACTTGCGGGGATGGCGCGGGCTGGCTTGTCCTTGGGCCTGCTTCAGGCGAAGATGTGATGGCCAGAGGAGGCTTCGATGTATCACCGCCCGATCGTTCCGCCCGATTTTACTGTGCCGCTTGGGCTGGTGACGGCAGAATTCACTCTAAGCCCGTTGAGCATACATGACGTTATACGCGATTACGATGCGGTGATGACCAGCGCGGCTCATCTAAAGGGGCTGATGGAGCCGGACAGCGACTGGCCTGATGGGATGTCGCTGGAGGAGAATCTGGTTGACCTTGCTTGGCATCAACGCGAATTCACCATCCGACATTCCTTTGCCTATACCGTGACCAGCCTGGATGGGAAGACCTGCCTTGGGTGCTGCTATATCAATCCGCCAGCCGACCCCAATTGCGACGCGGATTGCTTTTACTGGGCGCGTGCTGACCGTTTGGCTGATGGGCTGGAAGACAGGGTTGGGTCGGCTTTTCGTCAGTGGCTGGCGCAAGATTGGCCGTTCAGGAACGTAGCATTTCCTGGCCGCTGACAGCCGGAACAGGTATACGAATGGTCGTTGTCCCGGCAGCAATGGTGCGGGTAATCCCGCATGGTAAACAAAAGCCCAACCCTTAGCACCAAATCGGAGATCAAATTGCAAACCATCACCAAACTGCCCGCCCTTAGCACCGTCACACCGTCGCATGATGATCTGGACGGCTGGATTGTCACCGAAGGCAGCCCCAAAATGTCCACCTGGGTGCTTCATACCACCGCCGATGGCACCATGATGTCGGGCTATTGGGAATGCAGCCCCGGCAGCTATCACGCCACCTACACCGCTTACGAATTCGTCCACCTGATCGCAGGCCATATCGTGATCACCCCCGATGGCGGAACACCGGTAACCGTTGTTGCGGGCGATGCCTTCGCAGTTGAGAAAAACTTCAAAGGCATCTGGAAAATCGAAGAACACGTCCGCAAGCATTTCGATTTCAAGCTGGACTGAACCTCGGCAGCTTTGCAAACGAAAACGGGGGCAGCTTTCGCTGCCCCCGTTTCCTCAACTAAGCCCGAAAATCAAGCCAGCGCGAGGTTCGTTGCCGACTCGCGGCCATCACGGCCTGCTTCGATGTCGAACGTGACGGCTTGGCCGTCGTCCAACTGGCGGATGCCTGCGCGCTCAAGCGCCGAAATGTGCACAAACACATCGCGGTTGCCATTTGCCGGGGCAATAAAACCAAAACCCTTGGTTGCGTTAAACCATTTCACGGTGCCATTGGCCATCGTGTCTACTCCATCATGTTTGCCATCCGCGAATGTGCGATGACCCGGCTGTGTGTCTAGATCGAGACTGCAGCCACAAGGGAACAGAGGGTCGATTAAGAAAGCGTCGCGAGGGTCACATAGGGCCGCGGCCACAATTTTGCAAGGGATATGATAAATTGACCGGCTTCCGGCACGAATTTGCAGGCAGTCAATGGTATCACTTGCGGCCACTCTCGCATCGCCATACCTTGACCGCATCCAAATGCCCGGACCCGATGCTTACTGAGATTCTCATTGTTGTCGTTCTGATCGCCCTGAACGGCGGGCTTTCAATGTCCGAACTGGCGTTTGTGTCCTCGCGGCCAGCCCGTTTGAGGTCCATTGCCGAAGCAGGCAGCAAACGCGCCGCCGTCGCACTCCGCCTCTGCGAAGACCCCGGCAAATTCCTGTCCTCGGTGCAACTTGGCATGACGCTGGTTGGTGTCCTGTCCGGCGCCTTTTCCGGGGCCACCCTTGGGGCGCGGCTTTCCAATTTCCTTGTCTTCGAAGGCGTCGATCCCGATTGGGCCAATACCCTTGGTGTTGGTGGCGTCGTTGTGGTCCTGACCTACCTCACCCTGATCATCGGCGAACTGGTCCCCAAACAGATCGCGCTCCGCAACCCCGAAGCCATCGCCATGCGTGCGGCCCCGTTTATGGTCTGGATCGCCCGTATCGCCTCGCCGCTGGTCTGGTTTCTTGACTGGTCTGGCCGCATGGTGCTGGCTCTGCTTGGCGTGTCGCGTGACAGCAAGGCCCGCGTCACCGAAGAAGAGGTGCGCACCATCCTTGCCGAAGCCAAATATGACGGCGTGATTGAGGATGAAGAACAAGAAATGCTCTCCGGCGTGATGCGACTTGCCGACCGTTCGGCCCGCGCCTTGATGACACCGCGCCGCGACGTGGAACTCGTTGATCTGCAGGCCACCGAAGTCGAAACCATCGCCGCCATCCGCGCCTCGGGTCGCCCGCGCATTCCGGTGCGCAACCGCGATACCGATGAAGTCGTCGGTGTCCTCTATATGACCGATGCCTTCGCCGCCATTTCGCAAGGCCAACCCCTGAACGTGGCCAAACTCATGCGCGAAGTGCCGGTTGTCACCGACAAGGCCGATGCGCTGGCGGTGATCGAAATTCTGCGCGCCTCGCCCAACCACATGGCGCTGGTTTACGACGAACACGGCAGCTTCGAAGGCATCATCACCACCGGTGATATCCTTGAGGCGATCACCGGAACCTTCCTTGAGCATAAGGAAGAAGAGCCCGCGATATTCCAGCGCACTGATACCAGCTGGCTGGTCGCAGGCTGGATGCCAGTGGATGAGTTTTGTGAGCGCATGACCCTGCCGCGCACCTTGGCCGGTGATTACGACACCGTCGCCGGCCTGATGCTGCATCAGTTCCACCGTCTGCCCGATCTCGGCGACAGCTTTATCGCCGAGGGTCACAGCTTCGAAGTGATCGACCTTGATGATCGACGCATCGACAAGGTGCTCGTCACCAAGCTTTAGCGATGGCCGCTCGGCGCATTCTACGCCAACCCAGGAACGGGGGTCGTCTTTGGGCCAACATACCCCTTGGCCGCACCCGTCAATCCGGCGGCCGCCATTCAGGCAAGCCGCCGATTTGATCGACACGAATTGTCATGGGCAAAGTCACAAAAAGCCGTGCAACAGGCCTTTATCAGGCAAAGCACAGCAAAAAGGCAACTGGATACACGGGTTACAAGTACGGGTCGGCTTTAAGAATTACCAAAATCACGGGTTACACAAAACCACGAACAGACACAATTCAACGAAACACTACTCGTCACGCACAGGCACAGGCACAGGCACTTTCGACAAACTCTTTGCGGTCAAACAACTCAGGAACAGAACACTTGTGACACACAGGCAGATAACAAACATTCAACACGCTCCACCAGGTTTTTTTGCCGGCTTGGCGCGTCCTGAAAAACCTGGTGGAGCGTGTTGAATGTTTGTTATCTGCCTGTGTGTCACAAGTGTTCTGTTCCTGAGTTGTTTGACCGCAAAGAGTTTGTCGAAAGTGCCTG